>NZ_JAXCIB010000003.1:0-366428 GCF_035984995.1 Psychrobacter sp. PL15
CCAATATTTTTTGTTCTCGCGCCAGTTTATTTTGCAATTTTGATAGAAATTTAGGATTAGCAACTTTTGACCCGTCTGATAGGACGATGAAGTCTATTAATCCTAAATCAATACCGGTGTTTGACTGGGTTTTAGGCAGGTCATCGACCACTGTTTCAACCAATAAGCTGACATGGTAGTTACCGGATGGGCTTTTACTGATGGTAGCGCTTTTAATTAAGCCATTGATAGAGCGGTGTATCTTCGCCTTGATGTGACCGATTTTAGGCAACTTAACGCTGCTTTGTGTGACCGCTACCGTACCCTTTTGATTGTTGGTGGTGTAACTGTCTTTGATGCCTTTCTTCTTGAACTTAGGGAAGCCTGACCCTTGTTTGAAGAATTTATTATAAGCACTGCGTAGGTTCTGCTGGACGTTGGCCAGCGCCAAACTATCAACCTCTTTTAGCCACTCAAACTCAGTCTTATATTGAGCAGGGGTATTTTTAAGCTCAGTCTTACTCTCTTTATAATGCTCAATCTTATCACTAAGCATCTTGTTCCAAATAAAGCGCGTGCAACCAAACGACTTAGCAAAGAGTATTTGTTGATCCTCTGTCGGGTACAGTCTGATTTTATAGGCTTTAAGGATTTGTTTGCTCATATGGAAGTTGTTTGTCATTGGCGCTATAATAATTAATTAATATAACATATACACCAAATAGTAACCCAAAAATACGCATTCATCCCACTACTTTAGAAGTAGGGGAATTCTGCGCCGAGATGTTAAAAAACCAATAATAATAAGTAACAACCACTGAACCTGTAGTCAGCTACATACTCAGTTTTCCTCAGCCCACAGTCTCTCCTTTGTGGGCCTTTTTTTGTCCGTAGTACTCATTTTATATGGCAGAGATTATTAACTCGAAACCTTTCACACAATTAGTGTACTTAATCTATTGACTTAATGTCGCCATCATAACCTTTACCGTCTGTTCAGCTGCTTGGTAACAGCTTTCTATATTTCCCCGACCACACCAATCACCACTTACAATCCATTGTTGGTTATCATCTACTAAGATACCTTGTTCTTTATTGGTGTCAGTAACAACCGTTGCCGCATAACGCCAGCGATGGCAATCTATTTGGCTAGGGGCCGTATCATTATTCCAATTAAGTGCTTGCTGCGCTGCAGCTAATAATTGTGATCTTACTGTTTCAATATCGTCATCAACATGTACTTGTGACCAGTCATTACGCGCATGGATAGTCACGCTTGGTGATAAATCGCCATGCCCCGGTTTGTGATGCTCAACGAATACTCTATCAAGTATAGAACCATGCATATAAGCCACATCCCACCCTGGCAGCACAACATTGGTCGCGTTGGTCAAATGGCGACTAAAAGTTGCTGGTAACTGCTGCACACTGTCCCAGCCCAACATCAGCGTATAACACGCCTGCATCTGGGGCTCGGTAATCTTTGCTTGTTCACTAAAGTTGCTATTTGCCATCAAGGCTACCGCCTGATCATTTGGCGCAGTGCAAATGACCCAGTCGAACCAGCCTAAACTGTCACCCTCGGTATCAAACAGCTCGGTTTTTTTATGAGTAGAATATTCTTGTAGCTGATGAGTTTTTGAAGCACTTAGCGGTGCGACACAGGTTTTGAACGTTACCCTAGTCAATTGTAGGTCGTCGGCTAATGCCCGACCCCAGCTGGTCATTTTCGGAGTGCTAATATAACGCGCATGGGTGGTATCCCATTGCTCCTTTTTATTGATGATAGGTTGTGCATCCTCAGTGGCTGGCGTTAAATTGACCACCTGTGCGCACCATGGTTGTAGCATACCTGTTCCCAACCACGGTTCAATAAACTGCGAAAAACTGTCTGACTTGGCAGTAAAAAACTGTGCACCAAATGCCCATTGCCAGTTTTTATCACTCTGCTCATCGGTGCGATAGCGCGTTGCTAAACGGCCAACACTACGTGATTTTTCAAAAACAGTTATCTGTGGAGGCAGTTTTTGAGGGTCAGAGGGATCTGCTTGCTGACCGAATGTACGCTCTAACAAAGTTGCAGTGAACAAACCGGTCAACCCACCGCCGATGATGGCTATTTTTGCTACGCCATTATTAGTATTAGAACTGTGGGTTTTGGTATTATTTAAATCAGTGACAGAGTGGTCGGTCATAATGACGATAAGCCTTATAAAATATAGAACAATCAGTAAAAAGGAAACTTAGATAACTTAAAAAGACTTAATTCAAAGCAGCTGTTTTATTATAATCCAACGCTATATCTATTAAAAAAGCACATTACAAGGCCATGCTATCTTCAACAACATGGCTTATTTTGAGTCTCTGATAACCACTATCTATTAATGGCAAACTTTACGTTCAGCCTTGACCACTTCAACCAAATGATTAATAACCGAGCTATCAGCTAGGGTGGATAGATCACCCAATCCTATATATTGTCCAGCAGCAAGGCTACGCAAGATACGGCGCATAATTTTGCCGGAGCGCGTTTTGGGCAGGGCCTCTACGATATAGATGGCGTCTAGGTTGGCAATCGGACCAATTTCATTCCGTACATGCCGATTCAGCTCAGCTTTTAGGTTATCATTGGCAATTTCGCCTAATTTGAGAATAATAAAAGCGCAAATACCCTCTCCGCGGATCTCATGCGGCATGCCAACCACGGCTGCTTCGACAGTTGAAGGATGCGAATCTATAGCACTTTCAACCTCAGCAGTGCCCAATCTATGTCCTGAGACGTTGAGTACATCATCAACACGTCCAGTTATCCAGTAGTGTCCATCTTCGTCACGCTGTACACCATCGCCGGTGAAGTAATAACCTGGATAGTTGGTAAAATAAGTCTCTAAAAAACGCGGATGGTCATTATAAATAGTACGCATTTGTCCCGGCCAGCTATTTCTAATCGCTAAATTACCCTCAGCAGGCCCGTGGAGCACTGTGCCATCAGTATCCATAACATCCGGTATGATGCCATATAGTGGGTTCATGGCAGCGCCTGGCTTAAGCGCCACCGTACCTGGTATAGGTGCTAGTAAGACACCACCGGTTTCGGTTTGCCACCAAGTATCGATAACCGGACAGTGACCACTACCAACCACATTGTAATACCAGTCCCACGCTTCAGGATTGATGGGCTCACCGACTGTACCGAGCAGACGTAGGCTTGAGCGCTCAGACTCGCGGACAAAGGCATCGCCTTCTTTCATCATCGCGCGAATGGCCGTTGGCGCCGTATATAAGATACTAATTTTATGTTTATCGATAATATGACCGACTCGCGCCCACGTTGGATATTCTGGTACGCCTTCGAACATTACAGTTGTCGTACCATTAGCAAGCGGTCCGTAGGTGGAATAGGTATGTCCAGTCACCCAGCCGACATCAGCCGTACACCAGTAAATATCGTCATCCTTAACATCGAAAACATCACGAAAGGTCGACAGCGCGTAGGTGATATAGCCGCCAGTAGTATGCAATACCCCTTTAGGCTTACCAGTAGAGCCAGAGGTGTATAATAAAAACAGTGGATCTTCGGCATTCATTACTTCTGGTTCGCACTGCTCTTTTTCACTTTCTACCAAGGTATGATACCAAATATCGCGGCGACCGCTCATCGGTACTGAGTTACCTGTGCGGTGTACCACGATGACATTTTTAACACTGTCGGTACCCTCCATGTCCAGCGCGCGATCGACATTTGCTTTGAGCGGGGTACGTTTATTACCACGCAAGCCTTCATCAGCGGTAATAACCAGTTTGGACTGACTGTCAACGATTCGGTTACCTAGACTTTCAGCTGAAAAGCCACCAAATACCACCGAGTGCACCGCACCAATTCGAGTACAAGCCAGCATGGCTATAATAGCTTCCGGTATCATCGGCATATAAAGGGTCACCCGGTCGCCTTTTGTAACACCAAGCTTACGCATGGCGTTACCTAAGCGACAGACATCGGAATGCAACTCTTTAAATGATATAATCTTGTGCAAGGAAGGATGGTCTCCTTCCCAAATAATAGCCGGCTTATAAGGATTGGTTTTTAGGTGCCTATCGAGACAGTTGACCGAAATGTTAAGCTCACCATCTTCGAACCATTTAATGCGAAAATCATCTAAATCATAATTAACATTACTGACTTTGGTGGGCTTTTTTATCCAGTCAATTTGTTCAGCACGCTCAGCCCAAAAAGCTTCAAGCGCGGCAGGCGAGTTAATAGAATCTTGATAGGTATCAGCATACTGTTCAGGGCTAGTATTGGCGGCGGCGACGAACTCAGCCGCAATGGGAAATGATTTTTGAGTCATGGTTATAATCCTTTTTAATTATTATTACCGGTACAAATTATCGTTCATAATGGTTATCTATACCGGTGATGTGGGGTCATCTTCCATAATGTGTGACACCTACTAGCAGTTTGACAAATAAGGGCGAGTGATGCAAGACATCAACCGTTAATGGTAATAATTTCGAAATACATGTGTACACCTATTGCCTACTACTAGTAGCTGTATAGTCGTTGATATTATTTGAAATTTTTTAGATTGGTTGTTATTTAACCCTTGTAACACCAAATTAAATATGGACAATAGCCACTCTAAACAGCTCTTTTTAAGCCGTAAAAGTATTTTTTAATCAATATTTTTTTAAACCTATCGCTTTATAAACTTAACCGCAATGGAAAATAACCGCTATGAACAATAATCATAATGGAAAAAACCACTCCCATTACGATGTCATTATCATCGGTGCTGGTGCATCGGGGCTATACTGTGCGCTCACGGCTGGTCGCCGTGGACGCCGAGTGTTGGTACTCGACCATGCCAATAAAGCGGGGAAAAAAATTCTCATGTCAGGGGGCGGTCGCTGTAACTTTACCAACTATTTTGTGGAACCTGAGCACTTTATCGGTGCCAATCAACATTTTTGTAAATCAGCGCTAAGCCGTTATCCCAGCTGGGAATTTATTGGCTTGGTTGAAAAACACAAAATTGCCTATCATGAACGCGAGCATGGGCAGCTGTTTTGTGATGATTCTGCACAAGATATCTTATCAATGCTACTTGATGAATGCGCGGCTGCTGGTGTGCAAGTGCGACTTAATACTCAAATTGAGCAGGTGCAAATAGTTGAACAAAATGACAGTCATGCTAACAATGATGAGGCACGCTTTCAGCTTTTAACCAGTAAGAAGCTCAGCAAGAAGGATAAAAATGATCCTGCAAATGAGATAAAACCCGCCCAAATTCAGTATAGCTGTGAATCATTGGTGGTTGCGGCTGGTGGCCTCTCTATTCCAACAATGGGGGCTAGTGGTTTAGGCTATGAGCTGGCACAGCAATTTGGCCATAAGCTAAACCCGATCGATGCCAGTCTCGTGCCGTTTACTTTTACCGATAAAACCGGTGAGCTGATTCGTGCGTTGGCAGGTATTAGCTTACCAGTGATTGCGAGTAATGCGCGGATCTCGTTTCGTCTGCCAATGCTCTTTACCCATCGTGGTCTGTCTGGTCCTGCCATGCTGCAATTGTCTAACTACTGGCAGACAGGCGAATATATTGACATTAACTTACTCCCTGATATCGATATGACTGCGCTGCTGCTAGACCATAAAAAGTCGCACCCAAGGCAGCTGGTGCGCACGGTACTGGCTGACTATACCGATAACAGCGTGCCCAAAAAACTACTGACCGCCCTACAAACGGCGCTGTGGGACGATATTAAAGATACTGAACTGGCCAATATTAAAGACGAGCGTTTAACGGCGCTTGGAGCGACCATTAATGGCTGGCGGATTAAGCCGTCAGGTACTGAAGGCTATCGCACTGCTGAGGTTACGCGCGGTGGAGTCAAAACGGATGAAGTCTCCTCCAAAAATATGCAAAGCAACCATCAGGCCGGACTATACTTCATTGGTGAAGTCCTCGATGTGACCGGTTGGCTTGGTGGCTATAACTTTCAGTGGGCATGGGCCAGCGGCTTTGTCTGCGGTGAAGTGGTTTAATTGAAACCTAATTTACTAACCGAAGCCGGCTAATAAGCAAAGCGTCACAGTGAGTTTGATTGTAACTTCCCGCTTATCTTTTATATTAATCCGATAATAAACTTAATTTTATGAGGTAATACATGCGCGCAATCAAAAAAGTTCATGGTGATAATCCCAGTCATTGGATAGGTGATGGCTTTCATGTAAAAACGTTGATCAGTCATTTTAGTGAAGATCCTGACTTTAATTACCAGCACACTGACCCTTTTTTGTTGTTTGATTATGGCTTACCAAGGACATTTGCACCTAATATCTATTATGATACTCATCCGTATGGGGTGAGTCAGCATCCACATAGAGGTTTTGAGACAGTGACCATCGCTTATGCTGGTCAGCTTAGTTATACCGATTCAGCAGGTGGTTGCGGTACTATTTCGGAGGGAGATGTCAAATGGATTACCGCAGGGCGCGGTATCATGCACGAAGAATTTCACTCAAAAGACTTTGGACAGCACGGTGGGGTCTTTAGCATGGTGCAGATGTGGATCAACCTACCACAAGCAGACAAACTGACAGCGCCAAACCACCAAACGATTAGACGTACTAACATGCCCGTTATTGATCTGTATAGTCAAGCTAGTGAAGCTGGCGACAACGCTACTGGTACTGCTTATAAAGACACTGCTTATAAAGACACTGCTGATGAGCAAGTTACAGACAATAGTATAAAAATCGGTAGCGCCACTATCATCGCAGGAGAGTACCAAGATAAGCGCGGCGCTGCAACGACTTTTACGCCCGTTAACTTATGGAATATTGAACTGCTAACCACGGGCGTCACCACACTCAATGTTCCTGATAGCCACAATGTTATGCTGCTGGTGCAAGAGGGCGAGCTACTTGTCAATGACACTCTAGTTGATGCTGGCAAGCTGATTCAGTTTGCTGCGCCTACCAAACAAACAACACCTCTACAAACTGAGAACTCTGAGTCTCAGCAGTCATCCAGCCCATCTACTGATGTCATCGAACTGAACTATCCTGTCACCTCTGATAGTGTCTCAGTGCCCGTTAAGTTACTGCTGCTCAGTGGCGAGCCTATTGGTGAGCCGATTGCCAGCTATGGTCCCTTTGTAATGACTACCGCTGATGAGCTAGAGCGGACTCTGCATGACTATCAAACGGGTAATTTTGGTTAAAATATTCGCTTAAAATTAAATATTGGAAGTTTATTATAAAAAAGCCACCTGGCTATCGCTAGCAAGGTGGCTTTTTTAACAGCTGTCTATAAATAAACAGTTATTAGGCTTGGTCTAAAAATGGATAATCGGTATAGCCTGCTGTACCACCACCATAGAAGCTTTCTGGATGCTGATCATTAAGCGCGGCGCCCTGATGAATACGCTCAGCCAGATCAGGATTGGCAATATAGTCACGGCCAAAAGCAGCGGCATCAATGTACCCTTCGCGAACATTTCTCTCCGCTTTTTCAGCAGTATAACCACCAGCTGCGATAATAGTATTATCAAAGACTGCGCGAATATTTTGACGGAAACCATCATTGTATGGTGTACCACCTGCCCAATCCGGCTCAGACAAGTGCAAATACATCAAATCACGCTTATTGATTTGCTCGATTAACCAGATATTTTTGTCTTCTTCGTAGCCGGCATCCACATTATTGAAGCTGCCGAGTGGCGAGACACGGACACCAACGTGATCTCTGTCCCAAGCATCGACACAAGCATCGATAGCATCGAGCATTATGCGCGCACGGTTCTCGCGACTGCCGCCGTATTCATCATCGCGCTTATTGGTTTGCTCAACCCAAAATTGATGTAATAAATAACCATGAGCACCATGAACCTCTACGCCATCGAAGCCTGCTTGCTGGGCAAGCTTAGTCGCCTGTGCAAAGTCAGCGATAACTTGCTTGATCTCAGCTATAGTTGCTGGACGCGGCGGTGTTGCAGCGACACGAATCGCTTGATTGTCGCTATCGCGTAGAGAAGTACGTACGCCGACATCGATATCGGAGGCTGAGATGGGCGCTTTACCATCAGGCTGGACGCTCTCATGGGCAACGAGACCCGTATGCCAAAGTTGCACAACTATTTTACTGCCCTTTGCATGGACATTGTCAACGATAGTTTTCCACGCAACCATCTGATCTTGCGTATGTAGACCTGGCGCACCTGCATAGCCTTTTGCTTGAAACGAGACTTGGGTTGCTTCAGTTATAATAAGACCTGCGCCTGCGCGTTGTGAGTAGTATTCACCCGCCAATGCTGTTGGTACGTCACCCGGTTCAACGGCACGTAAGCGCGTTAATGGTGCCATAACAATGCGGTTTTTCAGAGTTTGCTTACCCATCTTGACGGGTTCGAATAAATTATCGTGTGCCATGAGGTGCCTTGTCTATCATTATAAAGTTTATAGCTAAATGAGTAAAAATTAGTTCTACTTATTGAATTCACTTAGCGTTCTGTTAATTCTCAATTTCCTTTATAGGGGATCAATGATGTTATTCAAGCATATTTTACAAACAAAAACGCCCATATAACGTGATATCGATATTTATAATACTCATTATTCAAGTACTCTTATAACCGTATTAAGTTAATAAGATTACCCTAAAGGATTCAAATTATGCAAAAGACCACATTAGCACTGATGATGGGAGCAAGCCTATTATTTGCTATGAGCGCTTGCCAGCCTCCAGCTGATCTGCCAGAAACATCCAAAACCAAATCAAAATCCACGCAAACTGTAGAGCAGCCAAATGCAGAACCTCTAATAGAGGCAAAAACCCCAAAGGCATTAGCGACTGCGTTGATAAAGCTGTCTGAAAAAAAGCTAACAGATAAGCTGGTTTGCACTAAGCTCAGTGAGGCTATGACAGCCATTGATAATAAAAGTAAAATCGAAGATATTCACGCTATCCAGCGGCAATTAAATGCTTGCTTGCCAATGACTGATAACGTCGAAATACTGCAGTGGCTAAAGGAGTATCAGGCGCTGTACGGACGTTTTTTAGGGTCTAATGATGATATGGACGATGCAGACTTTTACGAGGTAGTAGCAACCATAGAACAAGGCCAAGGATTATCTGTTAAGCAACTAAAAACACTGAGCCCACGTGGACGCTACCTTATTGAATTAGTAGCGAATAACGCTGACGTTAGCCTGCTATATTTAGGCGAAGGCATCTTCACATTTCATCATAATTTAAAGGCGATGGCTGACTTGTTTGTTCCTTATCTACCGGGCGATCAAGCAAAGTTTATTCAGCGTATGGCAAAAGACAATCAAGGTATTTTTTGGAACGATGCGGCGGTTGCAGTGTCTTTTAGCGAAGTGATTGCCCGTGCTAACTTTTGGGAAGATTATATCCGGCGTTACCCAAAAAGTTATTTTATTCAAGATGCAAAAGATTTATTTAGCCTGTATCGCTATGTGCTGTTTTATGGTTCAGACAATACCCGCTGGACAGATGATGCTGTACACGAATTTCTTGATCCCAAATACACACAAGCAATGACACAATTATCCAAACGCTCTAACAGTACCTTGGCTCAAGACGCGCAAAGTTTTCTTGATTTTATCGCACTGTCCGACCGCGAGCGTAAGAAAAAGTATCCAGTGCCCAGCAAAGATGATAAGGGCAATAAGAGAGACGGTTGGGCAATGCCACGCTACCAGTTAATGGCAGCGTTACCAATACCTTCACCTTGGGAAGATAATAATAGAGACTGTTTAAGTAGCGTGATTTGTGTCAGTTATAACGTTGACTAATCACTTTAAATAATCACTTTAAATAATCACTTTGAATAACCACTTTAACTAACGACGTTGAATAATGACGTTGGAGTGGCTTACGCTCGCAGTAACCCACTCCACAACCATAATATTAGACTACAACTTCACTTTATCTAAAATAAAATCAATATCTTTGTCCCCACGCCCTGATAAGTTGATCAAAATAGTATCCTCGGCGGGTAAGTCCTTGGCAATTTTCATCGCGTAGGCAATGGCATGCGCAGACTCCAAAGCTGGAATAATTCCTTCTAATCGTGACAACGCCATAAAGGCTTCTAAGCACTCAGCATCTGTTGCAGACTCATAAGTGGCCAATTTTTCATCTCTTAAATATGAGTGTTGCGGCCCAATTCCAGGATAATCTAAACCTGAAGCAATCGAATGTACGGGAGCAGGCTGGCCTTTATCATCAAGCAACACATAACATTTAAAGCCATGAATCTCACCTTTAACACCTAGAGTCATGGTTGCTGCATGGTTTGGGGTATCTAAGCCTTCACCAGCAGGTTCAACCCCTACTAACTCGACATTTTCATCACCCAAAAACCCACTAAATATACCGATAGCGTTCGAGCCACCACCGACACAGGCCACTACTTTATTGGGTAATTTGCCAGTCGTGGTTAAAAACTGTGCGCGGGCTTCACGTCCAACCACCGATTGGAAGTAACTCACTATTTCAGGATAGGGTGCCGGTCCTAAAGCAGAACCAATCGCAAACATACTGGTCTCTAGCTCGCCAAGATAAGCTTCAAAAGCACTATCCACGGCCTCTTTTAGAGTACTTGCGCCACGTGATACAGGGACGATTTTTGCGCCTAAAATCTTCATACGGCTGACGTTCGGGTGTTCTTTTTTAATATCAACCACCCCCATATGTATCTCGCACTCAATACCCATCAAGGCCGCCGCAGTTGCCAGTGCCACCCCGTGCTGCCCTGCTCCTGTTTCTGCAATTACCTTAGTCTTGCCTAATTTTTTTGCCAGTAACACCTCACCCAAGCAGTGATTTATCTTGTGGGCACCAGTATGATTTAAATCTTCACGCTTGAAATAAATTTGCGCCCCGCCGCAATGCTCCGTTAAACGTCTGGCATGATATATAGGACTTGGACGACCGATATAAGTCTCGCGCAAACGCTGCATTTCAATAATAAAATCATCCTCTTTGATAATTTCACGAAAGCCCTTTTCTATCTCATCCATGGCTTTGGCCAGATCAGGGTGGGCAATCTTGCCACCGAACTCACCATACAAACCGTCATTACTGGGTAATATCAATTGAGGTAGCCCGTAACTATTGGTAGCAGTTGCCTCATTTACAGTGGTCATATTAAAACCTCAATATTTTTGAAAATTAGTTAAGAAAGCTGTTTAATAAAGCCGTTTTGAAGATTAGTTTTGTACGATATAATAAAGTAATTGTTATCATGTTCTAGTACAATGAAACATTATTCTAAGCCAAGTTTTATTTCAGGTCAAGCTTAAGCATTACCTTCAGAGTATTTAACGCTTATTTTTACAATTGCTTGCATTTAATTATGGGACTAGGAAGTATTCTGGAACCAAGAACTAGATCGTAGAACTACAGGCTACACTACCTACAGTGCATCAAGTGATGCTTGAAGCGGTCGCAAACTTGCAAAGAATCAACCACTTTAATTTATTTTTATAAAAAGGAGATCAACATGCCAACAGAGGACATTTCGTCCAACGGAGCATACGATTATTTATTAGATTTGCTGCTGGAAACTAATGATAAAGAACAGCTGTCGGAGATATTAGAAGCATTGCTGACCGACAAAGAACAGCAAGAACTAGTGAATCGATTAAAGATTTTTGCGCTGCTGCATCAAGGAGTGACGCAAAGAGAGATTAGTGCCAGACTTGGGGTCGGTATTGCCACCGTTTCGCGTGGCGCCAAGGTCTTTCAGCAACACCAAATTAATGAGTTACTACCGAATATTGGTGACAAGCTTAAGGTCTAAAAATCCTGAATACTATAGTGGATAAAGGAATTTTATATAGGATAATTTAGATGATCTAACCGCTTATCAAACAGGGCTTATTAGGACACAATCCGTGTACGTAAATACTCTCAATCTTGGTATAAGTTATTACAGAGCAGTCATTAAACAGACAACACGCCCTAATATAGAGACAGCAAATACCTTCATAATGCTTAATTTACAAAGCTTACAGAGGTATTTACTGTGTGTACGTTTTCCCAGGTGAATGCAAGCCGCTTGAGGATTGATTCAGTCCAACGTACCAATTAAGACCACCTGGCTAAACAGCCCTAGTCCATGACCACTGGTTCCTTGCCTTATTATTTATAGGTTTGGGTTTACAATGATTTTCACCGCTGACTCATTATTATGAATTAAGGTCTCAAAGCCTTTAGAAACTAAATCATCCAACTGGATGCGTTGAGTAATAAAGGGCTCAAGATTAACCGAGCCATCTTCGACCAATTTGATGGTTTCTTGATGATTGTTTACATAGCCGATAGTTCCGCGTATATCGAGTTCCTTCATGACTACGCTATGGACATTTACGGAGGCTGGATGACTCCAGATAGAGACAATCACGACCACACCAGTAGGTTTGGTGAGTTCAACTAACGAATCTAATACCTTATTGACGCTGGTACATTCAAAGGCCACGTCTACACCACGATTATCCGTAAGCTTCATGACTTCTTCAGTCAAATCTACTTCAGTCGGATCTAGAACATGATCGGCAACGCCACTTTCTTTAGCCTTCTCTTTGCGTTTGGTACTCAATTCAGTGAGAATTACGGTAATACCCTTGGCTTTCAAAACTGCAGACAATAACAAGCCAATCGGACCACCACCACCGACCAAAGCAATGTCACCTGCTTTGGCACCACTGCGGACAAAAGCATGATAGCCAACGGCTAACGGTTCAATCAAGGCTGCTTGATCTAATGGGATTTTATTAGAGATAGGATGTACCCAGCGTCGCTTGACCGCAATTTTTTCAGACAAACCACCGCCGCGACCACCCAGACCGATAAAGTTCATATTTTTTGATAAATGATAATTCTCACCAGGCGCGGTAGAAACATCATCAGCGATGATATATGGTTCGACCACGACATGCTGACCGATTTCAATATCATCAACGCCCTCACCGATAGCATAAACGACGCCTGAGAATTCATGACCCATAGTGATTGGGGCAGACTCTCCTGAAATGGGGTGGGGATGACCACAAGGTGGAATAAAAATAGGACCTTCCATAAACTCATGCAAATCAGTACCACAGATACCACACCAAGCAACGTCGATTCCGACCGTACCTGGTTCTACAGTAGGCTCTGGGATGTCTTCAATACGAATATCGCCTTTGTCGTAAAAACGTGCCGCTTTCATATAAATCTCCTTTTAATACACCCGATGATATAGTTAATCCAATTTAAAAACGATACAGTACTGCTGTTATAAATGTACCTATTTTATTTTGAACTGGCTATGCCGCTGATAGCTTAAAATTTAGTGTCATAGCCTTCATCATATACCAATTCATTCCTCGACATACCTGTAAATTTTCCATAAATCTGAAACCCTTTCAACCCTTTCTTAAACTCTAGCTGTAATCCCCTACCCAATTCTCAATCCAATAGTGTTAATCTTAATAGTTAAAAGCACTGGTCAAAGCATCTACTCTATTAATACGTTTAGATTTTTTATCTCGCTAAATTGCCAGTCTTAAAGAATAATTAAGTTTTAATCGCACATCAGTAAAAATGATTGCCTCTAGTGTCGATAAGCCAATCTATAACAGTTAACTGATAAAAATCATTATAAATACCGTAATGGACAAGGAATCGAATAAATGAAACTACGCATCTTAAAATCTGCGGTGACTAACCCTTGGTTTAATCTAGCGACCGAAGATTGGATATTTCAAGCGCTTGACGCCAACTCACACACGCTATTTTTATGGCGTAATTCTGAAACTGTGGTTATTGGGCGCTCACAAAACCCTTGGGTGGAATGTAAGACTGACAAAATGGAAGAAGACAATATCTTTCTAGCTCGCCGTCAAAGTGGTGGTGGCGCGGTATTTCATGATTTAGGCAATACCAACTTTACCTTTTTATCGCCTAAAGATGGCTACGATCAAACGGCTAACTTCACCATTATTGTTAATGCCCTGAAGAAGCTGGGCATAGATGCTGAGCTATCCGGCCGTAACGACATGCAAGTTGGCGATCGTAAAATATCAGGTAGCGCCTTTAAACATGCAGTTGATCGTAGCTTTCATCACGGCACTTTACTGGTGAATGCTGACATGCAAAAGCTTGGTGATTATCTCAATCCGCACCCGCTAAAATTGCAAGCAAAAGGTATCAAGTCCGTGCGCTCACGGGTTGCTAACTTGGTTGAATTCAATAAAGACATCAATCACAAGATGTTGTCCGAAGCAATTATTGAGGCGTTTTGTGAATATTACGGACAAACAGTCAAAATAGAAGAGTTAGATGAAGCCAGTCTCGCCAAGCAGCCTAATCTCAATAAATACTACCAGCAAATGTCAGACTGGAATTGGCGCTTTGGCAAAACCCCTGAATTCTCCCATCGTATCGAAACGCGCTTTGATTGGGGCATGATTGATTTACATATGGATGTAAAACAGGCGGTGATCGAAGAAGTGGTTATTTTTTCTGATGCACTAAATATCGAATTAATTGATGTCTTAAGAGATACGCTGACAGGGGTCAAATACAATAAGAAGGACATCAGAGCTAAGCTGGACGAGCTTAAACAAACACAGCCAAATTTAGCAGCTCAAGTTGATGATTTTTGTGAATGGCTGGTTACAGAGATGGAAATTTGAGATTTTTATCGTTTGATGAAGAAGACATAAAAATAAGATATAGATTCATTCAAAGCTGTCGCTACCAGTTAAAACTTTACCGCTACATTTTTTCAGACCACCATAAATTATAAGGTATTTTTATGAAGTACTTACATGCAATGATTAGAACCAACAAACTAGAGGACACCTTACACTTCTATTGTGAGCTTATGGGTTTAGAGCTTCTTAGGAAGAAAGACTCTGAGACAGGACGATTTAGCTTATACTTTTTAGCAACTCATGACGGTGCTCCAGAGATTGAGGTTACTCATAACTGGGACGAAAAAGAATATAGCAATGGAGACAACTTTGGGCATTTTGCCTTTAGGGTCGACAACATATATGAGCAATGCGAAACATTTATGACAGCGGGTGTCGATATATTAAGACCGCCTAGAGATGGGTATATGGCCTTTGTTAAAGACCCTAACGATATTTCAATCGAATTGCTGCAAGATGGTGAGCGCTTAGAACCCGTCGAACCTTGGATTTCGATGGAAAATATGGGTACATGGTAAATAAGGCTGGATTGGACTTATCAAATTCTCATAAATAGGAAAAGTTAAACGTAATTCACTATTAGATATCAAATTTGGTGAGTTGCGCTGCTAATGACTTACTCTTGTATCTACAATAACTTCATTAAAATATCATCAAGCTTTAAGAAAACGAGAATAATATGAAAAAACTAGTCTTAGCCATAGCAAGTATTTTAGGAGCTTCTTTATTATCTACTCAGGCAAATTCAGCAAGTTTCGATTGCAAAAAAGCTGCTACTTGGGTAGAAAAAACTATTTGTAAAAGTCCTGAGCTTTCCAAACTCGATGATGCTATGGCGAAAAAATATAAACAAAATCTCACTAATACTTTTGATTATGAAGACAGCGAAATTCTTAAAGGTAACATGATTATCGATCAACGACTTTGGCTTAAATTTCAGCGCAACACGTGTAAAGAAACAGAGTGTCTCATCCGCGAGTATAAAGAGTATATTGAAGATAAGAATTATTATGGTGTGGCTTGGAACTTCCCAGACGAGCTAAGTCGTTCTGATTTACCTAGCAAAAATGAGTTTGGCAAGTTTTCTCAAACTTTTAAAACCTCAATATACAATTCAGAAACTAACCGGAATGATCCGCAAGAGGTAACGAATACTTTATCGATTTATAGTGTCGCTAATAAACCTTATCTCTCAATTATAGAGGGAACTTTATTTTTTACTAATTTTCATACCTGTGATGTTGGAGACAACATTGCAACATGGTCTCAGAATCACTGGGTCATTAATGACGATGGACAAGATGAAATTCTTGAGCTGCGCTTGTATCCAGCACCTTATAAAGGTAAGACTCAGCTACTATTAAAAGACATTGACGACCAATTCAGATCGGGACGTTGTGGTGTGCGAGGTTATTTTGACGGTATTGTATTAGAAAGGGAATAAGGTAGATTAGTTTCTTCGAACTCTCGTAAAGAATGAAGATTAGACGTAATCTACCATTGGATATTAGAATCATAAACTTGGTGGGTTACGCTTTAGATAACCCATCCTACGCCTGCTTATTTAGGATAAGTTTATATGCTCGTCTGATTTGTAGTCAGAGCGATAGTCTTATCTATAATAATATTTAATTATTATAGATATAGTAAAGAATCTGAAAGTTTTAAGTTGATGAAAAGGTTAGCAAGTCAAGGTGATACCCAACCTAAGTTTGGATATAAATTTTTTGATTTGAGGGATTACGAGATAAATAAAAAGAAATATAACCAATAAAAAACCCGCCTAAAATTAAGCGGGTTATCGACATGCGATCATTAAGTGAATAGCGAAATAGAATACTTCGCCACTTCTATAGCTTTATTTAACTGTTAAATTCCTGCCGCTACCTCAGCCCCATCACGTATCGCACGTTTGGCGTCTAGCTCAGCGGCCAGTTTGGCTCCGCCAATCAAATGATATTGTGCATCAGGCGCGTCGCCAACATTGGGCATCAAATCTACTACTGACTCTTGACCCGCACACACTACTACGCTATCAACACGCAGCAGCTGGCTTTGGCCTTGATTATTGGTGATCCAGATGCCTTCGTTAGTGATTTTTTCGTACTGTAGCCCTGACACTTGAATAACACCATGCGATTTGACATGAGCACGGTGGACCCAGCCGGTCGTTTTATTGAGACTGCCACCCAAGCGCCCCTTAGTACGTTGCATCAGATAGACTTGGCGTACGGGCGTAATGGCGTCTGGTTTAATCAAGCCGCCTTCACTTTGATAATTAAAATCATCAGTCACGCCCCACTCTTCACGCCATTCACTAACTGATTGCGCTTTTGGACGATAGCTTGGGTCTTTTAGGGTTTCAGGTGGCAGCTCATCTAATGGCTGACCATGACGAGCCGTTAGATACTCACTCACATCAAAGCCAACACCGCCTGCACCGATGACTGCAACGGTATTGCCGACTGCTTTTTGTCCAGAGAGTAATTCTGCATAAGTCATCACTTGCGGCAAATCTGCACCTTCAAGTTTACCAACCAAGCTTTTAGGCACCACCCCAGTTGCCACGATCACATGATGGAACTTGCCAGCTTCTAGCAGTGCTTTATCTACTTTGGTATTGAGTTTGACCTTCACGCCTAAGTGCTCAAGCTCGTTAATATAGTAGCGAATGGTTTCAAAGAACTCTTCTTTACCCGGTATAACCTTGGCGTAGTTAAACTGTCCGCCCAAGATATCTTTGGCTTCAAACAGCGTCACTTTATGGCCGCGTAATGCTGCGACATGCGCTGCTGACATACCCGCTACCCCGCCACCAATAACCGCGACTTTTTTAGGCTTTTTAGTCTTTTTATAAACCAATTCGGTCTCATAGCAGGCTTGTGGGTTGACCAGACAAGTTGAGCGCTTATTTTCAAAAGTGTGGTCAAGGCAAGCTTGGTTACAAGCAATACAAGTATTAATACGAGCAGCCTCACCATTTTTAGCTTTATTGACCCAGTTTGGATCCGCTAAGAACGGGCGTGCCATCTGAATCAAATCAGCTTGACCACTAGCGACGATTGATTCAGCAGTATCTGGCATATTGATACGGTTGGCAGCCATCATCGGAATGCTGATATGTTTTTTAATCTCAGCGGTAAAGTCTACAAAAGCGGCGCGCGGGACACTGGTGACGATAGTCGGCACGCGGGCTTCATGCCAGCCAATACCGGTATTCATTATAGTCACGCCAGCTTCTTCTAGCGCTTTAGCGACGGTGATGACTTCATCCATGACGTTGCCATCTTTGACCAAATCAATCACTGATAAGCGAAATAAGATAATAAAATCTTCGCCAACCGCCGCGCGAACGGCTTTGACCACATCTACTGCCAGCTTCATACGCCCATGAATATCGCCACCATAAATATCGCTACGCTTGTTGACGTGGCGCGATAAGAACTGATTGAGTAGATAACCCTCAGAGCCCATAACTTCAACACCATCATAGCCGGCTTGCTTGGCTAAACGAGCTGAGCGTGCAAAGTCTTCGACTGTTTGCTCAATATTTTTGATACTCATTTTGCGGGGTTTAAACGGTGAGATTGGCGACTTGATCGGGCTGGACGATACAACAAACGGATGATAACCATAGCGACCACTATGTAGTATCTGCATGATAATTTTGCTGTCGTGCTTATGCACAGCGCGGGTCACGCGTTGATGGTTAAGGACATCCATCTTGCTGTTCATGGTACCGCCTGCCGGTAATAGCCAGCCCTCGCGGTTGGGCGAGATACCGCCGGTAATCATCATGGCCACACCGCCTTTGGCGCGCTCAGCAAAATACGCCGCAAGCTTGCCATAGTTGTAAAAACGGTCTTCAAGACCGGTATGCATCGAGCCCATGACCACACGGTTCTTCAAAGTAGTGAACCCTAAATCTAACGGTGTAAACAAATGCGGGTAATACTCGGAGGCATTAGC
The DNA here is from genome assembly GCF_035984995.1 of Psychrobacter sp. PL15. Lineage (NCBI taxonomy): Bacteria > Pseudomonadati > Pseudomonadota > Gammaproteobacteria > Moraxellales > Moraxellaceae > Psychrobacter > Psychrobacter sp. PL15. Next base: position 18,683 of record NZ_JAXCIB010000003.1, read on the forward strand.
AGCATCAATCGCAGCACTATTGGTAGCAATACGATCGGTATTTTTAATGCTGTTGTTTGATTGACTAGGGTTTGCTTGACTAGGGTTTGCTTGGCTGGCGGTATCAAGGCTGGCGCTCATGACATTATCCTTCTGAATCTACGGGTTATTGTTATAAAAACGATATGAAAATTTGATATTAATTCTATCGTACCACACCCCCTTTATTCTCAGCTACGCACACAAACGACTGATGAGTGAGCATTATGGTGATACTGTCTGTTGCTAACGGCTACTCAATAATTCGTACCGTCTACTGTCCTTAGTATGGTCTATTTACTATAGAAGGATAGTAAGCATATGTCAGAGTTGGAATCTTCACGCTAAGAAAACGCCTTGAACATCTACCTTAAACATCTGCCTTAAAATTATTGCTTAAAATAGATATCTGTATAGTACAAAATGTTATACGATTGAGCGAAAGTCACCAAACAAACTCGTTTTTTAGGCGCTATTACCCTTAATGAAAGACCTAGTATTTATAGCAGGTCAAGTATAGAACTAGTAATATAGTAAATCCAATCTAAAAACGATGCAGTGCTGCTGTTATGAATTTTTCGTAGCCTCTGTCACGTGTTCGAACAGCAAGCAAGAAAAATTTATAACAGTAGTGCGCTAACACAGCTGTATCTATTTTATTTTGAACTGGCTATAGTAAGATGCGTGAAAATTGTAGCTGACTGAGCGCTGAGCACTATATTAAGCCAGTCTGATACTATAGCGGTTTTATACTTGGTTCACCATTTTATAAGAATACGATAAAGGACTATCTCCATGACCGACTTTCATACAGGTCTCGGCAAAAACCCTGCCAATTACCAACCACTCACCCCTATTGATTTTATTATCCGCAGCGCACAGGTCTATCCTGATAAGACCGCCATCATTTACGACGATCTTAAACATAACAATCTAACCCAAACCTGGCAGCAGACTTATACTCGTTGCCAACAGTTGGCGGATGGTCTACGTAAACTAGGTATTGATAAAAACGATACCGTCGCGGTTATGCTGCCCAATACTCCAGCCATGGTAGAGTGCGCATTTGGCATACCAATGTCAGGCGGTGTATTGTGCACCTTGAACACTCGTCTAGATATTAATGCTTTAACTTTTTGTCTGCAACATTCTGAAGCCAAAGTCTTAATCATGGATAGCGAATTTGCTGATCTTGCTGAGATTATCGATGAGACCTTCCCTCAGTTAATTGTTATCCATGCCACTGATGCCGCCGTTGATATTGAGCGTTTTGGACAGATGAGCTATGAATCATTACTTACCAGCTCCGACCGTTTAGATAATTGGGAAAAACCATTAGACGAGTGGGACGCCATTGCGCTTAATTATACCTCAGGCACAACGGGCACCCCAAAAGGTGTGGTCTATCATCATCGCGGTGCGACCCTCAATGCGGTGTCTAATATCTTAGATTGGGACATGCCCAAGCATCCTATTTACCTATGGACGCTACCCCTATTTCATTGCAATGGCTGGTGCTTTCCGTGGTCTATCGCTGAGCGAGCTGGCGTTAACGTCTGCCTGCGTAAGATGAATGCCGATCTCATTTTGCAGTTGATTGCCAAGTATAAAGTCAGCCATTATTGCTCAGCACCGGTAGTGCACAATATGATTGCGAGCGGTAAACCGGAATATAAAGCAGCGATCAATCATAAAGTCAAAGGCTGGGTTGCCGGTGCACCGCCCTCTGAAACTATGCTCGCACAAATGGAAGAGATGGGCTTCGATATCACTCACACTTACGGCCTTACCGAAGCATATGGACCGGTGACTATCTGCGCTGAGCAAGCAGAATGGAGCGATCTTGATATTGCTGCCCGCGCTCAAAAGAAATCACGCCAAGGCGTAACCTCACATTTAATGGCAGGGTTTGATGTATTCAAACAAGGAACCATGGAACTGGTAAAAGCTGATGGCGAAGAAATGGGCGAATTGGCCCTACGCGGTAATATGGTGATGAAAGGTTACCTCAAAAGCCGTAAAGCCACCGAAGCCGCGTTTGCTGACGGCTGGTTCCGCACGGGTGATTTGGGGGTTAAGTACCCTGATGGCTATATCAAAATCATGGACAGACTTAAAGACGTCATCATTTCCGGCGGTGAGAATATATCTAGTATTGAAGTCGAAAATGTCTTGTATAAAATACCGGCAATTCAAAGCTGCGCAGTGGTTGCCGCACCAGATGATAAATGGGGCGAAGTACCTGTCGCCTTTATTGAGATTTATGACGGCAGCACCTTGCAGCGTGATGCAGTTATCGAGCATTGCCGCCAGCATCTGGCTGGCTTTCAAGTACCCAAACACATTATCTTTGCCGAAATACCTAAGACCAGTACCGGCAAAGTACAAAAGTTTGAGTTACGCCAAGCGGCCAAATCTTTGGCACATGAAACCTCAAAGGTCACGCACCAACCAAAATGAGCAGCCAAAAACAACTGACTGGCTATTAGAACCAATCATTACAATCAGCTGTTAAGATCAGCTATTAACAAAGGTCAGCCATTAACAAAGGTCAGCCATTAAAAAAGGTCAGCCTAATTTAAGATTAAGCTGACCTTTTTATTTACTATCTATTTTTAAAGCTGACTTCTAAGCAAGCTTGGGCTCAAGCCACTGATAGATCAGCATACCAATTACCATGGCTGGGATAAATACATAAGCTTGCCACTGTCCAGTACCTAGCAATACAATGCCTGGTCCTGGGCAGATACCCACTAAACCCCAACCAACACCAAATAATATCGCACCAATTAGTAATTTTTTATTAATTGTAGTGTTATTGGGCATCTCTATCGGTGTCCCAATCCAGCTGCTACCTTGGCGTTTGGCCAATTGTACCCCAACGATGGCCACCATTAATCCGCCACCCATCACTAGTGCTAAGGAGATATCCCATGCGCCAAAGACATCCAAGAACCCCTGTACCTTGGCAGGGTCCGTCATACCCGATATTAGCAGCCCTAAACCAAATAATAACCCTGCTACTAGCCCAATTATATTTTTTAACATCTTAGTCTCTTATATTGTCTAGTCAAAATAGTGAACCTGTTAGCAACCAGCTACGATTAGATGAGCCCAAGCAGGTGTCGGCCAATATAGACCGTAAGCACACCAAATAACATAAAGGTCACCGTTGCCGCCATTGAACGTGGTGATAGCCGAGCATTACCACAGATTCCATGGCCACTGGTGCAACCTGATCCCAAGCGTGTGCCAAAACCAACTAGTAATCCGGCGCCAATTAATAGCGGCAATGAGCTGGTCACTTGCATAATGGGTAGCGGCGATGCCAGTTGATACAATAACGGTGAGACGACAAGGCCCAGTACAAATAATATTTGCCACACCTCTACGCGCTTGGGCTTCAACAAGCTGGACGCGATACCACTGATACCTGCGATACGTCCCATACCTAATAGCAAAATGACAGTCGCCACCCCCAATATTAAGCCACCTACTAATGAGATTGGGGTAAATGCTTGCCAGTCTATCTGTATAGTCATAACTGATTACCTAACCTAATTTTTATCAAGTATTACTCTAAAATTCTATTTATAAAAACACATTATATAATAAAGTATAATAAATAGGTAAAAAAATACTGAACGCGTTGGCTCAGTATTTTTATCAGTACTTTTATTAGTATTATTTACCTGTAATATTCAGTAAATCGTTTGCCAAATCAATGCGTTTATTCGGCCACTACTTTTTCGAGAGTAGATTCAAAACGCTCAACAGCGCCATCAACGTTAGTCAGTTTGTCAAAGCCAAATAGACCTAAGCGGAAAGTTTTAAAGCTATCAGGCTCGCCACATTTAAGCGGAACGCCAGCAGCGATTTGCATGCCAAGCTCAGCGAACGCGCTGCCTTTATGCATATCATTGCGACTGGTATAAGAAACCACCACACCTGGGGCTCTAAAGCCTTCAGCTGCCACACTTTCGATACCTTGGGCCTCGAGTACTTTACGGATCTTATTACCCAGTTCCCACTGTGCATCACATAGTGTCTCGAAACCAATTTCTTTGGCTTCATTAATCGTGTCACGGAACTGACGTAAGCTATCAGTAGGCATGGTCGCATGGTAAGCATGACCGCCATTCTCATAAGCGCGCATAATAGTGAGCCACTGTTTTAAGTCGAGGCTAAAGCTATTAGATTCGGTAGTTTCCACTTTTTTGACTGCCGCGTCGCTAAGCATAACCAGACCAGCACAAGGGGTACTGCTCCAGCCTTTTTGCGGGGCACTGATAATCACGTCAATACCCAGCGCTTTCATATCAAGCCAGACACAACCTGAAGCGATGCAATCGATGACCAATAAACCACCAACGCTATGAACAGCGTCACTCAGGGCTTTAATATAATCATTCGGTAAGATAATACCGGCTGAAGTTTCAACATGTGGTGCAAATACGATACCAGGCTTGTGTTCTTTGATTTTGGCAACAGCAGTTTCGATATCAACGGGAGCAAATGGCTTGGGCGCATCAGTATCTTCAGTGCGGTCAGCAGCCAAGACAGTAGTGGTGTTACCGATATTATTTTTTTCTAAAATTTGGGTCCAACGGTAGCTAAACCAACCGTTACGAATGATTAGGCAATCTTGGTCTCTTGCTAGCTGAGCGGCGACCGCTTCCATGCCATACGTACCAGCGCCTGGAATAATAGCCACGGCATCAGCGTTATAAACTGATTTTAGCTCCGTAGATAAGTCATTCATCACTTGCTGAAAAGCTTTTGACATGTGGTTGAGGGCGCGGTCAGTATAAACCACTGAATATTCTAATAAGCCTTCTGGATCAATATCTTTAAGTAATGCAGGCATAGCACGTTCCTTGTTCATGGTTAGATTATTTAGATGTTATTAAAATTTGGGTGTATATTTTTGAATGCCCGCTTTGAAAGCCTGTAGTTTTCACTATTAAGATAGCTATCGATAAGGTTACTACTATGGGCATTACTAACTATCGGCAGTAATAATTGGGTATTTATAGACAGTAAGACATAGGATTGACGATATAGCACTTTATCCTAGCGCTATTGCCGTTGGTAAGGTATGTCCTATGCAAGGCTGCATGTGACATCAGCGCCATCATGGGTGCTGCGCGGAGGCAGACAGATGATAATGACTACTGTTGATCTCGCTCACTTAACTCTGTTGAGCTAAAGTGTTGAGCGACAGTCGTCAGAGATATGGCAACGTACACGACGTAGACATTACCATAGCAGTATCATGACTCAGTACAATCATGACAGCTTGATATTAGCATTGATAATGGTGGTTGACAACGGATTGTTCGCTTAGCGGTAACTCTAGCATAATTTTCTATTTACCAATGGTCTTATCAGTGCAGTTCCTAGTAAGTTGTTAGCAGTTTGCCAATAACTTACTGCCTATTTTTAGCGACTATAAGCGTCGTTAGCGGCTATAAGCGTCCTGTAGCCCTGAGACCACAAAGTCTAGCAGCTCACTATCACCTTCAGCTGCCGCCTTACGCATAAGCTTCGATGGTGCATGAGTCAGGGTTTGAGTCAAACGCCGTGATAACTCAGCAATCACTTCTTCAGGGCTCGCATCGCCACGCTGCAGTTCGCCGATCGACTCAATAAGTAACTTGTCCACTTGCACATGGGTACGGTCACGATACTGCTGAATATCTTTGCCTACTTGGCGCACTTGAAAGCGGCGTTCTATGTCAACGACCAATTGACTGACTAGCAACTCAGCATCAACAGCAGCTTGACGGCGCTGTTCGATATTACCAGCGATTACATGCTGTAGGTCATCGACAGAATAAAGATAAACATCATCAATCTGACTGACAGCCGAATCAATATCACGCGGCACGGCCAAGTCTATCATCAGCATCGGCTGGTAACGGCGGCTTTTAAGCGCTTGGGTGGTCATGGTCTTATCAATCAGTAAGTCCATGCTACCACTACAGCTACTAACAATATCAGCCTCCGCCAACACTTGTGGTAGCTCTTGTAGCGTCCTAATTTCTACGCTGCGGTTAGGCTGACGCAGCTCAGCGGCTAGCGCTTCAGCACGCTCAGGACTACGGTTACAGATAATCACCCGTCCAACACCAAGCCCTGCAATATGAGTAGCGACTAAGCGATTCATTTCGCCAGCGGCCACCACCAATAAGGTACGACTGGGTAGGTTATCAAAAATCTGGGTCACTAATTTAGCGGCTGCAAAGCCAAGCGATACTGCATGGGCGCCCACATTGGTCTCATTACGCACCCGTTTAGATGCGGCAAATACCTGGTCAATAATCCAGCCTAACTGATTGCTTAGTGCGTGCTCAGTTTGCGCGAGATGAACGGCTTGCTTAATTTGACCGAGTATTTGCGGCTCGCCTAATATCATCGAGTCCAGACCAGCTGCGACTCGTAACCAATGAGTGAGCGCGTGGGTGTCACGATGCACATACAAATACTGGTCAATCTCAGCGACAGAAAACTGCTTGAAATTAGCCAGCCAAGTTTTAATATGATTAATATAGGCGCTTGTAGCTTCTGATGTGACGCCAGAGTTGGAGCCATTAATGGCAGTGCCACTACTATTAGAAAGTGCTGTAGATGAGCTTGTCGCTGTATTATTATTAGTCGCATGCGCTTGTGGTACCAGCGCATATATTTCAGTGCGATTGCAAGTCGAGACAATCACGCTACCATCAGTAAAGCCTTTGAGCTGCTCAAGCGCAATAGTGACATCCTCACCCACGAGCGCCAGGCGCTCACGTAAAGCGACTGGTGCGGTGTTATGATTGACCCCAATGACCACTAATCTCATTATTGATAGACCATAAACATAACGCTCATTTACTTGCAAAGCCACTGTTCTGTTTTTAAAATCGGACTTTAAAAGCGAGTGTTAAAAGCGGGTGAAATTCGTTTTGAATAGCAGGCTAAAACATACTATGATCAAACGCCATTAGCCGCATAAATCATGAGCGTTATTGATTTGAATAGATTAAAGACCAGGTTAAAAATAGGTCAAAATCAGTTACGATAAGTATAAAACCGCCCATTATATCATTGTTACCGGCTTTATTTAATAATTGCTCTACAGCCTTACCACTATCTACTTGTATTTGGGTAACCTAACGACAAATCAACTGCTCTGATGACTTTTAATTATCATTATTCATATCTATTTTAGGTTTTGAAACCCTTGCTGCAAATACAGTTGAGCTAATGAGCCATTGACTTCCCGCGTCTTAATTGCTCGTGTTTGCATGACCTGTTTGAATAATTTAAATAACGTGTTTGAATAAATAGTATCGCTATGGCGTTATTTCCATTAAGCCCGTTTTTATTATGGTTCCGGGTCGTGGTGAGTATTTTTCGGCCCTAATGGCATTTTTCAGCTCTAATAACCTTGAGCCCTAATAACCTTGTGCCCTAATAACCTTGATAGTAACGATACACGTTTAAATCTAATCAATTTTGCCAGTGTTTGAGTAACATGAGCACTATTGTTTATAATACTCATCCACCTATATAATACCTGCAATATATGTCTGTGATAATATTATAATAAGTACGTAATAAAGTAGCCTTAAGGCCAAGTAATACATAAAGTGACCTTATGGATAAAAGGACATGAGTACATACTAGGATGGGTAACTAATGGGTGAATACTGCTGTCTATGATTTTTTTTGGATTATCGTTACAATCACAACTTGAGCATAGCGACCAATTTAGCCTCCAAGCTCTATTGCGCGTCATCATTGACCGACTATGCCGGCATCATAAGCTAACGTTACTGTTGGCCGCTTGCCTATGCTTAGGGACGCCTGCTCATGCCAATCTACTAAATTTATCACCAGATACTGTCATCACTACTACGACAAGAATTAGTACCTCGGCAGCCCCTTCCGATAGTGACAAAGGCAATAGTAGTAAAAGAATAAAAATGGCAGCTAGTGTGGCTACTTTTACTAGCCTACCATCAGCAACCGTATGGCAGACTGGGCTTAACGAGCCGAGCCTATATAGCCTTTTGGATGCCGAGTTCGCAGCTGATCGCGGGGATACCCGCCGTGCCTTGGCTATTTATAAACAGCAGTCTTTTAAAGAAGATGCTACCGCCGTATTTGAGCGAGCGCTTAGTTTGTCTTTACGTAACGAGACTGTGGGCGCCTCATTACAGTTTGCCAAGACTTGGCAAGACCAAAACCCTGACCACGTTCCTGCTTGGTTTTATGTCGCACATCTGGCCCTAAGAGCACACGATTATACACTGGCTAGCGAAACCTTGAACCGCATCCTACGCTATGACCCTCGTGCCGATTTAAGCGAAATTCTTATTGGCATCTATCCCGATACAGACAATGACAAGCGTGAATTGCTTGCCGCTTTGCAGCCTCTTGATAGCGAGCAAAATGCCTCATTGTCAGTACTAAAAGCAGGGCTGCTCTACCAGTTCAATGAACCTCAAGAAGCCCTTATTCATATTAATCGGGCGTTGGATCGCCAGCCAGACTATGTGCCGTTTATTACGCTAAAAGCTGACATTTTGCGTAAAACTGAACCAGACGCGACAGTGCTGATTTATGTCAACCAATCACGTCTGCGTAATCCTAGTAGCAAAAGCTTATACCTATATGAAATTCGCTACTTGCTTGATTTGAAGCAAAGCCAAGACGCATGGCAGCTATTGCTTGATGCACATAATCGCTTTAATGATGATGCTGAAATTACCTTATTGGCAGCGCTGGTCAGTTTAGACATTGAAGAGTACCGCAGCGCTGATCAGCTGCTTAATATGCTCGCAAAAAACTCAGCTTATCTTGACCAAGCCTATTATTACCTTGGCATCAGTGCAGAGCGTCAGCAGCGCTTTGAGCAGGCTAAATACTACCTAAATGCGGTCATGCAGGAAGACTTAGTGCTGGCGGCACGCAAAAAGGTTATGGCTTTTGAATTACTGAACAATGATGTGGATGCAGCAATAGCCACGCTACAAAAACTGCGTCGACAGTTTGAGGTATTCGCCCCTGAAACCTATGTGTTACAAGCAGATATCTTATGGCAGCAAGAAGAGCCCATTGAGGCATTGCGACTATTAACCCGCGCCAGCCGTAAATATCCTGATAATGAAACCTTACTTTTTGCTCGCGTCCAATTGCTTGACGACCGTAATGATTACGTGATCAAACGTACTTTACTCAACCATTTACAAGCGCTGGCGCCTAGTAATCTATCTTATCAGCTCAGCTACGCGCAATTACTGCTGTCTAACGATCGCAGCTCCGAGCAAGGTTTAGCGCTGGCAACGACTGTCATTCAAATTCGTTACGATGACCCACGTTATGACAATGAGCTACACCTACAAGCGTTAAATGTGCTGGCCAGTAGCGCCTTAGCCTATAATAATTACAGCCAGGTTATCGATTATCTGCAAACGCCTTATGATGTACTGCCTAACTTACGTTCAGGTGTGCTGTTACTCCGCGCTTACCAAGGCTTAGGCGATAATGCTAAAGTTGAAGCGTTATTAGTAGATCTACAGCTACGCTTCTCATTTGGACAGCACAACGTCAATGACCGTATACAACTTTATTAACGCCGGTTTAAGATGATCTCAAGTTCGATATGACTGTGAGAAAGGCCTATGAGCGAACTTCCTGTACACCTCGCTTATAATAAGCCAACAACGGTGCATAACAGGGTAACAACCAAGGCTTAAGCTAACTTATTAAAATTAAATCTCTTTAAGTTTGTAAATTTTGAGGAAAAGTCATGTTATCTATAAAAACAAGCCGCCATAAATCCGCTAAATTAGCCATGTTTGCTGCCTTAACAGCAGCTTTGGGACTCGTATCTGGTTGTCAGTCTTTGCAAGGTGCGAACGCCACCACCCAACCTAGCTCTATCGTACCCGCACAAAAACTTAATAACTTTAACATCACCGGTAAAATCGGCGTGACCACCCCTAGCAATAGTGGCGCTCAAGGTGGCAGTGCTTTTTATGCCTGGGGTCAGCAAAACGAGCGCTTCGCTATTGAGCTGATTGGTGCGTTAGGGATTGGCAAGACCAATATCGAGTATGATGGTCAGACGGCCACTTTAGTGAGTGAAAAGACCGGCACCTTGACTGCAGATAATCCTGAGACCTTGCTACAAAAAGCCACTGGCTGGCAAGCGCCGATCTCGCAAATGCCTTACTGGATTTCTGGACGCTCGGCACCCTCAGACAGCGCGCCGCAAACTGATGCTCAAGGTCGACTTACTAGCTCGGTCAATGGTGCGTGGACAGCCAGCTTTAGTTATAAGGGCAGCGATAAGCTACCCAGTAAAATCAGCGCTGTACAGCCCGAAGGTCATAAAGTAGTCATGACTATTAATCATCGAAACCAATAAATCAATCACTAAAACTAATAAATGAATCGTCAAAAAGGCAAATCATAATATTTTTGATTGTCGTTTATAAAGACCCCTGTTTATGACTAAAAATGTGATTTATGACTGACAGTATAACGGTTACGCACGCCCTAATCACCCGCCTATCGCCTGCGAAGATTAATTTATTTTTGCATGTTACTGGTAAGCGTGCTGACGGTTACCACAACTTGCAGACGGTTTTTCGTCTGCTTGATTGGGGTGACTACCTACACTTTTTACCAGCCCAATTGCTGTTGATATCCACAACTGATAGTGACCTTGAAGCCACTATTACTTCCAGCATCAAAATTAATAACGATGGTCGCAATGACTTTGATAATGCTGTTAACAATGACGCGCAGCCTATTCCAGAAGTCCTATGCGCATCCGAGGTAGTGTTACCCACACTAAACCCTATTACCCATCAGCAGGCCGCTACACTTTGCGCTCAACTGCTGACACTCGACGGTGCTGAAACCATCACCGACAGCCTAGCTGATAACTTAATTATAAAAGCAGCACGCGCATTGTTAGCTTATGCCATCCCATTGGGTAGACTACCCGCTCGGCTACATCATGTTAGTATCACCCTAGATAAACGCTTGCCCATGGGCGCAGGATTGGGCGGGGGCTCCTCTAATGCAGCGACTGCTTTGCTGGTGCTTAATGAGCTTTGGCAATTAGATTTTAGTAATATGCAGCTACGCACTATTGGGGCAACCCTTGGGGCCGATGTGCCAATATTCATCTTTGGTCAAGATGCTATTGCAATGGGTATTGGCGAGCAGCTCACTGCGATTCATGTGCCCAATCAGCAGTACTTACTACTGACCCCGAATGCGCATATCAATACTGCCCAGCTGTTCGCGCATCCAGAGCTACAACGCAACACTACCCCGCTATCCGCTGCCACTATCCGTGACCAATCCTCGCATTACATCCAAACACTACGTGCCCCTTACAATAATGTTTTTGCGCCGGTGGTTGAGAGTCTTGCACCAGCGGTAGCTCAAGCTTTGCAATATCTGCGTGGTTTAGAGCCGCAAGCGTTAGGAGTAGCAAGGATGACCGGTTCCGGTAGCGCTGTATTTTTGCCATTAGACGCTCATCTGATGAATGAGACCGCGCTATTATCAGATTGGATAACAAATGCCCCATGCCCTGCCTATGTCGTCAATAATTTACAAAAGTCAATGTAATGTAAATATTATATAAATAGTCATCTAAATCACCAGCAGTGGTAGGATTAAGGGGATTAATTTGTTAAAATAGCTTCGACTTCAAATTATTATGAATAAAAGTCATAAAAAAGCGCAAATGACTTGCAATGTATGAAGATTAATTTATAATAGGTCGCCTTAATAGGGGTATAGCCAAGTTGGTAAGGCATCAGGTTTTGATCCTGACACCGTTGGTTCGAGTCCAGCTACCCCTACCATATTTTCAGTTTGCATCATGATAATTCGTCACTAATATAAATGGCCAGTTATCTTATAGCAATTGACAACAGCCTTCCAGTTTCGGTATAGTTCGCAACGAACACCGCTAGGAAGATGTTGTTTTTAGACGGTTTTTAACTGTTCTTCAAATGACTTAAAAGACAGCACCGCCATTCCAATGCTTAACGTTAAACATTGGCAGTGCTCAGTCTACACATTACAGGGGTATAGCCAAGTTGGTAAGGCATCAGGTTTTGATCCTGACACCGTTGGTTCGAGTCCAGCTACCCCTACCATTTTCTAGAGTCATGTTCACCACACTTTTCTTAATTTGAGCAGTTTGTCACTGCTTAGCGGTCGCTGCTTGAGTCACTCAATAGGACTTTTGTCATGCCTTATTTGGCGATTTTTACGGGTAATGCCCACCCAGAACTAGCGAAAACCGTAGCCGACCACCTTCATATTCCCCTTGGTAAAGCTGACATCACTCGTTTTTCTGATGGCGAAATTGCCGTGGAAATCAAAGAGCACGTGCGCGGTAAAGACGTGTTTATTATGCAGCCCACCTGTGCACCAACTAATGATAACTTGATGGAAATCATGATGATGGCTGACGCGTTGCGTCGCTCTAGTGCTGGTCGCATCACGGCTGTCATGCCTTATTTTGGTTATGCCCGTCAAGATCGCCGTCCGCGCTCAGCTCGTGTGCCTATCTCTGCTAAAGTCGTCGCTGATATGCTCAATATCGTCAGCATCGACCGGGTCATGACTGTTGATTTGCACTCGGATCAGATTCAAGGCTTTTTTGATATCCCAGTTGACAACATCTACGCGACTCCTGTCCTGCTTAACGACCTTAGAAAACAAGATTATGACAACATCATGGTGGTGTCACCTGACGTTGGTGGGGTAGTACGTGCCCGTGCAATGGCCAAACAATTAGGCGGTACCGATTTAGCCATTATTGACAAACGCCGTGCGCGCGCTAATGAGTCACAAGTCATGCATATTATTGGTGACGTTCGTGACCGCGACTGTGTGATTGTTGATGATATGGTTGATACTGCAGGTACTCTATGTAAGGCGGCGCAAGCACTAAAAGACAGTGGCGCACGTCGCGTGGTCGCTTACGTTACGCATCCAGTATTGTCAGGTCATGCCCTGAAAAATATCAGCGAGTCGGTACTAGATGAAATCGTAGTTACTGATACTATTCCATTGTCTGATGCTGCCAGAGCTTGTAGCAAAATTCGCCAAATCTCTATCGCGCCGATGCTGGCTGAAAGCTTACGTCGTATTAATAACGAAGAGTCTATCAGTGCCATGTTTGATGCCTAAATGATTGAATTATAGTTACTGGTCTATTAGTTACTGGTCTATTAATTACTGAGCTATTAGTTGCTAGTCTGCTGTTGGACGACTCAAATAAGCAACACTAATGTGCAAAAATTAGCGTCAAGATCTAATACCAATATTAGTGTTGGATTAGTCTTGGCGCTAAGTGTTGTCTGTAAGACTTTATTATTGCTATAAAACCACGTATAATGCGCGCCTGTGCTAGTCATTTGCTCTATTTGAGCAGGACAGCATCAAAAAAGTGCTGAGCATGCCATACGACGACGGCTATGATAATAATGATTATCGAGCCAAACGACTGACGGTAGCGAATAGCACTATGTCGTTGTTACTGGTTTTATCGTTGGTAACCATGACTGATGGCTATCATCACCTATTAGTGGATCGGTCGCAAATCCACTTTTTAGACCCGACACTTCATCTATTTTTTTATAGGATTATACCCATGAGCACTAATCATTTTGAACTATACACGGTCAATCGTTCTGCAGACCAGCAAGGTAAAGGTGCGAGCCGCCGCCTACGCAAGCAGAATCTTGTTCCTGCTATCATTTATGGTGGTAACGCAGAGCCAACAGCCATTTCTATCAAACTTAACGAGTTGGTAAAAGCGCTTGAATTTGAAGCCTTCTTCTCGCATATTTTGACTATTACCGTTGATGGCGAAGCACATCAAGTCGTTATCAAAGACTTACAGCGCCATCCTGCTAAAGGCTTCCCAATGCATGCTGACTTTCAGCGCATTGTGAAAGGTCAAAAAATCAGTATGAATGTTCCTATGCATTTTGTCGGTAGAGAAGATGCCCCAGGTACTGAAAAAGGCGGCGTACTATCTACGCTTGTATCAGATGTCGAAATCTCTTGCCTACCATCATTATTACCTGAGTACTTACAGTTAGATGTATCTACTATGGAAATTGGTGACCTATTCCGTCTATCAGACATCGATTTGCCTGAAGGCGTGGTTATTAATGAGCTTGAGCTAGAAGACGGTCATGACCGTACTATCGTCAACATGCAGCCACCAACGGTTGAAGAAGTTGATGAAGATGCTGAAACTGACGCTGACGAAGTTCCTTCTACTGAGCAAAGCGACAAAGCAGCTGCTGATGACGCAGACGGCGAATAATAAGCACATTAACTCCTGTTCTATAGGCACTTATGGTGTCCTATTTAAACGGTAAATTAGCTTATTGTGCTTATGTTCAAAAAACAGCAGGGGATAAACGTCTCCTGCTGTTTTTGTAAGTGATATTTGAAGACCCCGAATCTGAAACTTTGGATTTAAAATCCTTAAAAAATGGCCTGTGTTACACCTTAATTTAGCCATATATTTATTTAGGGAACAAACAGCAAATTTTCAACCAGTTATCCCTCCCTCATTGATTACAAGCAGAGTACAGTCATGTCCCTAAAGCTTATCGTCGGTCTTGGCAATCCTGGTCAACAGTATATGTTTACCCGTCACAATGCAGGTTTTTGGTTCGTACATCATTTAGCGCAGCAGTTTAATATTGCCCTGAGCCCTGACAAAAAATTTCACGGAGTGACTGGGCGTGGACAAATTCATGGGCATGATGTGCGGCTATTATTACCGCTGACCTTTATGAATAAGTCTGGTGAGTCAGTGGTGCCGATGGTTAATTTTTATGACATTCATAACGACCAGTTACTCATCGCTCATGACGAGCTGGATATTCCAGCAGGTAGTATCAAGCTAAAAACTGGGGGCGGTCATGGCGGTCATAATGGTCTGCGTGATATTACCCCGCACCTTGGCAATGACTTTCACCGTTTACGTGTGGGCATTGGTCACCCAGGCCATAAGTCTAAAGTCACAGGGCATGTACTCTCTAAAGCCTCGCCTGATGAACAGATCGCTATTGATAGTGCGCTCACTGCGGCCTTTGAGTCGCTACCACTATTATTAGCAGGTGATATTGAACGCGCGCGTACGCAAATTAATGGCTTTAAATTACCAGACTGACAAGGTATGATGCGTTTTTTCTTATAGTAAATGTTTTGACGGCTGGTCGATATGAACCACGTCAACGCCCATTGTAGTTTCGCCGGTAGCAGCACTAACTGCTATCTCAAGCTTGGGCTCCGTGCTCAAGTTTGCGCGCTGAACCGGTTCCTTACCCTTTAATGTGACGGTAAGCACCCCCACTAACTTATTACTTTTTACTTTTATTACGCTAAGGAAGCAATCCATGCTACTTAATATGCTTAAATGCAAATTGCACCGTGCCCGCGTCACGCATGCTGAGCTCCACTATGAAGGCTCGTGCGGCATTGACGGCGATTTATTAGACCTCGCTGGTCTGCGCGAAAATGAGTCCATCGACATCTATAATGTCACCAATGGCAAACGCTTTCGTACCTACGCTATTCGTGCTGAAGCCGGCTCTGGTATCATCTCATTGAACGGTGCTGCCGCTCATATGGCTGACTTAGGCGATATCGTTATCATTTGTGCCTACGCTCATTTTGATGAAGCCGAAGCAGACACTTATCAACCAAAGCTGGTCTATTGCAACGAAGACAATACTGTTAAAGACACAGCTAATATCATTCCAGTACAAGTCGCTTAAAGACTGGTTTTGTCTGGAATATCAGTTACTTACTTTTCTTGTCAGCAAAGTATCTATTTTAGCTAGTAATTAACAAATACTACACAGGTAGCAAAGTTATTAAAGGTATTCTTACCTCTCCATAGGGAACTTATACTGGCATAAAAGCTGAGTCTAAATAGAGACTCAGCTTTTTTTATGTCTATTGATTGGTACTTTTTTTACATTAACTTATTCATAAGGAAGCCTACTCATGTGGTTGGCAGTTATTGCAGTAATTATTGGACTGGCAATCTTAGTTTGGAGTGCCGATGTTTTTATTGATGGGGCAACAGTATTAGCGAAAAGGCTAAGGATTCCTAGTTTTTTAATAGGCATGCTGATCATAGGTATAGGCACGTCAGCACCTGAATTGGTAGTCTCGGTATTAGCCGCGTTAGAAGGTAGCCCTGATTTGGCTTTAGGTAATGCCTATGGCTCTAATATCGTAAATATTGCCTTAGTCTTAGGGGCCACGTTACTGATAAGCCCTCTTATTATTCGTAAAGGTGTCGTCAAGCGGGATCTACCGATACTAGTATTAATTACCGCTTTGGCAGGGTGGCAGCTGCGTGATGGAAGGCTAAGTCAAGCTGACGGTATCGTATTATTACTAGTTTTGGTCATAGTAATAGGTCTGCAAGTTATATTGAGCCTACGCGCGGGTAATTCAGAGATTGAGCATGAGCATAAAGACGATGTGATAATCAAAAATGAAGGTCTGGAGCATGTAGAACCAAGCTTAATACGCGGCTTAGTGAGCTTGTTTATTGGCCTACTTATTTTAGTGCTGAGCTCGCGCGCTATCGTTTGGGGGGCGATTGAATTAGCAACGTTATGGGGAGTCAGTGAGCTGATTATCGGCTTGACGGTGGTCGCTATTGGCACCTCCTTGCCTGAGCTGGTATCGAGCTTATCAGCAGCTCGTAAAGGCGAGCATGACATGGCATTAGGCAATATTATTGGCTCTAATATATTTAATACTTTAGGGGTGGTGGGGGTAGCGGCGATTATTGTACCGATTACCGCCAATCCAGTTATTCTGTCGCGCGACGTTTTAGTGATGGCAGTACTGACCCTATTGCTCTTTATGATGTGTCTGTTCGCCTTTATAACCAAACGCAAACTAGGCCGCCTAGCTGGAATTGTGCTGGTGCTATTCTTCATCGGTTATACCCTATGGTTAATCCAGACAGCCAGTATTTAGTCCATAACTCTATGAAAAGGGATACTCATCAAGTTGATTGTATCTCTAAACAAACCCTAGCAATCTTTACGGTAGCTCGACTATAACCGGTCAATATTGATGATAATGTTGATGACAATATTGATTGATCATTACTTTGACATTTATTAATAAAACTAAAGATAGAGTCAAATTACTTAAGTTATTTTTATAACTTAATCAAAAACCTGTGCTAATATAAAAGCTGAAACAATGCTGTTTCAGCTTTTTTTATACCTGTTATTAGTGCTTTTATTAGCAGTAATCTTTTGGTATTTTTTATAGATAAGGAAATAAAATTATGTGGTTGGCCGTAACTGCGGTAGTAATAGGTCTTATAATTTTGGTCTGGAGCGCTGATGTCTTTATTGATGGCGCAGTAGCCTTAGCAAATAAGCTAAACGTTCCAAGTTTTTTGATTGGGGTGATCATTTTGGGGCTAGGTACCTCAGCACCTGAGATGGTAGTGTCCGTATTGGCAGCACTAGAGGGTAGCCCAGAACTGGCATTGGGTAATGCTTATGGCTCCAACATTATCAATATTGCCTTAGTTTTAGGGGTAACCGTATTGATAAGTCCAATCATCATTCGCAAGAGCATCATTAAACGTGATATGCCTTTATTATTGTTAGTAACGGCAGTGGCAGCCTGGCAGCTAAGCGACGGGGTCTTGAACAATACTGACGGGATTATACTCATAGTATTACTAGTAGTAGTCTTAGGTCTTCAAATTGTGCTGAGCCTACGTGAAGGCAATCATGAGCATGAAGATGATACTATAGAAGAAATTTCGGATTCTGAACACAGCATGGCGCGTGGTCTAGGTAGCTTGTTTCTTGGGCTATTAGTGCTGATATTGAGCTCACGAGCTATCGTTTGGGGCGCGGTCGAATTGGCTACACTTTGGGGTTTAAGTGAGCTAATTATTGGTTTAACTATTGTTGCCATCGGTACCTCATTACCTGAATTGGTAGCCAGTATATCAGCCGCGCGCAAAGGCGAGCATGATATGGCTTTGGGCAATATTATCGGATCTAATATTTTCAATACCTTAGCAGTAGTAGGATTGGCAGCACTTATCGCACCTATTGCCCCTAACGCCATCATCTTATCGCGCGATGTATTGGCTATGGGAGTTTTGACTCTGTTATTGTTTGCAATGTGTATATTTTCCTACAAAACTAAGCGTAAATTCGGTCGTGCCTCTGGGGTCACCTTAGTATTGTTCTTTGTCGGTTATTCCTTTTTACTTATCCGAACGGTTAGTATGTAAGTAGGGTCAGATGAACATAGTCGTACAAAAACCCTCATTTAAGAACCGTCAGTTAAGTTTTATTTTGCTTACGGTTCTTAAAACCACTCCATAAGCCTTCATGTTCTAGTTTGGGCATTTTTAGAGTGATGGTGTTGGATAGCATGTCTTGCACTGCCAGACCGCGGGGGTTAAAGAGGCAAAACACATAATTAAATATCCACCCCAAAAAAATACTGGCTAATAGAACAGCCCGTGATCCATCAATGACACTGCCAATAATACCGCACAACAATGGTATCAAACAGGCGGCGAAAATACGTTTAAATGACTGACCCCAAGTCAATAAATGACCGGTGCTGTTGACCGTTTTTAGCCGCCACGTTTGCATGCCTAATGTCTGACCGCCACGACGCCAAAACAGACCATAGAATCCGACCAGCGTCAGCACAAACGAGGGGGTCATGATAGAGTTCTGATACCAAGTTGGCAACGACTGCGCCTCTGCTGACTGGGTCCCAGCTTGCATCGTGAGCAGCGTACCGATAACGGTCAGTACCGTCCCCACCAAAAACAGTAGCGCCAGTATCAACATACCATCGTAGACAATAGCAACCACCCGCTCCGTTGGTTTGGCAATGGTAGGTTCTTCGACTTCGGGCAGGCGTCGTGATGGCATTTTGGCTCTAGATTTTGAGTTAGCAGCAGCTTTTGGTGTATTTTTTGGCATCATACAAGCTCATGGCAAGCGGAAAATAATAACTCTATTGTACCGTAATTAAACCCTTTATCGTACACAATCCTAATATGCTATCTGCAGATGAAACGAAAAGATACTGATTATAAATTTTGAGCAATTCTCATCAGATCGCTATGATATGCAACAAAATGTTTGTGACTATATAGTTAAAATACCTTAGAAACGCTAGGGTACTGCTGGTATAAGCTTTTTGCAGCCTCTGTCTGCGTAGGCACAGCAAGCAAGAAAAACTTATGCCAGCAGTAAATTATGTGTCGATATTACTTTTCATTGACTATAGGTTTGTGACTGTAGATTGGGTAAAGATAAGTGAGCAGCAAGCAGCATTGAGAGTCTGCGAGCATGATTTAAGAATAAAAGTATTAACTGCTCTTTGCTATATCGAGATTAGAGCGCATTTTTTGAACTGAGTGGGATCAATCTGTAAAAGTAGCAGACATAAAAAAACCGCCAGAGTGTCATAAGACAGGCGATTGATCTAGTATATAAGCGATGATGCAAATGGTGCGCCTGGAGAGATTCGAACTCCCGACCCCTTAGTTCGTAGCCAAGTGCTCTATCCAACTGAGCTACAGGCGCGTATTGCACATCATTTACTGCACAGTCAAAAACTATTACAGCAAATTAGGTTGGCTATTATATAGATAATACAGCTAGTGTCAATGCATTTTAACGATTAAGACAGAATTCTTTCTATTTCAAAAGTTAAATCATTTTTAACAGGAATAAGCTGCGTTCTAAATCTACAAACAACTAAATATAATGGAGGTGAAGGAGGGATTCGAACCCTCGATACGCGCAAACGTATGGTTCCTTAGCAGGGAACTGGTTTCAGCCACTCACCCACTTCACCAAACGACGTCAGACTTTTTAAGTTCTAAAAACAAGTATCAATGCTAATGATACGTCCTATGTCGTGGGCGAGTATTATATCAAAGCCAAAATAAATTGCAAGCGTTACACGTGGTTTTGGTAAGGCTTTTAGCATAATTTTGAATATTAATTGTTCCAAATGGCTCATAAGTGCTCATTTCTCTTATATTGCTCTCATTCTTAGCTGCTATAGCAGCCAAACAGCAGCTAGCGACTATACGTTACTATGGCTTTTTTAAATCAGGATGGCTATAGTAAGTAGCAGTCATTAGATACGATGAACAAAAATTATTGCACACTCATAATGAACCATAAAAGGAAAAGCTATGCGGCCGGTAGTATTGTGTTTTTCAGGGTTAGATCCGTCAGGCGGTGCTGGACTACAAGCAGATATTGAGGCGATTGGACAAGCAGGTGCCCATGCAGCAGTCGCCTGCACCGCCATCACGGTGCAAAACTCGCAGCAGGTGATTGGCTTCGAAGCGTGTGCGGCCACACTGGTAGAAGCTCAAGCAACGACTGTGCTAGATGACTTACCGGTTCGAGTCATTAAATCTGGCATGTTAGGTACCACAGATAACATCGCGATGCTAACGCGCTTATTTGCTGAACGGATAATCGCTGACGGCACGCCTTTTGTACTTGATCCCGTGCTAGTTGCTAACAGTGGTGGCAGTTTGGGCGATGAGCAAACGCTAGTAGCTGCCTTTAGAAAGCTGTTGCCCTATGCCACTTTAATTACCCCCAATACTCACGAACTGCGCGCATTGAGTGGCGAGCAAGATTTACATATTGGCGCGCAGAAGTTATGTGCCCAAGGAACACATGCAGTACTGGTCAAAACTTCGCATGACTTTGATAGCGGTGATATTGAGCAATATCTGTATGTGCAAGGTGAAATGATTCATCAGAGTACGCTATCACGCCTTGATGGTGAATTTCATGGTTCTGGCTGTTCGCTTGCTAGCTTCATTGCTGGACGCTTAGCGCTGGGCGATGCGCTCACAGCAGCGGTGATTGCGGCAGACCATTGGATCACCCAAACGCTCATTGCTGCTGACGCGCCGCATCCTGATGATGCTAAAGCTCAGTTGATACCGAATCGGTTCGTAAAAATAACAGCTAGTACTTAAGAGGATCTTAGACGTAAAAAAGACGCCTGATTACTAAGGCGTCTTTTTTGATAGCAAAATAGTAGGTCTCTATTAGACCGACTTAAATCAGTCCAGCCTAGCCTAGCCTAACATTGGCATAAAGTTTGAGGCCAAGCCACCAATGAAGATCTCTAGCAAGTAAAAAGCAAAGAAGGCCACCATAGGGGATAGATCGAGCATACCAAGGTTTGGCGTGATACGGCGGAACGGGGCTAAGATGGGCTCCGCTAAACGCATAATAATACCAATGACTGGATGCGAAGAGTTGGTAAACACCACAATCCAGCTGACAATAATAGAGCCAATTACCAGATAGCGACACATACGCAAAAAGTCTAAAACCAAGCTTACTGAGCCGGTGAAAAATAGCGGCACAGGCGCAATGCCTTGTTGAGTTAACGCAGCTTTACCAGAAATGTCTATCAGACGAATTAACAGCATCAGTACAATTGCAGCAATACTGATACGCCCTTGAGCCACGGTCGGAAAGATACGACCAAACACATCTACAATATGGGTCGCTTTGTAAGCCGGCCGAATCATAGGATCGCTTGCATCCATGTCTGCAAACTGTAGCATGAAGCGTATAAACACCAACAACATAGCGAAGGTGGTGACCAGATCAAAAATTTGCAATAACATGTTATTCATGAAGCGCTACTCAATATGCCCGTGTTAACAGATACCATTATTAAACTCTTATGCTTACAGCTAATATCACAACCACTATTAATATGGCTGGCTTTATAGCTGATTTTTTATAACCAATTAATCACTCATCTCATCACTCAGTGCTTGACTACGGTCAGCGCAGGCTTTCATAGCCTCAGCGATTTGACGACCGATCTCATTGCCTTGCATTGATTCAATCGCCGCTTGAGTGGTTCCGTTTAGCGACGTGACTTTACGACGTAGCTCAGCTGGCGCGTCATCACTGCCAATAGCCATTTTTGCTGCGCCTAGGACGGTTTGCATAGCGAGTGCTGAGGCTTGCTCTTTGTCCAACCCTAAGGCAATCCCGCCATCTATCATTGATTCGATAAAGTAAAAGACGTACGCGGGTGCTGAACCGGAAACTGCGGTCACCGCATGCATATGTTCTTCATTATCTACCCACATTACCAGACCTGACGCTTCCATCACTGCTGTTGCCAACCGTTGTTGTTCTTCAGTGGTATCATCGGTGCCATATAGACCCGTTGCACCCATTTGAATCATGGCTGGAGTGTTAGGCATAGCGCGCACAATATTGCGATAACCACCAAGCATACCGGATAAAATATCAGTCGATAAGCCCGCTGCTACTGAGATAACCAGCTGATTATCCAACACATCAGCAAATGCACTCACTACCACTTTCATCAGTTGCGGCTTTACCGCCAGCACAATCACGTCAGCATCAATAACGGCCGATTTTGGATCGGCGACCGGATCAACAGTCTTCAGGTGCTGGGCCGCTAAATGCTGACGCACTTCCGCGCTAGGATCTGCTACCGTAATCAGCTCAGGCTTGACACCACAGCTAATAAGCCCACTAATAAGGGCTTGGGCCATGTTCCCGCCACCGATGAAGCTAATTTTCTTGTTATCTAATACTGACATTCTGATCTCCTAAGAACAGTCCCCTATCGGCAACATTTAAAAGCACTCAAACTAATATAATGCTATTGAAAATGACACTCATTCTATCATACTGCTACTGCTACCGTTTGATAAATTCGTGACGGTAACAGTGACAATAGACTCAGCTAGAGTATTGAGTTAACCACTGAGTGAGAACCAATATGTTAAGTTTTTAGAAAGTTGTTAATAGAATTTTTCAGGGCAGGTTTTAGCAAACAGAGTTATACAAGAAAAGCGCTTACTTTTGTGACTTCATATTATTTCTAATAGACTTTTTTAAGAAAATTTTTTTACTAGCTTCCGCTTCAATTAGCTTGCAGCACTGTATCGTTTTTAAATTGGATCTACTGTATTTTTAGGATCTATTATTAAGGCTTAAAGTACTGTTGACAGTGTTATTCTCATCAAACTCGTCACTCATCATATTCGCTACCGATTTATCAAACCCTAATATCCAGCTGTCAAATGGTGATAGTAGTAATATGGGTAAATCAAACGGTAGATCATTCTGCGTATCTATACAGACAATACTAACCACTGCTAGGCTGTCACGTAGCCATAAAGGAATACCCAGCGTCTGGTACAGCTTTTTGCCGGCTTGTGGACGTGTAGCCAGGGTGGTTTGTAATCGCTGCTGCCGACCTAATGGGGCGATCTTTAACACAACTTTATCTTGATGACTTATCAAGTTTAATACATTTATTGGTGTGTGAGCGTTACCTAATAAAGTGTTTAAACGGCTTAATAACGGCCCTATTGAATCGCAGGTCAGTGGTAAATGCCAAACAAAATTTTCATCTGTACGTAAGGTAAGTGTCGTTAAGGTATTTTGAGAACCATTAGTTTCAGCCCCATTAGTTTCAGCCCCATTAGTTTCAGCCCCATTAGTTTCAGCCCCATTAGTTTCAGCCCCATTAATTTCAGACAAACGGGTTTCAGACACAACAGTACTAGGTAAGACGTGCGTTTGTTCAATCAGTGGTATGGTCAGCCAGGTCAGCCAGCTCTTGCTGAGACGATACAATTGCTGACGGTAGCGACAAATGAGGTACTGTTGCTTACGGCCTTGCCAATGTAGCTGAGTCTGATGGTCATTATCGCTACGCTGAATCAGCATAATCACATCATCGACTAATTGCTTAGCAGGCGGTAATGGCTCATCTTGTGCGAGCCAATAGTGCAGCAATTGTCGCTGGCGATAGGATGGCAATAGCTGTAAATCAAGAATACTCAGCACCCGTTGCGCCGGTACAAATTGCAGCGATGTGATGGCGGTCTGCTGAAAATCTTGGGCAGCTTGCGCGCTGACCGTTGCTTGAGCATCGGCGAGCAACTGCGCACTACGAGCAATATTATCAATGACATTCGTATTATAATGTGCCAATGCCGGCATGATTTCATGACGCAAGCCACTACGTACATTGTCACCACTGGTATTAGTAGGATCGTCAATGTAGGGGAGCTGTAGACGCTGGGCGTAGCTGCTGATATTCGCACGACGTACTGTTAACCAAGGCCGCCATACGACGTTGCGACGTGCGCCTTGCGATTGTACTCGCCATGCTTCCATACCGGACAAGCCATTTACTCCTGCGCCTTGAATCAAGCGCATCAGCACAGTTTCAGCTTGGTCATCGGCATGATGGGCTAATAATAAAACATCATCTTGATTGATATGAGCGAGCATGGCTTGATAACGTGCTTGCCGGGCGGCTTGCTCATCATGACCGTTAACCGTTGCTTGTAAAATATGGCAAGGCATTTGTTGCGCATGCGCCCACTCAGCAAGGTGCAGCGCCCAACACTTACTATCAGCTTGCAGGCCATGGTCGACATGCAATAGTTGCGGTAAAAACGCTAGCTGACCTTGCCGATACAATTGTAAACAGATGGCAGCTAACGCCAATGAATCACGCCCACCACTACAGGCCAGCCAGATCCGGTGACCCTGTAGCTGGTCAGTATATTCAGCCACGCTGATTAGTAACGCCTGTGCTAAGTCTTTATCTATTAGCGATTTGGCTATTGATTCAATAGGATATTGACGGATTGCGCTGCTGGTCATAATTGATCTTATTTATCTGGTTTTATATACAAAAAAACGTGCCACAAAGTAGCACGTCAGTTATTATTTAGTTGGCAATATTTAATCTGCTATCGTCACTTGTCAAAACAACATCAGTTAGCAGGGCAACATCACTTCTGAGTCAAAAGATTTTAGCTTTTCATAACGCTGCTCACAACGGTCGTGCGCATCCATATCTTGTAGCTCGTCTAGCTGCTCAATTAACAGGGCTTTAAGCGAGTTCATTACCGGTTGTGGATGAATATGTGCCCCTTCACCTTCTTCGATGACCGCATCAATCAAGCCCATTTGATAAAGGTTGATAGCATTTAATTTTAAGGCTTCGCTAGCCTCTTGGGCTTTTTCAGCTGTTTTCCAGAGAATGGCAGCACACCCTTCAGGAGAAATGACCGAGTAGATACTATTTTGTAGCATATTAACTTTATCACCAACCCCAATAGCCAATGCACCACCTGAACCACCTTCACCGATAATGGTGACGATAATAGGGGTTTTAAGACTTGAGAATACTGCGATACTTTCAGCGATAGCTTGCGCTTGTCCCCGCTCTTCAGCACCAATACCAGGGTAAGCACCTTGAGTATCAACGAAAGTCATTACCGGAATATTGAAACGCTCAGCCATTTTGACTAAGCGAATAACCTTACGGTAGCCTTCAGGGTTTGCCATACCAAAGTTATGGGCGATACGCTCGCGAGTACTGCGCCCTCGATGTTGACCAACCACCATTACTGGCTTACCATCTAAGCGCGCTAGACCACCAATAATCGCTTTGTCATCAGCGAAGGCACGGTCGCCATGCAGCTCATCAAACTCAGTAAATAGCTGATTAACATAGTCCATAAATAATGGACGCTTGGCATGCCGTGCCAGCTGAACGCTATCCCAAACAGTACTCATAGACGTTTCCTTTTTTGTCGTTTTGTGGTCAAAACCATATCACTTCGCTACCGTGCCAGCCCTACCTATTGAACGATGCGTACTATTTACACACAGTTCGCTAGTATTGTTTACTGGCACTTGTTATGGATGCTCGTTTTATAGTTACTCGTTTTATGGTTACTCGTTTTATGGTTAAACGGGTATTAAAATGATATGGTTTTGGTTATATGAATCTGGTTATGTTATGTGAATCTAATTATATAGCACGGTTATTACTTTGAGTAACACAGCAGTACAGTTGTAAACTCAATAAAAGCTATAGTAGCACATCTCAAATGTCGTGGCATTACCGAGAAGGCAGCTTTTGTAATGTTAGTTTTTGATTGACTGTTGAGCAAACAATCATGCCATCTAATATTTAAATCAGTTGCTGAGTTAATGACTAAGTTAATGACTAAATTAATGACTTAGTTTTTTAATAACACTAGACTCAATGACATTTAGCTTGACGCCCCACTTGGCAAACTGTTCAATCTCAGCACAAAGATCAGAATATAAAAATGCATAATGCTTTTTGTCAGTACTAACAGTAATTTGCCAGCAATTGGTGTCTGTGACAATCAGCTGCATCTGAGGCAGGTCATATTCACTACGGCTATGATGAGCTAAAACCGCAAGTCTGAGTAGCAAGCACAAATAAACCAGTTGATTACCACCAATGAGACAAGTTTTCTCGAGCATATCACCTTTTAACTTGCGCCTATGACTCAGCATCAATTGGGCCATACGCTTTTGATCCACTTGTGAAAAACCAGGAATATCCGAATTTTCAAGTAGATAAGAGCTGTGGCGATGATAATTGCTGTGACTGATTGCCAGTCCAATCTCATGCAAATAAGCAGCACGTCTCAATACATCTGCATCATCGCCAGTCAACTGTAAGTCTTTTTGGACTTGCTTGAGTAAATGACGGCTGGTTCTGACCACTTGGCGGGCTTGTTTTTTGTCCACAGAATAGCGTTTGATTAGCGCCAAGACACTGCGGTCGCGTACATCTTCACTAGCAAAGCGCCCAAGCATGTCATACATGACGCCTTCGCGTAGCGCCCCATCAGAGTAAGTAATAGTCTCCACACCCAGTACTTTCATGGCTGCACGCAGTACGGCCACCCCTGCTGGAAATACGGCCTTGCGATGTTCTTTGACGCCAGTTAGCTCAATATCGTTCACATCACCAATTTTAATCAATAGCTTTTCTAATTCTTTGACTCCTCGATAAGTCACGCGTTCTTGAGCATCAGACCAACCTTTTGAGACTAGCACGTTTCGTACGGCTTTAATCGTCCCACTAGAGCCAACTACGCTGTTCCAACCAGTCTTTTGATAGCGACCATTAATCGATAATACTTCTTTGCGGGCCGCTGCGATAGCATGGTTAAAAGCCTCTTTAGTAATCTGTCCATCCGCAAAAAACTTCTGAGTAAAGGCCACACAGCCCATCTGTAAACTTTCGGTCAATAACGGATCAAAGCCTTTTCCAATGATAAATTCTGTCGAACCCCCGCCAATATCAATCACTAAGCGCTTGTCGCTACTGGCATTGGTATGTGATACGCCCAGATAAATCAACCGCGCCTCTTCACGACCGGCGATGATTTCAATCGGCTTGGGCAAAATTTCATTAGCGCGTGCGATAAAATCGTTAGCATTTTTAGCTTGGCGCAGGGCATTGGTTGCGACAATACGAATGCGCTCAGGCGGCACTGAATCAAGGCGTGCTACAAAGCGACTCAGACAATCTAGCCCTCGGTTTTCGGCAGCAGCCCCTAAGATATTATGCTCATCTAATCCTGCTGCTAACTGTACCTTTTCGGACATGGAAGCTACTTTTCGTACTTCGCCATGATCAAGGCGAGCAATCGCCAAATGAAAGCTGTTAGAGCCAATATCAATGGCGGCTATCAGTTCATCATCAGCGATGGGCAGATTTTCAAGGGTGTTATTGAGCATAGGAAAAATAGTTACCATTTATGAGGGTTGGGGTAGCTTATAAAGTCAAATACAAACAAATATCTTATGCACATCGTATCAATAACTTTTTAATAGTAGTGTCAGCCATGCGCATCATAGACAAGTTTCGTCATTAAAGCATTTATGCCAAACACTGGCAAGCAGGACGCAACGCTTGCTCAGGTGCGCCCAGAATACGAACGCTCAGTCAACGCCTAGCACTTGTATTAACCAGCGCTATTTGCTACATTTAAAATCAGCAATATTGCAATAAATAACAAGCATTTAACTGTCATTCATAAATAATTTATTGAACATGACTATGGATAATGCTGATTAATCACTGATAACCAGGACGTTGTCAGTGATTAATTGATAGTAGATAAATCACCAGCAAAGGAAGCTAATAAAATGAATCAGACTGCTACCACTCAAGCACAACAAGTCGCTAATACTAACAACATTAAAACAGATACTAATTCTAAATCTAGCAGCGCCAGGACTGATATGGTAAAAATGGATAGGTCAGTTGAAACGGGCTTCTATGATTTTTATTTAGCTGAGCATCAAAACATGGCTTGCCGCCGCCTCCACTTTGCAGGTAGTAGTTTTGGCTTATTAGGCATAGCCAACTCTATCAGAACCCGTTCACCGAAACCATTACTGAAGGGTATTGCGGCAGGCTATGCTTGTGCTTGGGTCGGGCATTTTTTCTTTGAAAAAAACAAACCGGCCTCTTTTAAATTTCCACTAAAAAGCTTTGTCAGTGATTTTCGCATGTATGGCGACGTGCTGCGCGGTAACTTAAGCTTGAAAGATCGCACGTTTGATAAGCCGCGACAGCAGTAAGTGCCGGGTTCATCTGGGCCAGCAGTACCGTGGCTTTTTTAAGGTATTTTAACTATATGGCTAAAAACGTTCAACTATAGAAAAGGCCAGCATAATTATATGCTGGCCTTTTCTATGGAGATTGATTAGACGTTAAAACTTATCATTTAAAGCTTAAAGCCATTAAATTACGCGTTGGCCATTTCTGCAAATATCTCGTCAGCGGCTTGGATAGAAAAATCTAAATCTTCGTTGCTATGCTTAATAGACATAAAGCCGGCTTCATAAGCAGAAGGCGCGAGATAAATACCCCGATCAAGCATGCCATGGAAGAAGGTGTTAAAAGCATCCATATTACATTCAGTGACATCATCAAAATCGAGTGGGGTTTTGGTATCGCTGTCTTTGACAAAAAACATACCGAACATACCGCCAAGCTTGTTGGTGCGCAAATGGATACCGTGCTTGTCAGCGGCGGCCTGGATACCATCAATGAGACGGTCAACTTTGCCGGCCAGCTCGTCGTAAAATCCCTCTACCGTTAAGTCTTCAAACATGGCGATGCCAGCACGCATAGCGAGAGGATTACCAGATAAGGTACCTGCTTGATAGACCCCGCCCATTGGTGCGATGCAAGACATAATCTCACGCTTACCACCGAATGCACCAACCGGTAGGCCGGCACCGATGATTTTACCAAAACAGGTTAAGTCAGGGCTAACACCAAAATGTGCTTGAGCACCGCCCAGTCCCACTCGAAAGCCAGTCATTACTTCATCAAAAACCAGCACGGCTCCATGTTCAGTACATTGAGCACGTAAGGTATCGTGAAAAGCCTGCTCCGGGATAACCATATTCATATTGCCAGCGATAGGCTCGACGATAACACAAGCAATAGTGTCGCCCCATTTTTCGAAGCAGTCTTTGATCGCTTGTGGGTCATTATAAGGTAGAGTAATCGTGTGTTTGGCAAAGTCAGCTGGCACGCCTTTTGACGTGGGCTCACCAATATCAAGCATTCCTGAGCCAGCTTTGACTAGCAAGCTGTCTGAATGACCATGATAACAGCCTTCGAATTTGACAATATTATCACGCTCAGTAAACCCGCGTGCCAGACGAATTGCACTCATAGTTGCTTCAGTACCCGAGCTGGTCATACGAATCATCTCAACACTAGGAACGATGTCACATATCTTATCAGCAACCGTGGTTTCAAACGGTGTTGGCGTACCAAAGCTAAGTCCATCCTCAGCGGCTTGTTTGACCGCATCAATGACTTTTGGATGAGCGTGACCCAAAATCATCGGCCCCCACGAGCCTATATAATCGATATAAGCATTGTCTTCGGTGTCATAAATCTTGCTACCATTAGCGCGGTGCATAAATACGGGTGTGCCGCCTACCCCAGCAAAGGCACGAACTGGGGAGTTCACACCACCAGGAATATGTTTGCGGGCTTGGGCGAAGAGTTGTTCGTTTTTAGTACTCATAAATGATCTCTATTATGTTATTTTATTAAGAATTGAGCAGCAACAGTCGATGCTTTATTTAATAGATAACTAACATCGTCAGTTTCGAATAAAAGGGATAAACGTGACATTAAATAAAGCTAAAACAGCTCAGTTAAGGATTTAAAAACTAGGGATGTAAATCCTGTTTATTAAGCTTTTTTAACCACTGAGGACTTAAGCTTCATGGGGCCAAAGCCGTCGAGTTTACAGTCAATATCATGACCATCGGATGCATCGGGCAATAGGCGGATACTTTTTGCTTTGGTACCCACTTTAATGACGGTGGACGAGCCTTTGACTTTTAGATCCTTAATTACGGTGACGGCATCGCCATCTTGCAGCTCATTGCCAACGGCATCACGTATCACAGTGTCTTGCTCGTCAGTTTGCGCTACATCATTTTCAGCCGCGGTCCACTCATGGGCACACATTGGGCATATTAGTAGCGCACCATCTTCGTAAGTATAATTTTCATCACATGCTGGGCAATTGGGTAAACTCATAATATCCTCGTTAGCCGTCATAAATTAGGTCCGCTTTAGAGTACTCATTGTACCGTAAGTCGCTGATTTTAACCAATCGGTTCGGTTGAAAACCATACTATATGCCCAACTTACACTATAAGCTCAGCATTTTTTTTGAGGCTGTTTTTTATGGTACTCTCTTTGAACTCATTTACTTCTATATATTACTTTTCTACCTTTAGGTTATACCCTTTAAATCATGCTAGGTTAATCAGTTGTTCTTTAGTAGCCAATCTCAGCACCTACATCTGGACGTTGTTTTTTGTACCTAAAGGTCAATCACTCAATTCTCATAATAAGGATGACCACTATGACTCAATCTTTGACTCCAGATTCTTCTGTACCCGCTGCTACGGTCAAATTCCAACAATTAACCATCCAAGGTGACGATGCCGAAAAATTCTTACAAGGCCAATTAACCTGTGACGTGACCAAACTGGGTCTCAGTTATCAGGCCGCTGCTATCGGCAACTTAAAAGGTCGTATTGAGTTTGGCATTTGGATTAAAAAACAAGCCGAAAAGCATTATGACGTGGTTATCAGTGCGGATTGTGCAGAGTCTTTAAAAGCACATCTTGGTAAATATGGTGCCTTTTCAAAGTTTGAAACCAGTGCACCAACCCCGATTTATCCTTGCGTACTGGCAGATGAGCCAACCTTTAGCCATAAAGAGACTCACAATACGCCAGAAGATACGCAAGCATGGGTGCAGTCTAGTATTGCAACCGGTAACTACTGGATAGTGGCCGCCACCCAAGGCGAGTTTCAGCCACAAGAGTTACGCTTACATCAGCGTGGCGGTATGGACTACGATAAAGGCTGTTATTTAGGTCAAGAAGTCATCGCGCGTATTTACTTTAAATCAGCGCCTAAGGCATTTTTACATTATGTACAGGGGACAGGCGACCTGCCAGCAGTAGGCGAAAAACTAGGCAAAATTCAAGTGGTCAATGCAATAGTAATTGGCCAAGATAGCCAACATAACCAACGTAACAAAGGTTTTGAAGCATTAGTGGTGGCCCGTCCAGAACATCTTGCTGATAGCGACCTAACAGTATTAGCACTGCCCCCAGCGCTACAAACAGATGTTGCCCGTCCTAAATAGATGGCGATTAATAGGTAAATAACGGCCTTAATCGACATTCCGACAGTATGACTTAATCAATCACAGTAGAGAATTCTATGACCCATATCTCAGTACTCGGTGCAGGCGTAGTCGGTGTAACTACCGCATGGTATCTGCGGCAAGCAGGCTATAACGTGACTGTGATTGAACGTGAGCCAGCCGCAGGACTACAGACCTCGTTCGCTAATGGTGGTCAAATATCGGTATCACATGCCACTCCCTGGGCCAACCCAGCCGCACCGATGAAAGCGCTCAAATGGTTGTTCCAAGAAGATGCGCCGCTACTGTATCGCTTGCGTGCGGATAAAGCTCAACTCAAGTGGGCAATGCAGTTTTTACAAGAGTGCCGCGCTGATAAGGCCGATGCCAATCTAGTACAGATGGTACATTTGGGCCTATATTCAAGAGCCGCTTTGCAGCAGCTACGCGCCGATATTGATATCAAATACGAGCAGCAAACGCGAGGTATCATGCATTTTTATACCAGCCAAGCTGAGTTTGATGCGGCCATTGCGCCAACCGAGCGTATGCAAGAACTAGGCTGTGAGCGCCACTTCATTGATATCAATACTGCCGCTAGCTTAGAGCCAGCACTGTACCCCATTGCCCACAAGCTGAAGGGTGCAACCTATACCAGCAGTGATGAATCAGGCAATACGCACTTATTTACCCAGCGTCTAGCAGAACGTTGCGTCGAAGCTGGCGTGCAGTTTTTATACGATACTGATATTTTAGCCATAAATACCGACACTGAGTCTGCCAGACCTCATGTCCATAGCATCACCATTCGCCCAGCGGGTGAAAATGCGCAGACTTTTAGTGCTGATAGTTATGTACTGGCACTCGGCAGTTATAGTGTGCCACTCGTGAAGCCGTTAAATATTCATCTACCCATCTTCCCAGCCAAAGGCTATTCTGCTACCTATCGAGTGAATCCACGCGCGCCACACTTAGCGCCGTTTATTAGCCTCATTGATGATGAGTACAAACTGGTTGTGTCGCGCCTGGGTGATAAATTACGGGTAGCGGGGACAGCCGAATTTAATGGTTATAATCTAGACCTTAATAGCACACGCTGCGAAGCTATTACCCAGCGCGTACAGCAGCTATTCCCTAAAGGCATCGTTGCCAATTCTGTTAAGTATTGGGCGGGGCTACGCCCTATGACTCCCTCAAATGTACCGTTAATTGGGCGGGCACATGCTGGTCACGTTCGTCATGGTAGTCATAATACAGAGGCTACCTTTGATAACCTGTGGCTAAACACTGGCCATGGAACACTGGGCTGGACGCATGCTTGCGGCTCCGCTAAAGCGATTAGTTTATTGATGCAGGGTGAAATACCCGCAGTCGATTTTGACTTCGTTGGTATAAAGGCTCAATAAATGCCAGTTTAACGGTGTCAGTCTCATAGCTATAGTTAAAATACCTTGAAAACGCTACGGTAATACAGACATAAAAAAGGCGCTTACTATAGGTAAGCGCCTTTTCAGTTTAGGTTATTAATGAGTCCTCTAGCCTCTAGATCGATACCACTTAACCCGATACCTCAAGTTCAGTAGCTTCTAATTTATCAGTCTTATTTACCTCTAGCTCACCTGCTTTTACCTTGATTGCCTCTAATTGCACCGGTACGCCGTTCACTGCCGCATTACCGCTCAACTGATCAATTAAAGTATCATCTGTTAAATCGTTAACGCTGACGCCTGCATGTGCTTGGGCAATCTTTTGCTTAACGCCTTTGCGACCGTGACCCCAACCATGCGGAATACTCACAACCCCTGGCATGAGCTCATCGGTGACTTCTGCTGCAATGACAACACTACCCACCCGAGAGCTGACTTTTACGTCTTGACCGTGCTCAATACTATGCTGCTGCGCCGTTTCAGGATGCAACATCAAGGTACAGCGCGACTTGCCTTTTACCAATCGATGGCTGTTGTGCAACCATGAATTATTACTACGCACATGACGACGGCCAATGAGTAGAATCTGACTGTCGTCATATTGCTGCATCATCTCTTTCACACGGTCTAAATCTGCTTGATAAAAATCAACATTAAGATGAATCTTCTTATCTTTGTGCTTTAAGGCTTGCGGTAACATACTTTTTAAAGGTCCTAGATCAATACCGTGAAGATTTTTTTTCAGCTTCTTTAACGTCATGCCTTCATAAGGACCACGTCTCAAACCTTGATCAAGCAAGAATTTTGGCCCTAAAACCTTGATTAACAAGCGTTCGGCTTTGGTTGCCAAAGGCACTTTTTTATTCAAGCGTTTCGCAAGCTCTAGGTAAATTTGCCAATCATGTCTTTCATTCTTTTTCTTACTGAACAATGCCTTCGAATATTTGGCCACATTATGCACAGCAAAACCATTAAAAGTAAGGTCATAATGATCGCGCTCTAATGGCGATACTGGCGGTAAAATAATATTGGCATGACGACTGGTTTCAGTAACGAAGTAATCGAGCGACACCATAAAGTCTAATTGTGACAGCGCTTTGTCTAGCTTTTCACCATTGGGGGTACTTAATACAGGATTGCCAGCGACGCTGATGAATCCCTTCAATTGCCCTTCCCCTTCTACCAGCATCTCATCCGCCATAGCCACTACCGGATACTCGCCATTAAAATCAGGCAAGTTACTTACTCGGCTAAGCCGCTTACCTAGATAGCCTGGACCCGAATTATTAACGACGTCGACCGCAGGGTTAGGGAACATTAAACCGCCAACTTCATCCAAACGGCCCGTGACGATATTAATGATCATAGCGAGATACTGACTTAATAAACCGAACTCTTGCACCGATATGCCCATGCGGCCATAGCAGACTGAACTTTCAGCCTCACAAAACTCTTTCACTAGACGTTTGATTTCAACGGCGGTAATACCAGTAATACCCGCCACTGACTCAGCGGTATAATCTTTAGCAAAAGAGGCGATACGGTCGATTTCTGGTGCTAAAGCCGCCGCTCTATTATTTTTGACATGCTCTTTAGCATAACCTTGTAAGTGGATTTCATTCAGCATGGCCAGCAGTAATAAGACATCGGTTGCTGGGCGAATGAAATGATGTTCGCTGGCAATATCTGCTGTTTCCGTCCGTCTTGGGTCAATCACAACTACTTTGCCATCACGTGCTTTGATATCTTTTAGCTTCTGACGCATATTCGGCGCGCTCATGATACTGCCGTTAGAGGCGAGCGGATTACCACCAATGATCAGCATGTACTGGGTACGATTGACATCCGGTACAGGAATGCGCAGCATGTGACCAAATAAATGCATGCTAACAATGTGATGCGGTAATTGGTCGATTGAGGTAGCAGAAAAGCGACTGCGCGTTTTTATACTGTGCAGTAAATGCCTAATCGTCAACATACCTCCCAAGTTATGTACGTTCGGATTCCCCAGATAAATACCGAGGGCGTTTTGACCGTGCTGTTTCTGTACTGATTGAATACCGGCAGCCACTTTATCTAAAGCGTCTGGCCAGCTAATTTTCTTCCAGCCGTTAGCGGTTCTCTCGACAGGCTGACGCAAGCGATCAGGGTCTTCATGCAAATCTTGTAAGGCCGTCGCTTTCGGACAAATATAGCCTTGAGAAAAGGGATCGTTTTTATCCCCTTTAATGGATAAGACCTTGTTGCCATCGTGCTTTATCTCGATGCCGCACATCGCTTCGCATAAGTTACAGGTTCTAAAGTGTGTCTGTTCGTTAGCCCTAGTTGCTTTAGCTGTAGTTACTTTAGCCGCTTTAGCTGCTTTAACCATTGTCGTGCTCCCTTTTATTCTGTATTAGTCCTAGTTTTCATTATATGAATTACTTGTAATCATCGTTACTTGCGGGCAAAAAAATTGATAAAGAGTGCGTTAAAATTCGTACTTAATATATCAATGGCCTGTTGTCTTGAATAACGCTCTTGATGACAACCCAGTATTAATTCATGGACCTGTGCACTAGCGATATCGACACAGAGATTCACATCAGTGCGCTCAAAACAACGACCAGATAACTGTAACCCCTGAATAAATATGTCCGCCCACTCTTCTTGTATTTCTATAATTAAGTTTCCTAGGCCTTTGTTTAATGAGCCTTTATTTTCTAAACCTTTATTATCTAAACCTTCTATCTTTGAGCCACAACGCGAGCGGTCTTCGATTAAATGTTGAAATAAAGCAATGTTTTTAAATGCTGAGTCAAAAATTAGGGTCAGGCACTGCTGGCAACGCTGACTGAACTGGTCTTTGTTCAAGGAATCATAATCTTTTATCATGTTCACCCAAGCCATGCGCATAGGGGATAAATAATTGGCTTTCAGCTGTGCACTTAATTCACTTTGCAGGTCATCCATGCTATCAAAATGATTGTAAAAGCTGGGCTGAGCGATACCTGCGCCCTTAGCGACTTTGTTCATGCTCATACCACAAGCGCCCTCCAAGCTATAAAGCTGTAATGCACTTTTCAATAGCGCTCGACGCGTATTGGCTTTTGCCAGCTCACGCTTCGATTCTACTGGTACTGATGCTGCTGTCAGTACTACTGAATGTTGCTGTGCTAATGCATTCAAAGCTGATCTATCCCTGTCTAGTAAATGATTGAATCAAGGTTCAAGTAACTTGTTTGAGGTTACATAAAGCGATTATAAATTTATAAAGATTACTTCGACTATAAGGCTATAGTCATTTAAACTATAAGTCTATCGTTTAATTCATAGCAGAACTTATTTTTCACAAAACCACACCGTTAGGTTGCCATTATGACGTCAGCAGTTTTTACTCCGTTTTTACTCCCTTGTGGTGCCAGTCTCCCCAATCGCCTAGCCAAAGCTGCCATGGAAGAAAATATGGCCGATGAAGGACAAATTCCTGGCCCTGCTATTCTGCGCTTGTATCAGCGCTGGGCTGAAGGTGGTACAGGCTTATTAATCACAGGTAACGTAATGGTCGATGGCCGCGCTATGACCGGTCCAGGTGGTATCGTATTAGACAAGAACAGTGCTATAGCCCCTTTCAAGACTTGGGCTCAAGCTGCCAAGCAGAAGAATACTCAAGTCTGGATGCAGATTAATCACCCTGGCCGCCAAGTGTATGCGGCTATGGGAGGCGATGTGTTGTCTCCTTCTGATGTGCCCCTTGATTTGGGAAAGCACTCTCACTTATTTAGTAAGCCTAGAGCCATGACCCACCAAGATATTGAGCAACTGATTCAGCGCTTCGTTGATACCGCTGTAAAAGCAGAACAAGCAGGCTTTGATGGCGTGCAAATTCATGCCGCTCACGGTTATCTACTCTCTCAATTTTTATCGCCATTAACCAATAAACGTGAGGATGAATATGGCGGATCCATTGAGAACCGTATGCGCTTATTGATTGCTGTTATCAAGGCCGTGCGTGCTCAAGTTGCCTCTAGCTTTGCGGTAGCCGTAAAAATAAATTCGGCTGATTTTCAGCGTGGTGGCTTCGATGCCAATGATGCAAAAACTGTTATTCTGGCGATGAATACGCTGGCCGTTGATTTAGTCGAACTGTCTGGTGGCAGTTATGAAAGCCCAGCGATGCAGGGGTCAACCGCTGATGGCCGAACCTTACAGCGAGAAGCCTACTTTTTAGACTTCGCAAAAGATATTGCGCAAGTGGCCACTATGCCTATTATGACCACGGGCGGTGTCAGGCGTTTAGCGATAGCGGAAGACGTATTGACTCACGGTATCGATATCATCGGAATGGGAACGGCTTTAGCGATGAACCCTTCTTTGCCTAATGATTGGAAAAAAGATGAGCAACTCAGCGCTCACAACCCAAGGGTGCAATGGAAGGACAAAACCTTAAGTGCGATTGCCACGATGGCAGTGGTCAAGCGCCAACTGCGACGTATGGGAGAAGGTAAGCCACCTAAACCAAACGCATCACCGATATTCTCACTGATTAGTGATCGCATTCGAATAAAAAAACTAACGAAGCGCTATCAAGGCTACTTAGCCAGATAACTCAACACTTCATACTAGAAGAAGTATAAAAAAGCAGAAGTTCCATGTTTTGGCTTCTGCTTTTTATTTATTTTCTTTCTGATAGATTCTCCGCTACTCATTGATGTCAGTAAAAATCACTTCGATGAATTATTAATCATCGTTACGCATAATAGACATAATTCACCTTTGCTATAACACAGTATTTGTATGGACAACACATACAGGGCGTTTCTTATAATTAAGTAACATTATAAACATTGTGTATACAGACAACACAATCTAAACCGCCTATATTCAGTGCTACAAGCTAAGCGCTTGTATAGCAAAGCAATAATAAAATTGGTGATGAAAAGCAATAACTAAAAAACATCCATTACAATATAAGTATTGCGGTCAATAATTTAATAAATAGAAAGAGGAATATAACTATGAATGAACATACTCTAAAAGGTGAGTGGAATCAGATGAAAGGTGCAGTAAAACAGAAGTGGGCCGACCTAACTGATGATGACCTCACCCATATCGAAGGTAGCCGCGACAAGCTAGTCGGCCGTGTGCAAGAGCGTTATGGCCATGCTAAGGACGATGCTGAACGTGAAGTGGACGAATGGCGCCGTGATAATAAATATTAGTTGATAGATACATCACACATAAAAACTTGTATGGGCTATCAATAATTTTATAAAAACTGAATATAATGACCACTTATAACAATGCACTAAAAAAAGAGTGGATTTTAAGTACTACGAAAAAAAAGAGGCCAACTAAATTTTAATGATCGGTAGCGCCATTTATATAGGCGCTTCTCATATCACTTATAATTTTATATCGCTCATAATTGTCATAAACTCTAGACACGATAAAGCCGCATAGCAATTAATTGTTATGCGGCTTTATTGTTAACGATCCATGTTACCCATCACCACTCTAATCGCTGCATCCTTGCAAGATATCAAGTGTGTCGTGACAGCTGGGCATCCTGCCCATTACGTACAACTACTATTGGCATTATCTACCACCAGCACGGGATATGTGTCCTTTCTTCAGTTGCTATTACCATCCTGATGCTAGTAACTGAATTATTATCCATAATACGGTAAACTCAATCCTTGAGTCGCACTCCCTAATGCCGTGTATCTATAGTGCCAAATTGTTGCCTTGTTGTTAAGTCGCGTGAGCGTCTTTGCTTGTAAGCATATGCTTACAAGCGCTTTATAATGAGTCATTTCTTCTTACTTTTCTTACTTTTAGATCAACATCTCACCAACGACACCCACTAAAAACCCAAGCGAGGCACCTAGTGAGGTCAAATGGTTGTTATTCAACTTACTCTCAGGAATGATGTCTTGAATAAGTAAATATAAAATACCACCACTGGCAAATATCATCAGATGCGCAGTGAGGTTAGGATGCTGACTCAACAAGAAATGACCGACAAGCGCTGAGAGAATACCAAAGAAGCTGAGCCCAAAGAAAATAAATAAGGTTTTATTGACACTAAAACCACTTTGTACCAAATCGCGAAACGAGTTAAATGATTCCGGTAGATTCTGTAACCCTATAAATACAGCCAATAATAATGCCATCTGTGGCTCAATGGCAAATACGGCGCCGAGTGCGATAGACTCTGGCACAAAATCCATCATCATCGCCAAAAGCGTCGCTTGCTGACTGCCTGATTTGGCAAGCTTGCGATCAATGAGCATAAACAGCACTGCCCCCAATAAAAACGAACCCACCACGCCCCAAATGCTGAGTGTCTCCATACCTTTGGGCACCAATACTAAGGCCAGTGCGGATAAAATAATGCCTGCCCCAAATGACATCAAAGTATGAATAACTTCATATTTAATTGGGCTGTCTTTAACATGATGATCGAATAAATTGGCCAGTAATCCCCCTATAAATACGGTCGCTCCAGCAAAGCCTGAAAACAAAATGAGCGTTAATAACATTATAATTACTCCTTCTTACTACGGGCATGCCGTACTTGATAAATAGCGGTAGTGTTAGCGATAAAAACAGCACTTAGCAAGCCCCCATTCACTCAAAGCCTTTAATTCTTACGCAAGCATTTGCAATATTTACAACTTATTAACGCCGGAGACATCTGTTATCAAGTTTGGCACCTTAGTATACGAATGTAAGAAATTATTTCAAGAAATCGGCTAACAATAAAGCTAATGACTCTGATTTTTGGTATTAGACCAGCCCTAAATATTTATTTTGATAGGCAATTTCTGTACGAACGCTATTTAGTGGCTGCTCGTTTTTGACAAGAGTCATATCAAAAAATATTCTTAGATAAGTTGTTTACCACCATTATCAGAGCAAAAAAATAACGTTAAGAAAAACATATAAACAGTAAGCTACCAAATACTATGAGAGATTACATTATGAAATTTTTACAACCTTCAACACTCAATACAGCAATAGCTACTGGACTTGCAGCAGCTTTATTGCTCACTACAGCCGGTTGTACCGCTGTGGCCTCAGGCTACGACAACCAGCCTACATATGGCGGTGGTGACTATAGAGATAACGATTATCGTGACAATAATTATCGTGATAGTAATTTTGGTCGTATCACCCAACAGCTACGCCAAGATTTACGCCGTAAGGGCTATCAGGTGATGGATATAAAACCTGATAATTACCGTGGTAACCAAGCTGTTACGGTATATGCTAAAAAGAACAATCAACCCTATGAGCTGAAATATAGTTATCCTGGGCTAAAGCTCATAAGTTCGAACAAGAAAGACTGGTCGAACGTTTGGCAAGACAACAAGCATAATAATGGTAATGACTATTACGATAACGGCAAATATAAAAACAACGGTAAACATAAAAATAATAATAAACGTTATAAGAACGATGATGTTGAAGACAATATTAAAAGAGAAGCGCGTTACCCTGCCGTTAAGCAGCGGGCAATTAATAAGGTTCAAGGGATGGGTTATCGGGTCAAAGATATTGAGCTTGAGGAAAAGAATAATCGTGGTATCTTTGAAATTGAAGCCAAACGCGGCTCACAAGACTACGAGATCACCCTAGGCTATCCCAACCTAAACGTGATTAAAATTGAAAAAGATTAACGCTTGATGCCTATATTTTTTTCAATGTTAAGCTAAAATTTTGGCGTTGTTTATGTCTTGACGTCTATAGCCAGATAAACCAGTCCTTGGTTCTATCCGGCTTTTTTTATTATGAAGTCCTATTCTAAAATTTTATAAAACCAAAATACCTATCAGCGGAGTATTGACAGCATGATAGAAAGTTTTATTATAAAAATTTTATCACCCTTAATATCAAAAACCGCCCTCTCTGCCAGTCTAGTGGTTGTTTTATTAGGTACCGCTGTTGGTTGCACTACTGTGACGCCAAACGACAACAATAACAAATACCGTCATAAATAAGAGGGCAGTATAAGTGGAAGAATTATCTCGAAGATACCCTAAAAACTCAGAAACTTCTTCAAAAAAGAAGTCCACTACTGAGTCGGCTGCTATATTATTGAAGTCAAAGCTGAGCACGACCACAAAGATTATAACATCGAGCTTGGCTATCCCAATTGTAATATATTTAAGGTCAGCAAGGACGAGCAGTCACTCAAATTCATAATAGTTATTTCTACATATTTCTGTCTTTATACTTAAAGCCAAATAAGTCAATGTTCGGTATATTTAGTTGTCTACCGAGCACTTTTATGACCTCTCTTATGATTAATTAAGTCAAAAGTCCAACACCTTGATCACGTCATAGGCAGGTGTCTCATAAGGGTGGGCTTCCTTTAGCACTGCAATAACAGCCTGAATAGCAGAGTCTTTAACCACCATCTCAACCCGCCATTCATTGACGATCTCTAAACTATCTTTTGACCCAATATGCGGTGTGCTACCTGCCAGCGGCATAAACTGCCCTATTCCTTGTACCTGCCAGCAGCACTGTTCATAATTGCCGATTGTCCCTGCACCCGCTGCAAACAGCGCAGACTTTACTTCGTTCAGAGCTTGTTCAGGAATAAAAACCGTTAGCTTATACATGTCATCACCTTATGATCTAATTTTAACAACGCAAATTTTTTTGACAACGCAACTTTGAAAAGATCTTTAGAAGAGGCATTGAAAAGAAATATTTAAAAAACACTTTTGAGTAATCAATGTTGAATAATCGATGTTGAATAAATAGCCATGCTCTACTTCTTTGATAAAGAGGGATGATCGGTCCATATATAACGTAATAGCCAGTCCTTGGCATCGCCAGCATAATCAATACCGATACGCGGTCGCAGCGATACTGGCGGCTGGCAACCATCGTCCTCAACCCAAACCTCAGATTCTGGACTGATAGACTTGCCATATAAGTCCCGATTGACTTGCAAACGCTTAGTCAATTTTCCGGGGCCGGCAAGTTGCTTAGGATGTGTCAGCTGCTTATCCGCGCTGAGCAATTGCTCCTCTACCAGTCGATCACTATTGACCGTTAAAAACCCCGCCCGTATAAGAACCGATTCTGGTGATTCTGAAGGCCCACTGATCAAGTTAAGCATATGATGAATGCCATAAGTCAGATATACATAAAATACGCCCCCTTCGCGATACATGATTTCAGATTTTTCTTTTCCTTTTGCCACATGCGCCTGAACTGATCCATCATCTTCGCCGATATAAGCTTCAGTTTCAGAGATCCGCATCCTTAGCACTTTTTGTGAGCCATCACTGTCTGTCAGCTGTCGACATAGTATTTTGCCAACCAAATCACCAGCAACCACACAGGTTGGGCGGGTGAACCAAGAGGAGTCTAGTATGGTTATTTGGGGAAGTGAGGATTTAGAGGATGTCATTAGTTAGACCTTATTTTTATCTTTATGATATAAGTATAGATAATCAATAACTTAGCATAAAAATAAGATGGGATGACGGCTCTATTGGCTCAAATTCCAAAGGAAGCTAATTTATAACCAGTTACTGTTGCCGCTGCTATTTTTAATCGAACGTAGTTAGTAGTAAGATGATAGTCCTCATATCCAACTTAAGTGGTTACCATAAATACCTATGACTTCCTCACTGCATCGCCTGTACTCTTTTCGTCGCTGTCCCTATGCCATGCGTGCCCGTCTCGGCCTGTTGTTTGCAGAAGTGCAGGTGGAGTTGCGGGAGATAACTTTGAAAAATAAACCAGCCCAGATGCTAGCGATCAGCCCAAAAGGTACCGTGCCTGTTTTACAGATTTTTGGTGCTACTGTGGATAATGCTGTGATTGAAGAAAGCCGCGAGATAATGGTGTGGGCGCTTGTGCAAAAAGATCCGCAGGGGCTATTGGATACCAAGGTTTTGCATCAGGCCAATACTTTGATCGAACAAAACGACAACGACTTTAAACATTGGCTAGATCGCTATAAATACGCCGATCGTCATTTTGAGATGACCCAGACCGAGTACCGGCAACGGGGTGAAACCTTTTTACAGATTTTAGAAGAGTTGTTAACTAAAAATCCTTACTTGCTAGGGGATAATGCGACCATTGCCGATATTGGTATCATGCCTTTTGTCCGCCAGTTCGCTCATGTGGATCGTGATGTTTTTTACAGCTTACCTTACCCAAAGCTGCAGCTATGGCTACAACACTGGTTGGAGCACCCATTGTTCTTGCAAGCTATGACCAAATTTCAGCCATGGCAAGAAGGAGATGACTTGGTCGTTTTTCCTACATCATTGGGCCTGCTTGATGGGGTGTGCTTGCCTCATCCGCAGTAGGGTTAGTTTTAGTCTGCTTTCTTCACATCTTTCTTTAAGTTTTTTTTCAACAAATGGTCGAATATAAACGGGCCAAACGGTAAGAACGATCCGAGTACGCCCGCGGGCATGACCCAGAGTGGCATTTTGATTTTGTTGACGACGACCATAAGCATCAAGATATAGGCGATGAACAATACCCCATGTGCCATACCGATATATTTCACACCTTCTGGAATGCCCATCATATATTTTAGTGGCATGGCGATGCCGAGCAATAACAAGAAAGAGGTGCCTTCTAGGTAGCCTATAATCGTGAGGTTTTTTAAGGCGGTGTTTTGTTCTTTCTTAAGACCGGGTATTTGTTTGGCATTTGACTGAGCCTGCGACACTGTGTTTTCCTTTTGTTATTATCAATAAATAATTTAGGGGTCAATCAATATTGCTATGATACTGGCTCTACTCAGGGCTTTGAAGTGTTAGTTTGTTTCAGCTACCACTTAGTACGATACGCCTTAATCCAGCCATTCTGCAATCACTCTGCATTCGCTCACATTTTAGTTCCCTTCTTATATTCTGAAGATATAGTTAAAATACCTTAAAAACGCGACGGTACTGCTGGTATAAGCTTTTTGCAGCCTCTGTCTGCGTAGGCACAGCAAGCAAGAAAAACTTATGCCAGCAGTATATTATGTATCAATATTACTTTTCATGAACTATATTTATCACAATTTTTTATACTAACAAACCCTCAAACTCTAGTCGATTGTCCTTATAGTCAAGCTTACGTTAAATCGAAATTGCCATAAAAAAACTGAGCACATGGCTCAGTTTTTTATTGTAATGAAATTGGTTAAACACTTCATTCAATTTTACGCTTAGCTTAATGGCACACCAATACGTTTGGCCACTTCTTCATAACCTTCAATAACGTCCCCTAATGACTGACGGAAACGGTCTTTATCTAATTTTTTCTTAGTGTTCTTGTCCCAAATACGGCAGCCATCTGGGGAGAACTCATCACCTAAAACGATACGGTCATGAAAGACGCCAAATTCTAGTTTGAAATCTACTAACATTAAATCACCAGCATCAAACAACTTTTTGAGTACCTCATTAACTCGATAGGTCAGCTCTTCCATTTTTGCTAGCTGCTCTTCTGTTGCCCAATCCAAGGTTACTGCTAGCGATTCATTAACCATCGGATCGCCGAGTGCATCGTCTTTATAAAATAGCTCAAAGGTCGGCGGTGTTAGCACTTGGCCTTCTTCTAATCCCAAACGGCGTACCAGGCTACCGGCAGCAAAATTACGTACCACACACTCAACCGGAATCATCTCTAGACGTTTGACTAATACTTCATCGGCAGACAATTGCTTTTCGAAATGGGTGTCAATACCCGCTTCCGCTAGTTTTTGCATAATAAAAGTGTTGAAGCGGTTATTAACCACACCCTTACGTGCTAGCTGCTCGATACGCTGGCCATCAAGAGCTGAGGTATCATCACGGAAGTGTAAAATCAAAAAATCGTTGTTATCAGTTTCGTAGACAGATTTAGCTTTGCCTTT
The DNA here is from genome assembly GCF_035984995.1 of Psychrobacter sp. PL15. Lineage (NCBI taxonomy): Bacteria > Pseudomonadati > Pseudomonadota > Gammaproteobacteria > Moraxellales > Moraxellaceae > Psychrobacter > Psychrobacter sp. PL15. The sequence goes on from NZ_JAXCIB010000003.1 coordinate 63,681, forward strand.
ATATAGCAATTGTTGCTTTTGCATCATGGGAGTTCCTGTTCGTTCAAGCTTATGTGGTAAAAACGCGCAGCTACCGCTAAGTACTCTCTACAACAGCATTAATAAGCAGTTCAATAGTTATGTTATTGATGACTATATTAATAATAGAAAAAGTACGTTAGCCGTATAAATGGAGACCTAGGGTGTTTATTCAGAAGGGGCCGTAGTCACAGTAACGGAGCGCTCAGGCTTAGGCAGTTGGTACTGTTTGCCCGACTCGTTTTCTAGTGTCAGCGTATTTGCGCCCGTATTAGGCGTGGGATATAAAGGTACGAATGGTGCTGTCTCTTGCGCAGCAGGTAGCTGTAAAGGGTCAAGCTTTTTGCTCTCTTGATACTCCAAGCTGCCATTATCCCGCTTACCAATCAAGCTTTTTGTAGTTTGACAGCCGCTCAATACGACAGTGCTACCTAACACTAAGGTAAATATGACGGTAAGCAGTTTTGGGGTGGTTAATGATGTCTTCATCATACTGTCTCTCAGAGTTAGCAATCGACGTCAGTATGGACGTATCGCTGATAGTGGTTAGCGTAGCGTCTATACTGACTTATAGCTTAAAAATTATAGTAAATTTGCCCGTACTAAAGCGTTATCAATGGTCGCATGATGCTCTTCAGCCAACCATACTAACGGCAAACGAATACCAGTATCTATCATACCCATTTTATGTAGCGCGTATTTGGTAGGGATAGGACTAGAATCAATGAATAGGTCGCGATGTAGGTGCTTGATGACATCATGTATATTATTAGCAGCGGTAAAATCACCGCGTAGTGCGGCGGTAAAGGTCTCACTCATCGCTTTTGGGGCAACATTAGCAGTGACAGAAATATTACCTTTAGCGCCTACTTTCATTAAATCAAGCGCGGTACCATCATCACCTGATAACACCACCATTCTGCTACCCACCGCTTTGATTAATTGTTCACCGCGAGCGACAGAGCCGGTTGCATCTTTGATCGCAACAATATTATCAATATCCGCTAGGCGTTCAACGGTCGCTTGAGCAATATCAACTACGGTACGTCCTGGTACATTATAGAGCATTTGTGGCATATCAACTGCAGCCGCAATGGCTTTATAATGTTGATACAAACCTTCTTGGGGCGGCTTATTATAATAAGGGGCTACTAATAATGCGCAGTCCGCACCAGCCTCTTTGGCGTCTTGAGTCAACTTGATTGCTTCAGTAGTATTATTGGCACCCGTCCCCGCAATTACGGGTACACGACCTTTGACATGCTTAACAAAATAGCGAATGACATCGCTGTGCTCTTGCATGGACAAGGTCGCCGATTCACCAGTAGTACCAACGGCGACTAGGCAATGGGTACCCTGTTCGATTTGCCAATCTATGAGATCTGCCAGACGTTTATAGTCGACTGTGCCGTCAGGATGCATGGGCGTTACTAACGCTACCATTGAGCCTTGTAGTTGGATTTTGATGTCGTCGTATGCTGTACTCATAACCCTGCCTTACTGTATTATCATAGCTTTTATCAAAGCCGTCACATGATAGGTCGTTTGCAAGTATCAATGTTAATAACAATGCCTTGCACGATGTTAATACCGTTTGTTCATATACTACATTTACGTTCACGCAGTGAGCTCGCAGCGAATGACAGCATGCTCAATTAAACCTTACTATTATTTGCGTTTAACACGTATATAGCAATAGAAACGCCCGTTAGTGTAGCATATTTTGGTTTGACCGCTATCTATCAATTGACAAGCAGTCTACCCATTGAGCAGCAATTTGCCTTTTATTTGCCCAACTGTTGACACGAACAAATAGCACGAACAAATCACATGCGTTTAATAATTAGTTTAGCGTAATTTCTCAGTGTTGATGAAATATTTTGAGTGGTTTTAACGAATCGTCAACACATCGATAAGTGGGAGACTACCAAAAGCACGACCTTATTGCATTAGTTACTCAATACGCAAGCCAATGATGCTAGGAAGACCTTGGCGCATTACTTCAATGGTGACCACTCCTTTTTTGGGTAGTGCTGAGATGGCGCTTGAAAAGTCAGTTAACTTTTTGATAGGTTTTTGGTGAAAGTTCGTGATAACGTCCCCTGCCAAGATTCCTGAGCGCGCAGCAAGGCCTGTCGGGTCAACGGCGGTAACCAATATGCCGGTCTTATTGTCGGCAGCCAGCTCTGCTTGTTCCTCTGGGGTTAAGCTGCGCAAACGCAGCCCTAAGCTTACGTCATCGTCTTGCTGGTCACGGCCTTGGGCCTGTACATCTTTTGGGGCATGACTGAGCTTACCCGCCATGCTCATTTGCTTACCATCACGCTGAATCAACGCGCGAAATGAGTCATTGGGACGAGCCCGATTAATTAGATTCAGTAAATCTGATGCACGCATAATCTGGATATCATTATACTGCAAAATAATATCGCCCGACTTCAAGCCTGATTGTTGTGCCGGTGAGTCTGGTGATACTCGGGTCAGTAATGCACCTTGAGGACGGGCTAGCTTATAAGCTTCAGCCAAATTACGATCAATATCCTGTGGATAAATACCTAAATAGGCACGCTTTACTTCGCCGTTAGTTTTGAGCTGCTGGTAGATATCCATCGCCGCGTCGATCGGAATGGAGAACGATAGCCCCATATAACCACCCGTGCCGCTAAAGATACGTGAGTTGATACCAATAACTTCGCCACGTTGATTGAATAGTGGTCCACCTGAATTACCAGGATTCAATGCCACATCAGTTTGTATAAACGGGACACTGGTCTCGCGAGAGAAGTTGCGTGATTTGGCACTAACAATGCCTGCAGATGCTGAATAATCAAAGCCAAACGGCGAGCCAATAGCCAATACCGGTTCACCCACTTTGATAATATTAGAATCGCCAATGGGTAAGGCTGGGAACTCTCTACCAGTAACTTTTAGCACGGCCACATCAGAGCGTTCATCACTGCCAATAACGGTTGCATCTAGCTCCGTTCGGTCATTGAGCGTCACAGTGATCTTATCTGCCCCGACGATCACATGATGATTGGTAAGCATATAGCCATCGGTTGTGACAAAAAAAGCGGTCCCATAAGCATACTCAATCGCTGGGGTCACCGCTTGTTCAGGAATACGTATTTTATCACCAAAGAACTGCCGTAGTAGTTCAGCGGTTTGGGCTTTGGCCAGCTCTTCCTCACTAACCGTTTTAGTCACATTAACGCGCGCCACCCCTGGTGTTACTTGCTGTACCAGATCTGAAAAATCTGCGGTAGTCACTGCTGCATGTGCTTTTGGCATGGTCGCAGCACTGACACTAACCATCATGGTCGTGCCAATAGCTAGCGCCAGTGTACTGCGCTGTAACCAATTATGCATCTGACGAGTACTGCGTTGTTTAGGCATGTTGTCCCCATATGAGTGGTCTTTATATCTATAATTAATTATTGCCGCCTATTTTATAACTGTTATTGCTAGCAATGCTTAGTCCGCTTATAAGTTAATATTGGGGACTGGTTATAAACTTAACATTTATAGATATCGGTATTGAATGAATGACTGATTATTTAGTTTACCTGACATCTGTGCATCTAAGAGTTTATCAGTTTAATAGTGAGCCGTGCCAAAACTTGCAGCCATATTCTTAATAAACCCAATAGACACAGCTATTGTATGATAAATTTTATTATTATCTTATTATAGTCGCTACGAAGTAGAATAACCTAAGGCAGGGCTATTTAGGTAACCAAATAATAGCTTAAATAGAACGACTACTCTTACCTACCATTACAATGAACAATGGGCTCGACATCAATAAAATAAAATCATGCTATTATAATAAGCCAAATAAATTCAAAAGCAAACAAAAGTCAACATGGAAATATTATTATTGACCGCCTATAAGCTTGCTAAGTTGGCTATCATTAGCTTTTATTGATTATCTGTTGAGACCCTCAACGACCTTTTTTAACTCGGAGCACTTTTGTCCCTGCTACTCTATAACACGACTACACTAGATGGCTTATATTACCAAAACCGTTATAACCGTTTGTCATAATTTCACTATAGTAAGCTCTATGGCAGCCATTACTCGACATAAAGTATAACAAGATTATAAAAGGATTAATTTATGGATACCGCCCTCTTGCTATCCGGCGTGGTTGGGATTGGCATTGCCGCCCAATGGTTGGCTTGGTATTTAAAGCAACCGTCCATTTTGTTTTTGTTACTGATTGGTATTATTGTTGGACCTGTTCTGGGCATTTTCGATCCTGATTTAGTCTTGGGTGAACTGATGTTTCCCTTTATCTCTTTGGGGGTCGCGATTATTTTGTTTGAAGGTTCGCTAACCCTAGAATTTGATGAGATCAAGCAACACGGTACTGTGGTACAGATGCTGGTATCGGTCGGGGTACTCATTACTATCGCCATCGTGGCACTATCAACTTATCTATTATTCGACGTTGATCCCTTAATCGCCTTGTTATTTGGTGCGCTGGTTTGTGTGACTGGCCCAACCGTGATTATGCCGCTCCTACGCAGTGTCCGTCCGAATAAGACTATTTCTAATATCTTGAAATGGGAAGGCATTATCATCGATCCAATCGGTGCCATTGCGGTGGTATTGGTTTATGAATATATCATTTCCGGCGGCGAGGCCAGTAGTATTTTGCTATTTGCCAAGATTGTAGTCTTGGCAACAGCTATCGGTCTGGCTGGCGCCTGGGCGCTGGCTTTCCTCATGCGCCGACATATGGTGCCTGAATTTTTGCGCAATGTGTTTACTCTAGCTTTTGTGCTGCTTTTGTTTTCGATATCGAATCATTTAGAGCACGAATCCGGCTTATTAACGGTCACAGTAATGGGGGTAGCGCTGGCCAACTGGCCTAAGTTCCCGCGTGATACGATTTTGGAATTTAACGAGTCGCTGACGCTGTTATTAATCTCGGTCTTATTCATTATTCTCGCCGCTCGTGTTGAGTTAGAGAGTCTATTGAGTATTGGCTTTGCAGGTCTAGTATTGTTGGCCATAGTCATGTTTATCGCCCGCCCATTATCAGTCTGGGCGTCCTCTATTGGCTCCGACCTAAAAACCAACGAAAAACTGATGATCAGCTGGATTGGCCCGCGCGGTATTGTCGCCGCAGCTATCTCCTCACTATTTGCCATTCGCTTGCAAGAGTATGATATTCAAGGCGTTGAGCTATTGGTACCGTTAGTATTTATAGTTATCATCGGTACTGTGATGATTCAGGGCTTAGGTGCAAAGATGGTTGGCAATTGGTTAGGCGTGCGCGAGCCTGAGACCAATGGTATTTTAGTAGTCGGCTCCAATCCCGTCGCACTATTGGTCGCTACGTCATTGAAAGACCAAGGCTTCGATGTCATTGTCGCTCATAATAACTACACCAACATTGCACGCGCGCGCATGAGTGGCCTGCGCACCTATTTTGGTAACCCAATTTCTGATCACGCTGATCATCACCTCGACTTAATCGGTATCGGTCATTTGTTCGCCATGAGTATGGATAAGGAAATGAACACCTTGTCTGAGATTCATTATCGCCACGAGTTCGGTGAAAGAAGACTCTTTCGACTCAAATTCAGTGATGAAAAAGTCAGAAGCGAACGCGATGATAAGCAATCAAACTTTCATTCCCAGTGGCTGTTTGGTAAAGATGTGACCTATACCAAGCTGGCCAGCATGCTATCAAAAAAAGCGCGTATTAAAATTACCAATATTACTGACAGCTATAGTTTTGAGCAGTATAAAGCGGATAATAAGCAGTTTGTGCCACTCTATACCGTCGATAAAGAAGGTAAGATTCAAATCTTTACCGATAAGTTTGATGGTACTGTTTCGCGCGATCGCAAACTTATCGCTTTAGTGGTTGATGATGATATCCAGCCGAGACCCGTAGATGTCACTGCCAAACAAGAGCAAGCTCGCGCGATTGCAGATGCTGAGTTTGAAGCCAAATCCAAAGCACCTGAAAAGCGTAAAGAAAAAGAATTGCCTAATGACATAGTAGATGAGTCAGAGCAAGAGCAGAACAAGTTGGTAGAACACAAAGAAAACGCCGCGCAAGATGAATCACTCAAGACTGCCAACATAGCATCGCCAACAGTAATAGAGAAAACGGTTAAAGAAGTCACCGATAAAAAAGCCGCTTTGAAAGAAAAGGTAGCTAGTGTAAAAACTAAAGGCATCGTGTCTGAAAACTCAGCAACATCCAAGAAAACCGTTAGTAGCAGTACTAATGGTAATGGCAGTGCCCCCAAAACGAAGAAAGGAGCACTTGATCCCAATCGTCTGCCTGACACCAGTAATGATAAAGGCGCTATCAAGGCTAGCCCTGATGAAGACTTAGACAAATAACAGGTGACCTTGACTCAACTGTATTGACAAAAAGCCCAGCGGCTATTAATAACAGCACGCTGGGCTTTTTAATGGGGATTTGTGGATTGCAACCGATATGAAGGTTGGCGTGACCTATAGTTAAAATACCTTAAAAACGCGACGGTACTGCTGGTATACGCTTTTTGTAGCCTCTGTCTGCCTGCGTAGGCACAGCAAGCAAGAAAAACGTATGCCAGCAGTAGGTTATGTATCGATATTACTTTTCATTGACTATAGGTTAACTCAACTGGAATTGCGTTTGCATCACTTGCCACACTCGCATGCTCACTTCATCAGCATTACCTGACGCATCAATACACTGAATGCGTTCAGGATGCTCAGCAGCAAGGGTGGTAAAGCCTTCATGTACTCGTGTAAAAAATGCCGTTGCTTGTTGCTCAAAGCGATCGGCAGCACTGCGCTTGCCAGCCCGTGCCATGCCCTCTAATACGGGCAAATCTAACCACAACGTTAGCTCAGGCAATTGCGGAACAAACTGCGCAATGAGCGTCTCAATCTTAGTCAATACAGCACTGTCACCATGAGCACGGCCAAAGCCCTGATAAGCAATGGTCGAGTCTATAAATCGGTCACATATCACCCAAGTCCCACGCTGTAATGCCGGTAGAATAATCTGCTGCAGATGGTCACAACGTGCGGCAAATAATAACAGCAGCTCAGTATCGTCATTGATATCAGTCGCAGGATCTAGCAATATACTTCGTAACCGCTCAGCAAAAGGACTACCACCCGGTTCGCGTGTGCGCAGATAGTCGATATTATTAGCTTGTAGACGTACGCATAACTGCTCAATAGCAGTCGTCTTTCCCACACCTTCTGTACCCTCAACACTAATAAAGCGCCCTTGCTGTTCTGGCCTAGCTGGCGCTTTATGAGTAGCAGCAGAGTCAATATTAGTTTGGGTCGAACCAGCGGTTAACGATGCTGACATGATGTCGCCTTATATTTCGCGTGTATTTTATGACTTGGCAAGATTAATTTTAAATAAATAGCCGTTATCCTTTATAAAAACTGAGCAGTGTGTATGGCAACTATCAACGATTAATGGCTACTAATAAGTAATAGCACACGCGAATCTATTGCGGCGGCGTTTGTGATTTTTTTTCACGCATCACGCTCAAATAATCTCTTACCGCCTGATTGTGCTCAGCCAAGCTATTGGTAAATTTGTGCCCACCATTACCAGTTGCCACAAAGTATAGCGCCTGGCTATCAGCAGGATGTAAGGTCGCTTCAATAGAAGCTGCTGAAGGTAGCGCAATTGGCGTGGGCGGCAAGCCATCAATTTGATAGGTGTTATAAGATGTTTTTTCATCAATATCTTTGCGGCGAATATTGCCTTCGTAGCGGCTGCCCATACCATAAATAATGGTCGGATCAGTTTGCATACGCATGCCTTTATTCAAACGATTGTTAAAGACCGCAGAAACGATTGGACGCTCTGCAGCGACGCTGGTTTCTTTTTCAATAATAGAGGCCATCACTAGCGCTTCATAAGGGCTCTTATAGGGCAGATCTGGTGCACGATTCTCCCACGCTTTAGCGAGTGCTTGTTGCTGACGCTTATACAAGTCCGTCAGTACCTGCTTATCACTGGTGCCTTCACCATAATAATACGTATCAGGTGAAAACCAACCTTCAAGGTTATGATTGACGATAGGGTCATCACTATTAATTACAGAGTCCGGCAATATACCAACCAAGTCCAATGCTTGTGCAATACTGGCATTATCTGCATCAGCGGTCAGCACTTCTTTTTTGATGCCTTTATTATCGCGTAACGCTTGATATAAATCCTTAGAGGTTTTACCTTCAATAATTTGCACTTTTACCATGGCCGCTTTTGCGCCTTGCTCTAACACTTGCAACACTTCAGCGACCGTTGGGTTCTCAGGTATTTGGTAAATGCCAGCATGTAGCGGTGCATCGACTTGCGACTTGATATAAAACTTGGCGATACTGGCAGAAAACAATGGAACATTCTGCCACTGCGGCAATAACCCATAATAAGTCTGGCCTGGCTCAATAGTGACCATCTGCTGCGACTGGGTAATACGTCCAAACAGAGTCTGATAAACCATCACTAATAAAAATGCAGCAATCAACCCGACCACTAACAATATCTGATAGCCGCGCTGCATAAAAAATGATTGATGGTCTGTTTCATAGTGTCGCGAAGTCTTCTCTGCACCGATCAATGAGATGTCGGTCGCTGGCGCTTTATCTGCTTCTATTTTATCGGCGCTCGAATCTGTTTGCTCTTGCTGCACGCGCGACTCATCAACTGCTGCTGGTTCTGAGTCTATCGGTGTATCGACAGGCTCATTAATCTCGCCATTTTTTTTATTTGGTGGGGTATCATCAGAGTGATTGGAGGGTGTTTCGGGTGTTAGCTTGCTCATGGCAACTCGCGAGGCAGAAGTTTGTTAGAATTTAGCATTGAACCGTGCGCTTTTCAATGGCATTTGCTTAGCTTGTGAATTAACTTGGTGTTTAGATAGAAAAATGTAGTTGAATAACCACTATTCATAAAAATTTTAAACAATAAATACAACACCTGGTTTTGACTACATTTATGTTCAAATATTATAACAATAGCTCTTTACTATGGATTTAAACACAATGGATTTAAACACTATGGACTTAAACTTTGATACTAAGTTAGCTACCAACTACCATTCAGAATCACAAATTATTCGTGTGCTTAGTGAAGCCTGGGTAAAAGACCATGGTTACTGTCCTAATTGTAGCGTTAAGCCGTTGGCTGAATTTGCTAATAATCGACCAGTTGCAGACTTTTACTGTGCGAATTGTAATGAGCAATACGAGCTTAAAAGTAAAAAGGCCAAGTTAAGTAATGTGATTAACGATGGCGCTTATGACTCCATGATGCAACGCATTAATAGTGAAGATAATCCAAGCTTTTTCTTTTTGACCTATTCAGCGCATCAGGGTGACTCAGCACAGTATAGCGTCAATAACTTTCTAATCATTCCTAAGCATTTTTTTAAGTCGGATATGATTGTGAAGCGTAAGCCTTTATCACCCAAGGCAAAACGTGCTGGTTGGATTGGCTGTAATATTGACCTACGCCAAGTGCCAGAATTAGGCAAAGTGTTTTTGGTCAAAAACCAACAAGTGATACCACGAGATACTGTCACCCAAAGGTTCCAGCAAACGTTATTTTTACGTGGGCAAACGCAACGTGCGCGTGGCTGGACATTGGATGTTTGGCAATGTATTGATAAGCTTGGTGCAAATTTTTCTTTGAATCAGGTTTATACTTTTGCAGGCGAGCTACAACTCAAGTATCCTGATAACCATCACATTCATGACAAAATCCGTCAGCAGCTACAAATTTTACGAGATAAAGGCATTATTGAATTTTTGGGAGGCGGTAATTATCACAAATTAAACTAAGCATTTTTCAGGATAACCTTTAGGTCTTAGACGACCTTTGTTATCACGATAAACATCTGAAATTAGTTTATCTCTATCCTCCCAGAGCGGCAAACGTGCTGTAGCCACTAACCGATCATGAAACTTATGTGGTGGATAATCCATCTCTAACTCGTCATTCACAGGGAAAAAACAGTGAATGTCAGTACCTACATAAGTATACCGTCTATTTTTTATATAATTATTCCAATGCCATAATAGCTCAAAGGACGTACGAACGGGTTTGGTAAACGCTTGAGGTTTCACGGTAATGGCACACATCACATATTCATCATGAGGCAGATGATGCACGCCCTGCTCAATAACGTCTTTGCGTGTGTGTGCATACTCAAACACGCCACCAAATGCGATATATTTCTTACTATTCTGTAAATACATGACGCCTAAAGCTAACTGAGATTCAGGAGTTAAATACACAACTTCGTCAGGATACTGTTTCGCTTTACGGCAAATGTCATTAAAAATCATTAAACGGCGAATTTGTAGCGGTATTCTTGCATCTTCATAGACTGAGCGCATGAAATATTATCCTGTATTAAAAACAGGATCATTGATCACTTTTCTTTAGGGTGCAAGTCTAGGTAACAAAAGACGATCACTTCTCTTAAGTCTTTTTGACAATCCGAGTGACATAATAAATATAATATAAATGGCGAGAGTTGTTTGATGATTTTGAGAGAGGATATTATGAGCAAAAACGCAACAGCCGCAAAAACATTTCACATTGAAATTGTTGAGACCCTTAGCCAAATAGTTGAGATTATAGCTGAGGACGAGCAAACCGCTCTTTTAAAGGCGCAGGAACTTTATAGCAATGAAGAAGTGGTTTTATACGCAGATGATTGTATCGATACCAAATACAATATTTTTAAGTATGAATAGATGATTATGCTGAGAAACAAACTCTGTCACCCGATAACAGCGTAAGCGCTGTCACCGGCATCACACCGCGCACAGCATTACAAAAAAACAGCCGAGTAATATGCGGTAAATCGTCGTCAGTTAAAACTCGCATCTGCACCGGATTGTCAGTCGTAGCAAAGCCATCAATAACGACTTGACGCATAACACCGGCAACCCCTGATTGAGTGAGCGGTGGCGTCAACCATTGGCCGTTTAGTAGATAGTCTTCGTTTAAATGAGGGTTTTTGATATTATTTTGAGTGGTTATCTCTGAGCTTGAGAATGACTGTTGGAGACTTGCTTTGCTGTCATCCGCTAGTTGATCGTCACTTGCTAGTTGATAGAACACATTGCTCATCGTGCCCTCCACCCAGCTTCCCATCATGTCACGAACCAGTCCTTCGCCCAGTCTTTTATCGAGATTCAATTCTGTGCTCTTAATGCGTTGCAGCTCACCACTTGCCAGCACGCTATCGAGGCGGTTGAGACTCTTAAGACCTGCCAAAATAGGCGGTAGACAGGCCATTTGTGAGGTTAAACAGACCGCTGAGCTGGCAGGCTGCATTAACACCACTCGCCCATCCGGCAGATGCGCCTGCTCAGTAGTGTTAATAGTCATGGCAGAGGACTTCAGCCAAATCTCGCACACACTACCGGACACACTTGGCGTAAAACCATAACCACGAACGTCTTGCACGGCGCGGGTGATGATTAGTTTTAACATCCCTTGCTGAAGCTGCTGAGCGTGAACTTGCAACATAGCGAGCAGGGCTTGGTCATCGATAGCAAGTTGTAAGGCCTGGGCGTGAGAGATGAGCCGTTGATGGTGACAGTCTTGCCATAATATTAGACCGTCAATGACGCCCATAGTGGTAAAGAAGCCATCTGCGTATGTCAGCCCTCGATTGTCTAGCGTCACCGAAACCTTATCTGTGGCCTTATCCTCTGCATAATCTGGTGGCTGTAAACGCGACCAGCCATCAGGCTGAGCGGTCATAGTTTAACTGTCATCGGCTTTTACGCCTGATTTATTAAGTACCAACATACAACTATAAAACTCACATTTTGCCAGTTCTACTTTTTGTTCGCCGATAGTTTTGTTTTTGATAATTTGACCATTAAGGATATCAGCGATCAACTTACCGCCATCATCGCTCATCAGTTGCCGCGCTAGCTTATAGGATTTTTTGGCGTGGTCGCGACTGACTTCTTTTTCTTTATCAGAGTCAGTGGGATTGGCATAATACCAACCAAGTTCAAGATATTTTTCAGAGTCAACAAGATCTAAGTAAGGAGCATCAGCCGCCATAAAACGATATTTGGATGCCGTATTACTGGCATAGTCTAAGCTGTTCTCATCAGTGTCCACCACTTTTCCAAAAGTAGACTTGATCCGATCAAGCTCATCGATTTTGAGTGGCTTTACCTTATTAGAACTCCAGGTCGATATGTCATAACTGACCGGCGTACCTTGATCAACGTCCGCCCCATCTAAGTCAGGGCTTGCCGGTACAGGCTCACTAACAGCTGGTTGCGCGCTTGTGGTGTCAGAGGCTATTTCTTCTTCTTGCACCACCTCTTTTTTAGAGCCGTCGCACGCGCTCAACGAGATTCCCGCCGCCATCGTTATACCGACCAACAAGGTCTGTAGGTTGTTATTCCACATGGGCAATTTACTCACACTTTTTAGGTTGGTCTCAAAATAGTATTAACCAGCTGGCACTGCGCCGCCGATAATAAAAAGTAACTTCTATCAGTTTTTATAAGTTTTTTTAAGTAGCGATTATTAGTAGGTATTAATACCTCGCTGTCATACCTTACAGTGTACCCAACTGCCTGACACTTGACTACCTTTTACGTTACGGTTAACAATCCCAGGTAGTAGAAATTTGTTAAACATATTGTTATCCCCTATGATAAAGGCGGTTTATTATTTTTATCATTAATACTTTTTAACTCATTTATCCTTTGCGGGTAACAGACAGGCTATGATTTAGATGACTCGACATTTTATCGTTATTGGTAACCCGATTGCCCACAGTAAATCTCCTCAAATTCATCAGGTGTTCGCCACGCAGGTCGATATCGATATTTGCTATCAGCGTCAACACTGCCCCGATAACGCGGCTAGTTTTAGCGCAGTGATTGAAGCGTTTTTTCATGGTGGTGGCGTTGGCGCTAATGTTACCGTGCCGTTTAAACAGCGGGCTTATGATAACTGCCTGGCGCGTGGCGGCTTATCTGAGCATGCCAAGATCGCAGGGGCGGTCAATACCCTATTACTAAACGAGGCCGTGTTAAAAAACGGTGGTTCCATAAAGGACGCGATATATGGTGACAATACTGACGGACAAGGATTGGTCAATCATATCGTGCGTTTGGGCTGGCCACTCAGCGGAGCACGCGTGGCCCTTATTGGTGCAGGCGGTGCAGCACGTGGAATAATACTGCCGCTCATTGAAGCGGGTATCGCACAGCTGACTATTGCTAATCGTACGGTAAGCAAGGCAACAGAATTGGTAACTGACCTGAGCGCTGCCAGTCCTACTATTGAACAACATCCTATAACCACTTGCGCAACTGCCGATTTGACAGGGCAGTTTGATTTAATTATTAATGCAACGTCTATCGGACTGTCAAGCGATACCCTACCATTAGCCGACGATTTAAATTGCCATTATGCTTACGACATGATGTATGGACGGGCACTACCATTTTTACAGCACTTTGCCGATCGGGATGCGCAGACATCCGAAGGCTATGGCATGCTTATTGGACAAGCGGCATTAAGCTTTGAGCGCTGGACCGGACACGCTATTAACGTCGAGCAAGCAACTACGACGTTAAGCAAACAGCACGAGTAGACTTAAGCGCTTTGGCACCCTTAGCTAGTCTTTAAGTCGTTACCGATACGCTGATTTTAACTAAAGCTACTTTAACCAAAACGCGCCAGTAGCCAAGTTTCTATACGACGTAGCGGGACGCGCAAATTGGTTGAATGCATCACTATCCCACCGCTAAGGCCGACCATGCAGCCCAATAACGTATCAAGCAATCGCGTACGAATGACTGCTTGGTAGGCTTGCGGTGAATGCGGCAAGCCACTGCCATATTCCGCAATAAATATCGTCAGCGGCGTGATAAATATCACGGCCAGCCCATAATGGCGATCGACCAATGACTCGATGCATAACATCATGATTAGTATCGAAACCGCCACTCCCCACATCGGTAGGCCCCAAGACAGCATCCAACTGGCCAGCCCTACGCCTATTAGTGTCCCAAGCAAACGATGGAATTGTTTAATCCACATGGTACGCAGGTGGATACCTTGGATAATAATGAAGCAACTGACTGCCGCCCAGTATGGGTTAGACATATTCAGCACTACCGCTATCAATAACGCTAAACTGACAAAGCCTGCCACAATAACACTTTCACTAATAGTATCCGGCTCATAATTATAAGTCGGCATAGGCATAGAAGGACGCGTCGCCAATAAAAACAGCGAATACAGCAGTCCCATCACTAAGGCAAAACCACTACCAAGCATCACTAGCCCCGTGGCTGGCATGATTTGTTCTAAAGGGAGCGGTATAAACAACGCAATAGCCCCTGCCATCATCACAAACAGTCCTGCTGGCGGCGGCTGACGATAATAGCGCCCAAAAATAATAATGCCAAAAGCCATCAGTACAAATACAGGCAGCCTAAGAATAGGCACTTGCTGTGCGATTAGACCGAAGGCAAAGCATAACGACATCGCAAACCCCCAAGCCATGATAGTCACCAAGCGATAAGGAAGCTTGCCTACTAACGGTAAGTTTAAAATGACCATAGCCCCTAATGAGGCTTTAATCCCCGAAGATAGCGCACCAAAATAGGCGCCAACAAATACTGGAAAGCTGATAGCAATAGCAGCGATAATCGGCATGTGCCATGGCCGTTGGCTTTGCTTGATTGTTAGCAAGTGGGTTAGCTCACCACCAATCAAACGCTTGAGACCACTAAGCAAATACTTCATCCAAAGTATTAGCCCTACCATGAGCCTTGATGCGGCCATAAAATACCGTCCTTATTACTCTATTTATCTTAATCTTCATTGATTTATTTATTACTGCTATAAAGATAATATAAAACTCGATAAATGTGTAATCTAGTAGTGACACATAACTTAATGTCATATATAATTTAATTTGAAATGAATATTAGTTATAGGTTATATATTTGTTAGGGGAGAACACTTATACTAAACTCAAGCCTATGACTGATGATCCTATTAAAAAAACGTAACCATAGCCAAAACGGATAATAAGTACTTAATAATATTTAAATATCTTCGACACATTGGTGCTCTTAGATACATTGATCCTTATCAAAAACGACGCTTAACACCTTAGTAACTGGCTGATAAGCTTATTTAAGCGCACTGACTAAAGAGACTGATTATGTTAACTTACAAAGCCCCATTACGTGATATCAAGTTTTTGATTAATGACGTATTTGATTATCAAACCCATTATAAAGACTTAAGTAATGGCCACAATGCTGATCCTGAAACAGTTGATATGGTCTTGCAAGGTTTTGCTGACTTTGCTGAAAATGTTTTGGCGCCTATTTATCAACCAGCTGATGCCGAAGGCTGCCATTTTGATAACGGTGTGGTAACGACTCCTAAAGGCTTTAAAGAAGCTTATGACCAATTTGTAGAGGGTGGTTGGCAGAGTATTTCATATCCTGAAAAATACGGCGGTATGAA
The DNA here is from genome assembly GCF_035984995.1 of Psychrobacter sp. PL15. Taxonomy (NCBI): domain Bacteria; kingdom Pseudomonadati; phylum Pseudomonadota; class Gammaproteobacteria; order Moraxellales; family Moraxellaceae; genus Psychrobacter; species Psychrobacter sp. PL15. The sequence goes on from NZ_JAXCIB010000003.1 coordinate 79,232, forward strand.
CTTACCCATGTCCATCAACCTCATTAAATCTGAGATGATGGGCACGGCGAACTGGCCATTTGCGATGTATCCAGGCCTCGCAACTGGCTGTATCAATACCATCATGCAATATGGTACCGATGAGCAAAAAGACTTATATCTACCGAAATTAGTAGATGGCTCATGGTCTGGTACCATGTGTCTTACCGAGCCACAATGTGGTACTGACTTAGGTCAGGTCAAATCAAAATCTATTCCACAAGATGATGGTACTTATAAGCTTAGTGGTACCAAAATCTTTATCTCAAGTGGTGAGCATGACTTAACCGAAAATATCGTTCATATCGTGCTAGCTCGCCTACCAAATGCGCCAGAAGGCACACGCGGTATCTCCCTATTTATCGTACCAAAGTTCCTACCAAATGCTGAAGGTGAAATTGGCGAGCGTAATGGCCTCTCTTGTGGCTCTATCGAACATAAAATGGGTATTAACTCATCAGCCACTTGTGTTCTAAACTTTGACGGTGCGGTCTGTTACCTGATCGGCGAGCCTAATAAAGGTCTAAAAGCGATGTTCACCTTTATGAACACTGCCCGTATCGGTACTGGTATCCAAGGCCTTGCACATACCGAGCTGTCATTCCAAAACGCCCTACCATATGCTAAAGATCGTCGTTCTATGCGAGCGCTATCCGGTACTAAAGACCCTGAAAAAGTCGCTGATGCTATTATTCATCACGCCGATGTTCGCCGCATGCTACTGACTCAAAAAGCTTTTGCCGAAGGCGGCCGCTCAATGATTTATCATTCAGCCCGCTATGCAGATAAAATGTCAGAAGGCATCACTAATGGTGATGACGAAGAGTTTAGAAAATGGGATGACAAGCTTGGCTTTTATACGCCTATCCTTAAGGGCTTCTTGACTGAACTGGGTATTGAAGCGGCCAAACACGGTCAGCAAATCTACGGCGGCCACGGCTACATTAAAGAATGGGGCATGGAACTTATCGCTCGTGATGCTCGTATTGCGACCATGTATGAAGGGACTACCGGTATCCAAGCGCTAGATTTATTGGGTCGTAAAGTTCTGTTGCAGTCAAAAGGCAAGGTCATCCGCGATTATACCTCAAGCATTATGAAGTGGTGTGGCGAGTACGCACTTGACAAAGATATGCGTAAATTTGTTTGGGCATTGACTAAGCTGTGTGCTGAGTGGAATACCCTTACCGTGCGCTTGATGCTAATGGCACGTAAAGACCGCGAAATCATCTCAGCAGCATCAGATGACTTCTTGATGTACTCAGGCTATGCCATGATGGGCTACCACTGGGCGCGTATGGCGGCAGTAGCCTATGACAAGCTAGAAAATGGTGGTACTGAATCACCAGAATTCTATAAGGCTAAAATCCAGACTGCAGAATTCTACTTTGATAAAATTCTGCCACGTACGTCAGGCCATGCCGAAGGTATGGTTGCACCAAGCAACAGCATGACGGCAATGCCTATTGAAAGCTTTGCTTTCTTAGACTAAGCGTGTTTAAAATCATAAACCACCTATAAAAAAGCGCCCATATAATGGGCGCTTTTTTTGTGCTATTTGTGCTATTTGTGCTATTTTTGCTATTTGTCCCGTCCTAAAATGAGTTGACACATTTGGATATCAGTGCCGTCTATCAACACCAACTCATCAGCACATTCGATCCGATGAGTTGGCCGTATTAAGGGAATGGATTGGTTTCTACCGAATGTTCATGCCAAAGCTTGATAGACGTAAACTATAGTTAAAATACCTTAAAAACGCGACGGTACTGCTGGTATAAGCTTTTTGCAGCCTCTGTCTGCGTAGGCACAGCAAGCAAGAAAAACGTATGCCAGCAGTAGGTTATGTATCGATATTACTTTTCATTGACTATAAATTAAGCGGGAGTGAGACCTATCAAATGAAGGCTTAACAGGTTTGGCTATAACCTAAGAGTGAATATGAGTAGTAATGGTTGGTCTATGACTAGCGACCTATAAAAAACACCCCAGAGCTAACTCTCCGCGATATCCTCAAAGCGAGCGCCAAGCGTTTCGGCCAGTTGTGCGGGTGGTAGTTCAATCTCAAGTCCGCGGCGTCCCGCACTCACATAAATAGTCGACTGGGCTCTAGCTGAACGATCAAGCACAGTCGGTAAGCGCTTTTTTTGCCCTAACGGACTGACACCGCCTAATACATAACCCGTACTACGCGCGACTAGTTTGGGATCAGCCATTTGCACTTTTTTGCAACCAAGGGCTTTGGCCATTTTTTTGAAACTTAATGTCGTATCAACGGGCACAATAGCCACTGCTAACGTGCCCGTTTCTGTGGTTACGACTAAAGTTTTAAAAATTTGTACAGGGTCGACACCTAGTTTTTCAGCAGCTTCTAACCCATAAGAGGCGGCATGGCTATCATGGCTATATTCATGCAGCTGATAATTGAGGCCACGCTGTTTGGCAAGCTTGATAGCAGGAGTCATAAGCATTCATATCCAATAAGTTATGATGAGGGATAAAATCAAGTACAGATTTACTCGTTTGACACCAACAACCTAATGGTTTAAATACCTAGTATCTCAAAATACCTAATATCTCAAATGCCTAATAGCTTGAATATAAGGTAGTTTGAATGGTGTTTCGAACCATAATATTATGGCAGGATAATATTATTAGTATATACAGACACTATATATCGCTTTGCGTGCTTTTATGGCATCATGAGGCCATTATATTTGACGAATTTGACTTTTGATTATGATACCAAAGTTCATAAAGAAACGGATTTTTAAGGCGCCCGTAGTTAATAACACTACGTCAGTAACTGATGCCAAGCCAGTGGCAGCAAAATCCTATTCTAATGCCCCTATTAATCAACTGTATCGCAAGATTTCGGGGCGGACGCTAGATGTAGCCGTTAAGGCTAAAATTTTAGGCGAGCTACCAGAATTTGATGCTGCCGATCAGACGCTGACCTTTTACGTGCTACAAGATTATTCGCGCTCTAACAGTATCTTGATTGACCTACAAACTCAAGAGCATAAGCTACCGCCTGCTTTGGTCGCAGTCAAAGATGCTGCCCATCATATTTACGAGAATGCGGCTATTATATTTTTGCACCACCCAAAAGCTAAAAACAGTCAATTGTCGCCACGCCTTTCGCGTTTGGTCTCGGCCATCTTACAATATCCAGACTTGCAGATACGGCTAGTACCAGTGTCGATCCTCTGGGGACGCGCACCTGAAAAAGAAGACTCTTTATTTAAGCTACTGACGGCCGACAACTGGGAAGACCCTAGTATTAGCAAGCAATTATTTAATATTGGCGTGATGGGACGCGATACCTTTTTACAGTTCCACCCTGCCCAAGATTTGCGTGGTGTTGTTTATAAAAGCCTCAACGACGACCTAGATGAAGCAGCAATCACTAGTAGCATTGAGGATAGCTTCAATGACACCGATAGCTTCAGTGACACCGATGACAGCGTCGATACGGTTAATTTAACAAGCAGCAATAACCAGACCATCATTAATCGAGCCAGTACTACTACAGATGGCCTAAATAATACAGATAACCAACCAGCTCCTCATACCTTGGTGCCATCTGCTGATGCCAATCGCGAGCTGGTGCGCACCTTACAGCAACAGCTCAATGTTTACCTGGATAAACAGCGGGCCAGTATGCTTGGTCCTGACTTGTCAGATCGGCGTAACTTAGTAGACAAGCTGATTTATTCACCGGCGATCAAACATGCGATAGAAAACGAGGCCCAAGCAAGCGGTGTCAGTGTTCATGAGGTACGCAGTCTGGCAAAAGGTTATGCCAATGAGATGGTGAATAACTATTCTCACCAGATTATTCGAGTCTTCGATCGATTTTTGACCTGGTTATGGACCCGGCTATATGACGGTGTAGAAGTGCATCATTTCGAGCGTGTGCGAGAACTTGCAGCCGATCACGAGATTATTTATGTGCCTTGTCATCGTAGCCATGTCGATTATCTGCTGTTGTCCTATGTCATCTACAAGCGCGGACTGAGTATTCCTTATGTCGCTGCTGGTGATAACTTAGATGTGCCGGTATTAGGCCCACTGTTACGCGGTGCCGTCGCTTTTTATATTCGTCGCAGCTTTCGCGGTAACCCGCTTTATACTGCTGTATTACGCGAATACATGCACACGCTTATCACCCGTAATACGCCCATTGAATACTTTATTGAAGGTGGGCGCTCGCGCACAGGAAGATTACTACCACCGAAGATGGGTATGTTAGCAATGACTATACACAGTCAGCTACGCCATACTAACAAGCCGGTGGCATTCATTCCGACTTATATCGGCTATGAGCGTATTATGGAAGGCGGTACTTATGTCGGTGAGCTAAAAGGCCAACCCAAAGAGACTGAATCCTTGATGGGCTTGCTCAAGGTGGGTCGTAAGATTGAGCGAATCTTTGGCAATGTGCATCTCAGCTTTGGTACCCCGCTACATCTGAATGATTTTATGCAAAAGTTCGATGTGGATGCTGATAGCTTGCCAGCTGATCGTACAGATACCCCACTTGATGCCAAAGCCAGCGCTATGGTTGATAATATTGGCGTAAAAATCATGCAGCACATTAATAAAGCAGCGGTGGTCAATCCCATATCGCTATTGTCATTAGTACTGCTGTCAGCACCAAAAGCGGCACTGGATGAAGATATTTGTCGCGAGCAGATCGCCCTTTACCAAGGTATCGCTCACCAGCTACCTTATGCTGACGATACGGTCATCACAGATATGACCCCACAACAAATTATCGATTACGGTATTAAGCTCAAGCTCATTGAGCGCACACCGCATATTTTGGGCGATATTATTCAGATTGCTGATAAGCAAGCGGCGTTACTCAGTTATTTCCGTAATAATATATTGCATGTGTTTATTCTAATATCGTTCTTAGCGGCCTTGGTTGCACGCAATGGCCGTATTGAACGCAGTCGCTTAGATGATATTGTGGCGCAGCTGTATCCCTTCTTACAGAGTGAATTATTTTTATATTATCCAGCCCATGGTTTGACCGATACCCTCAATCAAAAAATTGATAATCTATTGACGCATGGCCTCATCGTCGAATTAAGTGACGGTGTGCTTAGCATTCCTGAAACCAATAGTAACAGTTACCAGCAGCTTGAAGTGCTCGCGACACCAGTCGGGAATAGTCTTGAGCGCTACTTTATGACCCTTGCCCTACTTGCTCAGCAAGGGTCAGGCAACTTCACCGCAGAAGAAGTGGTCGATCTGTGCCACTTACTCGGTCAGCGCTTGTCTGTCCTTTATGCCGATAACATCCCAGATTTCTTTGATCGTTCACTGTTTCTCAGCTTCGTCAATGCCCTTATCCGCCTCGACTATTTGCGAAAAGATGATGAGACTGGGGTATTAACTTTTGATCAGCGTATCGATGACATTGCACTTTATGCCAAATACGTCCTCAACCCTGATGTGATGCAAACGTTGCAACAAGTAGCGAGCCTCGACGACGACGAAATTGCGCACGCTATTACTGAGATTCACAATAAAAAGCAGCGTAAATTTGGCCGTAAACGTTAGTTATTACTAGTTTGACAAAAACAGCCGCTGAATAAAAAAGACCTCTAAATAATTAGAGGTCTTTTTTTAAATACTTATTAGGTTAGTAAGAATAGCTTAATTTAAACAGCTCTTAGCCTAATCAATAAACTATTTAGTGATTTTCTTATACTTCATACGCTTAGGACCAGAGTCAGCACCCAGTTGTTTTTTACGATAAGTCTCAAACTCAGAGTAGTTACCGTCGAACCAAATTGGGCCTTCTTCTTCAAATGCTAAGATATGGGTAGCAATACGGTCAAGGAACCAACGATCATGCGACACTACCATTACCGTACCAGGAAAGACTTGGATCGCATCTTCTAGCGCACGTAAAGTCTCAATGTCCAAATCGTTTGATGGTTCATCAAGGAGTAGTACGTTCGCACCCTGCTTTAGCGTCTTCGCTAATTGCAGACGGTTGCGCTCACCACCGGATAGTTGACCGACACGTTTTTGTTGGTCTGCACCTTTAAAGTTAAAGCGGCCGATATAAGCGCGACTTGGGGTGGTGTATTCGCCAACAGTAATGATATCAAGACCGTCAGAAATTTCTTCCCATACGGTTTTGTCATCGTCTAAATTATCGCGAACCTGACCGACATAAGCAACGCTGACACTTTCGCCCAAATCAACGTCGCCGACGTCTGGCTTATCGCGCTCGGTAATCATGTTAAATAGCGTGGTTTTACCGGCACCATTCGGACCAATAATACCAACAATGGCACCCGCTGGCACATTAAAGCTTAGGTTTTCATACAGCAAACGGTCGCCAAATGATTTGGAGATATCGTTTACTTCAATAACTTTGTTCCCGAGACGTGGACCGGGCGGAATATAAATCTCAGAGGTTTCGTTACGTTTTTGGAACTCTTGCGAGTTTAACTCTTCAAAACGCTGCACGCGAGATTTAGATTTGGCTTGTTGGCCTTTTTGGTTTTTACGAATCCAATCAAGCTCTTTTTTCAAAGCTTTGGCAAACGATTCTTCTTGTTTATTCTGCTGCTCTAGACGAGTGTTCTTTTGTTCGAGCCACTGGGTATAGTTACCTTCATACGGATAACCATGGCCACGGTCAAGCTCCAAAATCCACTGCGCTACATTATCCAAGAAATAACGATCATGGGTAATGGCCACGATGGTACCGCTATAGTTCTGCAAAAATTGCTCAAGCCATGCAACAGATTCGGCGTCCAAATGGTTGGTTGGTTCGTCGAGGAGTAACATGTCAGGGCGAGACAATAGCAGACGGCATAATGCCACACGGCGTTTTTCACCACCAGACAGTCTACTGACATCAGCATCCCATGGTGGCAGGCGTAGCGCATCGGCCGCTTTTTCTAACTGCGTGCTTAGATTATGGGCATCCCACGTTTGGATGATATCTTCCATTTTGCCTTGTTCTTCAGCAAGCTTATCAAAGTCTGCATCAGGGTCCGCATACTCACCGTAAATAGCATCCAAGCGCGATAGCGCATCTAAGGCTTCACGCATACCGTCTTCGACATTACCGCGCACATCTTTGCTGTCGTCGAGCTGTGGCTCTTGTGGTAAATAACCGATTTTGGTGCCAGTTTGGGCCCGCGCCTCGCCACTAAATTCAGTGTCAACACCAGCCATAATGCGTAGCAAGGTCGATTTACCCGAACCATTGATACCCAATACGCCAATTTTAGCGCCAGGGAAAAAGGACAGATTGATATTTTTTAAAATCTCACGCTTAGGCGGAACAAGTTTTGACACGTTGTTCATCGTGTAAATATATTGAGCCATTAACACTCCGATAGACTGCATAAACGAGGTCAGCAAGCTCTCGTTATAAAGAAAACAAAGCGACTGCGCTTGCTGTGCCTCAAAATAAGGGTACAAATTATCTGCTATTATCGCATTGTAGCGCATGCCCTGCAAGCTGACAGCCTGTTTTGCAGCCTGTTTTGCACCTTTTACCACAAAGCAGTCGCCCTTTTACCTAAAAGCTAGTATTAAAAGTATTGTTTGACTGACTAAATGGTATTTTTGAATTACTGCTGTTTTATAAAGCCCACAAAAAATAGCATCAAACCTTTCGCAAATTTAATCAATAGGCGTTATTATGTAAGGTAATCTTAATAAAACCAATTGTAGTAACCAATCCATCTTACGAATTGGTACAAAATTTTTTTAAAAGGTAACTTAACTATGCCCAGTGGCTATCGTCCTGAAATTATTCAACGTTCTTTTATTGATTTTATTGGGTCACAGCTGCATCCGTTTCGGTCACTGTCAGTGCCCAAGCTGCGACTGATTGCCCGCCGCGCGCTAGGTGATGACTTGATAGCCTTACAATTTGAACCTAACCGCGCTTTCAAAAAGCAGGCAGTTGAGTTACGTGGGGGCTGGCATGGTGGTCAACATATTAATCTAAGCGTTGTTATTGACGGTATTTATCATCAGCGCAGTTACTCGTTGGTAGGCTTGCCACAACAGCCCATTTGGTTGAGCAACACTTCTGATGATTCTGCTGCAAGTAATGGATATGACAAAAATAACCAACGTCATACCGTCACTATTGCGATTAAGCCCCAAGGTTTGATTTCTAATTATTTGACCCAGCACCTGCCGCTTGGCACAGTATTGGCAAGTAGTGTACCGAATGGTGACTTTACTTTAGAACAGGCTAGGTTAACCAAGCCGGCCAGCTCATCGGTGAAAGAATCGAGTTTTGAAAAGCAATCACCACTTTTGTTTATCGCTGGTGGTAGTGGCATTACGCCAATGCTAGGTTTGATTACCGAAGCCTTGCAATATGGGCACAAGGTAACCTTGCTATACTATAATCGTGCGTCGCTATTAGAAAGCCCCTTTCAAAACCACTGGCAGCACTTGGCCGCTAAATATCCACTATTCAGCTATTATTGTGTGAACACTGAAGACTCTAGCACTTATTTGGCGGGTACACGGCATTTAAACGCATCGAGCTTATTGGCCCTAGATCTGCCACTGGCTGATACGGTGATATTTGCCTGTGGCTCGCAAGCATTACTAACAGGATTGTACCGCGCTGCTACAGAGATTACGCTACCAAATGTCCACTCATTAACTGCTCAACCATCACTACGCGACAATATTATCATCGAGCGTTTTGGCAATGCGGTATCTGACCCTGATATAGATCAAGTTTACGATACAACAGCAGACATAGAAGAGCGAACGGTCTATTTACGGGGACGACAACAACAATTCAATACCAGTGACAAGTTGCTAATGGGTGCCGAGGACGCCGGTATTCGTCTGACCTATGGCTGCCGACAAGGCATCTGCCAATTGTGCCGCTGCAATAAAGTGAGCGGTGTAGTCAAAAATATCCAAACAGGAAAAATAAGCAGTGATGGCTACGAATCTATCCAAACCTGTATCAATGTGGCCATGACTGACGTAGTGCTTGATATATAGCAGCATTTGGCACCGAGACACTCGCTTACAACAGCTTATTACACAAAGAAGAGACAAATTTTCACTCATATTTTTGCTAAAATCTAGACTCACTATTAAACCGAACCTCGTGCTTATTGTTTATTTAAGCCGTTTTGGTTAAGGATTATAAATGCGCTTATTACCGCCTATATCCACCGCACAATCTGCTGTACCTATACTTACTGTGCTAACCGATGCCCAGTTAGCGGCCCAAAGTCGTCTGCTATTGACGCCGTCAACTACTCATTCTGTTCACGATGATGTAGCACTTGATAACAGTGCAGCACTCAATAAAGACCAACGTGATATTAATAGCACTGCTGCCCAATTCCAAAATACTCAGTCCCAAAATTCTCAGTCTCAAGCGGCGCCCTACCCAACGTTGACAGGTGCGCCGTTACCAAAAGCGCAGACCGAAGCGCTCGCTGAAGAGTTGAATACGCTCTATCAAGGTGTAATGGGCTCACTAGGCGCCGATGAAGCACGATACATTCAACGCGTGTATGCAACGGTAGTCTATAGCGAACTAGTGGCGCGTGGCCTACTGGCTGTAGCTGGACGACTGCCATCACGGCGGCAAAAAGTAGGGACCTGGCTACTCGGCACTTCCCTATTGAGCTTTAGCAAAATATTAAACAATATGGAGCTTGGCCATAATGTCATGCACGGACAATATGACTGGATGCAACATCCCCACCTTAATAGTCAAAAATTTGATTGGGATATCATCTGTCCTGCACCGCTGTGGCAACACTCGCATAACTATCTGCATCACACCTTTACCAACATCGTTGGCCGTGATCATGATGTAGGCTACCACTTGATTCGGGTTACCGATGAGCAGCCTTGGACGCCAAGCGATCGTTATAACTTATTTAAGACTGCGGTATTGGCTTTAGGCTTTGAATGGGCAGTCGCGTTCCATGATATCCAAATCAGCGATGTAGAATACGCGGACTCGCCGCAGTTGATGGATATCATGCAACAAAAAACCCACGCGTTATTAGCTAAAATTGCACGGCAAGTGAGTAAGGACTATATTGCTCTGCCTACGATAGCCGGGCTAGCATTAGGTCGTGGTAGCGCCATGACGACATTGAGCGGTAATATCACTGCTAATATTACTCGCAATCTGTGGACTTGGGCAGTAATATTTTGTGGACACTTTACTGAACAAGCTCATATTTACACTCATCTTGATCCTGATGAGAGTAAAGGTGACTGGTATGTGCGCCAGATACTTGGCTCTAGCAACATCCAAGGCAACAAGCTGTTCCATATTTTGACCGGTAATTTGTCACATCAGATAGAACATCATATTTTCCCTGATATGCCCTCTAGCCACTATGCCCGTATTGCACCGCAGGTACGAGCCATATGTCACAAATATGACTTGGCTTATAACACTGGGCGCTTTGGTACTCAATTTAAACAAGTACTGAAACGCATTCACCACTTTAGTAAGCCCAGCGCAAAAGAATGGGACGCCTATAATCTGTCAGTGGCTAGTAGTGATGTTGACTCTAGTAGTGATGCTGACTCGTTGTCAGCTGCTAAGAAGACTAAGTCCGATAAGCAAACGACAGGTGGCTTGCGTAGATTTCTACCTGAAATCGTTCGCCAAACGTTAGCTTATTTATAATGATAGGTCTGAATAAAAACCTTTAAGTAGTAGCTGGCTTAACCATAAACTTATTTGGATAAAGGCACATTCAAATAGAAATCGCTCAAATGGGTAGGGCTGGCTGCGACTGAATAGTTGCTTAAGTTATTAAGTTATCAACATGTTTAAATTATAATCATAAAAATTTGAATATAAGAATTAATAATGGAGTGCCATCATGAGTCAAGAAACCCCTAAGCAAGAGCTAGATATTACCCATAACCAAGACGCTGAACGCTTTGAAATTACAATTGATGATCAGACCGGTTATATCAGTTATCAAGAGCGTGGTGATACGTTAATCTATGATCATACTATCGTACCCCAAGCGTTAGGTGGTCGCGGTGTCGGTTCAGCATTAGTTAAGCATGCTCTAGATTATGCGCGCGAACATAACAAACAGGTTGTTCCACAATGTTCATTTGTCTCATCATATATTAATCAACATCCTGACTATCAAGATTTAGTCTAGATTGGGATTTGTGAGCCCGCCGTTATATTTATAAGTAGATATATGGCAAGATACGAGAGATAGCTGACTTTCTTACATCTGTTGCTTACGAGTTAGAGCCGACCTGCTGACAGTAGTTTTATTCTCCATACCCTATAACTTAATACTACCGTTATCTAAAATTTTAAATAGCTATTGAGAATTGGACGTCAATGATCAGCCCTATCTTTCCATAGGCTCTTTCCATAGACTCTTTCCATAGACTCTTTCCATAAATTAAATTTAAGATACTAATAAAGGATATTCCGATGAGCAGTTTATCTGATAGACAAGTCAATTTGCAGCTAGAAGAGCTGCCGGGCTGGCAACGCGATGGCCATAGTATCGTTAAAACTTATCATTTTAGTGATTTCATTGAAGCTATCAGCTTTATGAATCAAGCAGCATTTCATGCCGAAGCGCTCGAACATCACCCTGAATGGCGTAATACTTATAACGTCGTTGAGGTGCGTTTAACGACCCATGATACGGGTGGTATTACCAGCCTTGATATTCGCCTAGCAAAACGCATGGAACACATTATTCAACCGAAACGCTTGTAACTATTTATTTACAGTTTGTGCAGTATAGTCAATTCAATTTAAACAAGATGCAATGCTACTGGAATGAATTTTTGGCAGCCTCTGTCACGCTTGCGAACAGCACGCAAGAAAAGTTTATACCAGTGGCACATTGCTATGCACAATTTTTTTATTGTGAACTGACTATAGTCAATTAAACTGATAGATAAAAAAAATGTCCTCGATTGAGGACATTTTTTGTGAAAACTAATTAGGATTTGCTTAATATTATCGCTATTAGGTCTTACGGCCGATAAATGCGACAATAAATAGAATTACTGCGACTACTAGGAAAATATACGCCAAATTAGACGATAGTCCAGCAACACCGCCAAATCCTAGTAAACTTGCTAACAGTGCGATGACTGCAAAAATGATAGCCCAGCGAAACATAATTATTCTCCTCAAAATAAATGTTGAATGGTTAGATCTTAAGATGGGTAACGAATTAATTTTTATTTATTACCTTACCACTCATTTCTCAATAGCTTGTGTTGCCACCTTGCGGTGAGAACCAATTCAAGCCTTGTTAGACCTAACGTTGGTCAGTACTTTTTTTAAAACTTACTTATTGCTTAAAAAGATAGATTAACAACATTCAGATGAAAATAACGTTCACTTTGGTAATGAACACGCTATGTTATGTAACCTTTGTAGCGTTATTACCTAGTTTTTAGTGGAGTTTCACGACTCATGGTTTTTTATATGGTCTTTGAGTATTTATGTGTATGGGTAATTTGTGTTTACTTAATACCTATCGTTATTATTAATAAATCTGCTATAAATATTAGTCTATTATGCTGAGCTTAAAAACCAACACCCCTTTAATAATAAAAATCCTGGCTTTTATTAACGACAACTATTCACGCAAAATGACGATTGAGGAAAGTAATTATGGACACCACGACCGATACAGCGACAAATATTAATAAATCAGATAATACAAAAACAGCCACCGATGAAAAGCGTCACTATGCGATCATTTTGTACGGAGCTACTAGCTTTGTTGGGCAAATTACTGCCCACTACCTAACGCAATTTTTATCTAGCCCAGCGGCTAAAGCGGCTAAAGATAGCGCAACTGTCACATGGGCGATAGCAGGACGTGATGAAGACAAGCTTAAAAAGCTACAGTCTGAGCTTAGTGGCGCTGATGCTAATAACCCTGATTCTGATTCTGATTCTAGCAATAAAGTTGATATTATAATTGCTGACAGCACCGATGACGCCAGCCTCAATGAGATGACCCAACAGACCCAAGTCATCATTTCAACGGTAGGCCCTTATCTTAAATATGGTGAATCACTGATTAAAGCGTGTGCTACTAATGGTACAGACTATGTTGATCTCACAGGCGAAGCGATCTTTATCAAAGACATGCTGGATAAATACCAAGATACGGCTAAGAAAAGCGGCGCTCGTATCGTCAACTCATGTGGCTTTGATTCTATTCCTTCAGATTTAGGTGTTTACTTTACCCAACAGCAAGCCCAAGCCCAATTCGATAAACCCTGTGATGTCATTCATATGCGCGTAAAAGCGGCCAAAGGTGGCTTATCCGGTGGTACCATTGCGTCGATGGCCACTATCTTTGAGGAAGTAGGGACCGATAAAGCACGTCGTGGCCAACTGGCCAATCCCTATCTACTCAATGACGATAAAGATGCGCCTAGCGTACGCCAAGACAATGTTGGTAAGCCTGAATACGATATTGAACATGACCGCTGGCTAGCCCCCTTTGTGATGGCAGTGATTAACACGCGCATCGTTCATCGTAGTAACCAATTGCTCAGTTATGAATATGGGCGCGAGTTTAAATATGATGAAGCGATGTGGATGCAGGATGGCATTAAAGGTCAGCTGATGAGCTATGGTATGAGTGTGGGACTATTAGGTTTCGCCACGGCTATGACTTTTAAGCCCAGTCGCGAGTTTCTATCAAAGCACGTTCTACCCAAATCAGGCTCTGGTCCTTCTAAATCCGAACAAGAAAATGGTTTTTTTGATATTCGCTTCTTTGGTGAAACCTCTAAAAAAGATACTATTAACACTAAAGTCACTGGTGACAAAGATCCAGGCTACGGCAGTACCTCGCGTATGCTGGCACAGTCCGCATTATGTCTTGCGCAGGATATTAGTAAAGACGAAGTCACAGGTGGCTTTTGGACGCCAGCAGTCGCTATGGGTGATCAGCTGCTAACGCGGTTGGAAGACCATGCCGGACTTTGTTTTGAAGTGGTTGATGACCTTAGCTCTAATTAACAACCGTTAAAGCGCTTTCTAGATGGGTTATGTTAGCCATATCTTTACCGCCACATTTTAGCAATAAGATGTGGCGGTTTGTCATACAGTCGATGCAAAATACAAGAGGATCGTTTTCTTACCCAACTTTTCTTATATTGATACTCGCGCTTATCTATAGTTAAAATACCTTAAAACGCGACGGTACTGCTGGTATAAGCTTTTTGCAGCCTCTGTCTGCCTAGGCACAGCAAGCAGGAAAAACGTATGCCAGCAGTAGGTTATGTCTCGATATTACTTTTCATTGACTATAATAATATGTTGTTTTAAACCACAAACAACAGAGCAAAATTCATAAATGAACCAGCAAAATTTGCTATCATGTATTTTTAAGTTTTATGATTCAGGTTTTATTATTTAGGTGATTGGATTATGGCCAAAAACGCCCTACAGGCTCAACTTTTAAAAGCTGGACTGGTTGATAGCAAAAAAGCCAAGCAATTAAGCAAACAGTCTCAACATGCCAAGCGTACTGGCGATTCGTCAGATATTGAAGCAAAAAACTCTGTGGCAGACGCTCAAGCAAAAAAAATGGAAAAAGATCAAAAGCTTAATCAAGAAAAACAACAAATTTTAGAACAAAAAATGCTGACAGCCAATATTGTTCAAATGATTAAGCAGCATCAGATTACTGATACAGCTGGTGAAGTCAGCTATCAATTTGTTGATGACTCTAAAGTGAAAAAAATTAATATCACCCAAAAATTATATGAGCAAATAGTGGCCGGTCATGTGGTTATTGCACGATTGGAAGAAAACCAGGTATTAAACTATGCCCTGCTCCCTCGTCCATTGGCGGATCGTATAAATACGAAATTAGAAGGCTTTATGGTGGTATCTAACGATAAGCCAGGTATTGAGCTAGAAACTGACGATCCTTATGCAGCCTATGTGATTCCAGACGATTTAATGTGGTAGCGATTAATTTTTGGCGACAGTTGGTTTTTAGAGATGATAATTTTTAAAGGTGATAATTTTTTATTTTATTCGATAAGTTCTGTAAAAAACAACGATCTTAGTTTTTAAGGTTTCAAAAGTAGTGGCCAAATATCACTGATGTAAGATCAAGCCGGTTATGGTGCTGCTTATTACCACTCTTCTTATTTTATTATTATATTAGCAGCAAAAATAAAGCCAAATGAGCGTTTTATTGAGCCTAGATTACGCCATAGAGCAACGACACATTGATGTAAAAATTGTTGCATTATTACGACCAAAAAAAGGCAGCCTGATGGCTGCCTTTTTTAATGACTGATTATGAGTGAGCGGTTTAAATACCGCTGTAGAGTCTTTGGCCCATTACTTCTTGCCTTTAGACACACCAGCTTCTTTTAATAATGCTCCAAGAGTACCCATTTTGATAGGCGCTTCTGATTTGGCGGCCTTCGGCGTACTGCTACGAGTGTTAGTAGTGGCGCCTGCGTTGCCTTTATCACTCTTGTTGTCACCACTTCTATCAGGACGCTTGCCACGCGGTGCTGACGGGCGTTTATTGGCATCTGGACGAGTGCTACGTGGACGACTGGATTTATCATCACTACTAGCATTGCTGTCATTGCTACCGTTACTTGCCGCAGCAGGTTTATTAGCAGTGCGCGTCGGTTTAGCGACTTCTGGTTTCATACTAAAACCAATACGACCACGCTTTTCATCAATAGCAATCACGCGTACAGAAATGATATCACCTGGTTTGACACGGTTCATAGGATCTGCGACGAAATCATTGGCCATCTGCGAAATGTGTACTAAACCATCTTGATGTACACCCACATCAACGAAGCAACCAAAGGCCGTCACGTTGGTAACGACACCCTCTAGGGTCATGCCTTCAGTCAAATCTTTAATGCTATTCACGTCATCACGGAAATTAGCCGTTTTGAACTCAGGACGTGGATCACGTGCAGGTTTAGCCAACTCTTCTATAATAGCTTTGACACTGATATTGTCATCATTGGCAGCAAGGGTAGCAGTATCAATGGTATTGAGCACACCATCATTACCGAGTATTTCGGCCAGACCTTTGCCAGACAAGGCTACTAAGCTATCCACTAGCGCATAGCTTTCTGGATGTACACCAGTCGCATCGAGTGGGTTACTGCCGTCATACACCCGTAAGAAACCTGCGGCCTGCTCAAAGGTTTTGACCCCTAGGCGTGGCACATCTTTTAAAGCTTCACGGCTAGCAAAAGCGCCATGTTCTTTACGATAGGTAACAATTTGCTGGGCAACGTTACGATTAAGACCCGCGATATGCGCCAAGATTGCAGGACTGGCAGTATTGACATCAACACCAACCGCGTTCACGCTATCTTGAGTCACTTTATCAAGGCTATCAGCCAATTGCGTTTGGTTGACATCATGCTGATACTGACCCACACCAATAGCTTTTGGATCGACCTTGACCAGTTCTGACAGCGGATCTTGTAGGCGGCGGGCGATAGATACCGCTCCGCGTACAGAGACATCCATATTGGCTAGCTCATCACTAGCCAGCTCACTAGCAGAATAGACCGAGGCGCCGGATTCATTAACGATAACGGCTTTGGCTTGTAGTTTGTCATTAGCGGCTAAGATTTCTTTGACCATCGCATCCGTTTCACGGCTGGCGGTACCATTACCAATGGCTACTAAATCGACGTGATAAGTGCTTAGTAATTTATCAATAACTGTTTTAGCTTCAGCCATTTTATTATCAGGCGCAAAGGGATAAACGGTAGCAATGACTGGCTGGTCAGCATCATTGAGCATGACATGACCTTGGGCATCAATAATAGCCATTTTCACACCATGACGGATACCAGGATCAACACCCAAAATAACTTTACGGCCAGCAGGTGCTGACATCAATAAGTGCTGCAAGTTATTGGCAAACACGTCAATGGCATCAGACTCAGCGGTCAGACGCTTTTCAGTCAATAAACGATGCTCAATATGTGGGCGCCACTTATCTTTCCATAAACTACTAGCCGCTTCAGTCAAAAATTCACGACGGGCATCTGGAGCCTTGGTATCAATATCGAAATGCTTAACGATTTTGTCAATGAATGGAGCATCTTCGCCTTCGATCTTCAGACCTAGGACATTTTCTTGACGACCACGCAGCATGGCTAATAAGCGATGATTGGGCAAACGCGCCAGTCCTTCGCTATGTTCAAAGTAATCTTTAAATTTCTCGCCCACTTCGCGCTTTTCGTCACTGGCTACTGCCGACACGATACTTGCCGTTTTGGCAAAGCCGTTACGCAGATTGTCTAGCAGATCCAACGCTTGCGTCCATTCATCGACGATGATGGCTTGCACGCCAGCCAGTTGCTTGTCTAAATCGCTAAAGTCGACTTCAATATCATTACCACTATCATCAGTAATGCTAGTGGGCGTTTGATAGCCTGCTAATGCTTCTGTCGGGGTAACTTCTTGGGTCAAGACCGCTTGTGCTGCATTATCTAGACCTGCCGCGCGGGCCTTAGCTGCTGGTGAACGACGGCGTGGACGGTATGGCAGGTAAATATCTTCCAGCTCAAGCTTGGAAGTCGCATTATCAATGCGGGCTTGCAACTCGTCTGTTAAATTGCCTTGCGTGCTCAGCAATTCTACGATTTTGAGTCGGCGGGTTGCCATATCACGTTCATAGTTGAGCGACTTCTCTAGCGCGCGCAACTGTGCGTCGTCAAGGTCTTGGGTTTTTTCTTTCCGGTAACGCGCAATAAATGGGACCGTTGCCCCTTCATCGTACAGCTTCACAAACGCATTGACTTGAGCAGTCTTAATGCCAAGCGCGCGAGCAAGCTTGTCGTGAATATTCGCGTGTGTGGTTGCATCCAACCCCTGTGCATTTGTCGGGGCCTGAGATGACGTTAAGGTATCAATGCTACTCATATACGTATCAATCGTTGAGAAATGGTGTTTGGCATTATAGCAAAAGCTGCATGAATAAAAATCCTTTTTATATTTTCGTTACTTATTACTATTTTTATGGCGTAAATTACGCTATATATTAGTTTCTGAGCCCTTATTAAACAAACCCATACAGCATTTATGTCTATGGGTGATGCAATTAGGGGTGCAATCTTATACACTAAAGCAGTAACGTTATAAATATCAATCAATAGTAATCTCTTGCACAAAGGTTGTGCTTAATATGTAAACCATAATAACGCAAGTCAATATAAAGGCAAGGTTGATTTTTATCAGCATTTTTATTAAAAAGTTCGCCAGGTTTAAATACTAATAATCTGATAATAATGGCTGAATAAAAACCAATAATGATTGTTTAACAATAGCAGCACCTTAATAACAACAGCATCGATTGGCTTATGAATTATAAGCCACCAAATCATTCAATAACTTCTGACAATAATAATGTTTATTAAAGGATCCCTTCATGACTGACAATAAAAGTCCCGACACCCTGACTCAGCGTATTTTAGTGGTCGACGATGATGCGCGTCTGCGCTCGTTGCTACAACGCTTTCTAGAAGATGATGGTTTTGTCGTCCGTACCGCTCATGATGGCAGTCAGATGGACAAATTGATGCAGCGCGAACTGTTCTCGCTAGTGGTCTTAGATCTAATGCTTCCGGGCGAGGATGGCATTAGCATCTGTAAACGTCTACGTGAAGATAACAGTGATATTCCAATTATCATGTTAACTGCAAAAGGCGGTGATGCTGACCGTATTGCTGGACTTGAAGCCGGCGCCGATGATTACTTACCCAAGCCTTTCAACCCAAAAGAGCTGTTAGCCCGTATCAAAGCGGTATTGCGTCGTCAAAATCGTGAGCTACCTGGTGCGCCAAGCTATCAGCTAGAAGTGGTTGAATTTGGACCGTGGACGCTTGATTTATCTACCCGTACGCTAAAACGCGATGGTACGGTAGTGACCTTGACCACTGGCGAGTTTTCAGTACTAAAAGCCTTAGTACAGCACCCACGCGAGCCATTAACGCGCGATAAGCTGATGAACCTTGCCCGTGGCCGTGAATGGGGCGCGATGGAACGTTCTATCGATGTACAAGTCTCACGTCTACGTCGTCTGATTGAGGATAATCCCTCACAAGCGCGTTATATCCAAACCGTATGGGGCGTCGGCTATGTGTTTGTGCCTGACGAAGCAGAACCAGAAGCTCCTGCTGCAACGCCTGTTTAGTTGTCGCTGAGCGTTTTACGCCTTATGACCCTGTATTTATGAACCGGCCTTTATGACCCATTTTTTATGAACGCCTCCGCAATCATTCAAAATATACCCTGCACACTTGTGACAGGGTTTTTGGGCTCTGGCAAGACCACCGTTATTAACCAATTACTTGCCACTAAGCCGGCTGAACAGCGCTGGGCATTACTGATTAATGAATTTGGTCGTATTGGTGTTGACGGTGCTCTACTAAAAAATACACTCGATGCAAAAGGTCAGTCAGGCGGTATAGCCATTCGCGAAGTCAGCGGTGGTTGTATCTGTTGTACCAGTCAACTGCCCTTACAAATCGCTATTACACGTCTGTTAAGTGATCATCACCCACAGCGGCTGATTATTGAGCCGACCGGACTGGCGCATCCACGCGAGCTGATACGTCAGCTCAGTGCGCCACACTGGCAGACAGCCTTGAGCATGCAAGCGGTCATTACGGTGCTGAGCGGCTTACAATGGCAACAAGAGAAGTATCGCACGCACCATGGCTTTCAAGCGCATGTCCGCGATGCTGATGTGCTAGTGATTAATCGTTACGAGCAGCTGAGCAGCGCTTGCCGGCAAGATTTGCAAGCGTGGATTGCGACGTTAAACGAACCAGCAAAAATAATATGGGCAACTGCTGACTCTGAGACAGCGCCTGAACCGCAAACGACACCTCACTGTCAAGCAGTAACTAACAACCTCGATGTTATAAAACCTTCGAACCCTTATTTAACAGAATTAGCCGCCCAGCTTATTAAGCCCAGTCGTACTATTTCTCAGCAACGCATAGCAAATATAGAGAAGTCTCGTGTGAGCCTAACCCCGCCTACCCACTTGCCGTCCAACATGCCTACAAATGCTAATGCTGACACTAGTATTGAGGCAGATGGGCAAAATGAGCTACCCTATCGTTATCATGAGGAACAGCAAGGCATGCTATTAGCTGGGTGGCGATTACCACCGCATTGGACATTTGCTGCTGACGAGTTACAACAATGGTTATTACAACTGCCAAACTGGCAACGTATCAAGGGTATCGTCAATACTTCTGATGGCTGGCTACAACTAAATTTCACGCCCGATAGCTTAACCATTACCACCACCAGCGCACAGATTGATAGCCGACTAGAGATTATTTTACTTGCTGACTCAGATATAAAAAGCAGTGCCACTACTAGGGTAGGTAATAACAGCTCAGAGACTAAGAGTGAGCAGCAATCGTTAATAGAATGGGAACGCTGTGACCGTGAATTGATGGCGCTGGTTGTCCCGTCAAATAGCCAACCATAAATAGCCGGACATAAATAACTAGAGATAAATTTGATAGAATAATTAGCATAAAAAAGGGCTAGCGTTGAATATCAACGCTAGCCTCTTTTTATCAATCAATAACTACCTGCTAACGCAATTGACTGTCTTTACTGCCGCGGCGATTGAATAGCTCAGCCGCCCTAGCTTCTTGCTCAAGTTCAGTCTGGCAACCAACACAGTGTTGCACCCCTGGCACTGCTATTCGCCGCGCTTCTGGTATGGCATTACCGCATTCATCACATAATTCTGCACTCTCACCTTTCGGTAGTGAGCTCCTGACTCGATCTAGGGCATCACTGACCGTTGCATCCATCTGTTCGTGCTCTGCCCCATCTCTTGACCATCCACCTGCCATAATTGTACCCTCTTTAATTTATTGATGGCTTATTATTCATACTATAAAAGTTTTTTATAACAGATAGATGGGGTTATTTAGCGTTAACTTCAATATATAGATGTGTATGAAAAAAGCACTAAAATAAGGTCCCTTACCCTGCACAATCGCCACTAATTTTTAGGTTGCAGCGCCACTACTTGGCCGCGCACATTAACGCTAGCATCGCTCATTAGACACACATAACCTGCCATGATGTCTTCTGGTGTTTTGAGAGACATCGGGTTTTCACCTGGAAAAGCATGGGCGCGCATATTGGTACGGGTGCCACCAGGATTAATACAGTTAAAACGCAAATTAGTGGTGTTCTGAGTCTCTTGGGTGAAGATATCACTCATGCCTTCAGTCGCTTGTTTAGAGAGCGCATATGCGCCCCAGAACGCACGAGGATGGGTACCCACTGTACTAGAGGTGAAGACGATAGAACCATGTACAGCGTCTTTGAGCAGCGGTAATAATGCTTGAGTGAGCATAAAGGTGGCGGTACAGTTGACCTTCATCACCTTAGCAAAGATATCCACATCGTACATCTCAAGCGGTGTCAACTCACCTAGTATGCCAGCATTATGCAATATGCCATCAAGTTGTCCAACTTCTTTATTAATCATTCCCTCTATCTGCTGCATCTCAGCATAAGTAGCACTCTCAAGATTCAGCGGTAGCATCGCTGGCTGTTTGCCACCAAAACTCTCAATCTCATCATAAACATATTCAAGCTTGCTACTAGTGCGGCCTAATAACAGTACCGTTGCGCCATAGCGGGCATAAGTCAATGCGGCTACCCGTCCGATACCATCGCCCGCACCCGTCACCAAGATCGTCTTGCCGTCTAAGCAATTTTCTGCTGGTACAAAGTTACGAATATCATCGTGGGACAACAGCGACTCGGGACGTGGCTCAACTTGTTGTTCTTGGTCGGTGTTTTGGTGGGCTGGCTGATTTGTACGGTCACTCATGGCATTACTCACTACTTAACATTTAATAATTGGAAGTATGGTTGTTTATAGATATTCAAACTTACCTGAGGATAACAGTAGCTTATTCAACTGTTCAGGGGTCTCGGTAATATAATCTGCACCCCATTTCTTCAAGCTTTTCTGGTCTTCAGGCGGGATATAACCATAAGCGGCGAGAATGGTCGGCATGCCAGCAGCTTTACCTGCATCGATATCACGCACATGATCACCCACATACAGGACACAACCTGACGCCCCACGAGGAATACCAAGCTTTTCTAGTGCCAAGTACATGGGTTCTGCATCAGGTTTGGGACGTGATACATCATCAGGACAGACCAAGACCGCACAACGCTCATCTAACTGCATAACCTTTAACAGCTGCTCTGCTAAATAACGCGGCTTATTAGTGACAATGCCCCATGGCACGCCTTTTTGCTCAAGTGTGGTCAATACTTCTTCAAGTTCAGGAAATACGCAACTGTCCACGCAAATCTCGGCCTCATAATCATCCAAAAACTGCTGGCGAAATTTTAGTAGCGCCTCTTCATTGGTTGTTAGTTGCTCATTATGCCGCAGCATAAGCTGCACCATCGCTGATGCGCCAGCAGATACTTGCTCACGAATGTCAGCCTCGGCGGGTGGTTGCCAATGGTTTTCGCTACTCATTTTACCAATAATGCGTACAAAATCAGCAGCGGTATCGATCAAGGTTCCATCAAGGTCAAATAGAACAGCTTTTACAAACTGGGTCATAATATAGGCTCTTATTATTAGTGAAATGTTTAGTAGTCGAGGTAGATAATTGAATTATTGAACGACACTACCAACGTTAACTATGAGTTAACTCGATTATAACTATCATCAACGCCTCTTTTATCAAACAGCGGTTTTGCTAAAGATATCTCTCATTGGGACGACCACCTAAGCCAGTGGTTTTTGTACTGCCATCATATAATTGACATCGACATTTTGTGCCAACCAGTAGCGTTTGGTTAGGGGATTATAATGTAGTCCAATCATATCTTGCCGCGTAAAACCTGCGTTTAGGGCCATTTTATCCAGCTCAGCTGGGGTGATAAATTTAGCATAATCATGAGTTCCACGATCTAACAAGCGCAGCACGTATTCTGCCCCAACGATGGCAAATAAATAAGACTTGGGGTTGCGGTTAATGGTAGACAACACACAAACACCGCCTGGTGCCAATAGCTCAAAACAGGCTTGGACAATGGCACTAGGATCAGGGACGTGTTCTAGCATTTCCATACAAGTCACCACATCGAATTGTCCAGCTTGGGTCTTTGCTAAGGTTTCGATGGGGATATGTTGATAACGTAAAGTGTCATCTAAACCACTTTGGGTGGCGTGGACGCTGGCTGCCTTTAAGTTTTCAGTACCGAGATCAATACCGGTCACGTCAGCACCGCGACGTGCCATCGCTTCAGCTAAGATACCACCACCGCAGCCAACGTCGAGAATTTTTTTGCCAGACAGACCCATCTCCGCTGTTTTATCTATATCGTTACTAAGGTAGCCACGTTTGGTATTTGCCTCTATCCAGTTGAGGCGTAGCGGGTTAATCTCATGTAAGGTCGCAAGCGCACCATTTTTATCCCACCATTCGCCAGCCAGTTTATTGAACTTATCAACTTCGCTAGGATCAACATTAGTGGTGGCAGTCATAATATCATCTGTACTGGTGTTCTCTTGCATGTCGTTAGACTGCGAAGAAGAAGAAGAAGAAGCTGAGCTCATAGCGTTTTTCCTTTACTATCATTCTTGTTAATTAGGGTTAATGTTAGCATGGGAGTAGACCGTTTGTCGTGAAAGCTTGTGTGCCTGATTGTGAATACTTTTAGAGGTTTATAACGATATTAATAACCAGGTGAATCAGTACATCATTCATTAGATATTAGCTGTTTTTGACGGCCTATTATCATATATTTCGTATATTTTTCAGCGATAATGGGCATTAATGAATGACTGTTAATAATGCCTCACAGCTTTACAACCGTTAGTTAAGAATACAGTTCACAACCGCCGTCATTTTACGTTATTATAGTTAGATTGCGCTTGACAGATTATTGGCTTTAAACTCTGTCGATTCACTTTAAAACACTCATTTTAGAATACTCACTTTAAAACATAAGCAACTTCTTAAGAAACCCTTAAGTCTTTATACCTCAAGGAAAAAATATGAAACGTGCCATCGCATTGACGGGTCTGGCGTTTGCCATCGGGATAGCCAATATGGGCGTACAAGCCGCCGATTATGTCGCCGGAAAAGACTATCGCGTGCTGGATAATCCTGAAAAAATCAGCGGTGACGCTATCATTGTCCGGGAGTTCTTTTGGTACGGCTGCCCACATTGTAATAATCTTAACCCACTTATGGAAAAATGGGCAAAAACTAAAGGTAAGGACGTGGCATTCTTTAAAACCCCAGCAGCTCTGAATCCTGTTTGGGAAGCCAGTGCTCGTGGTTTTTATGCCACACAGCTATTGGGCTATGAGGATAAGACCCATGACGCCCTATTTGAGGCGATTCATAAAGATGGCAAAAAACTATTTGATCAAGCGTCATTAAGCAAATGGTATGCCTCAAAAGGTGTGGATCAAAAGAAATTCAACAGTCTTTATAACTCTTTTGCCGTTGGTACTAAGATTGGCCGTTCACAAGCAGGTGCTAAACGTTACCAATTAACCGGTGTCCCCGCGGTCGTGGTACAAGGCAAATATGTAGTAACTGGTGAAGGCAATGAGGTCGCTAAAGTGGTCGACTACCTAGTCGCTAAAGAACGCGCTGCGAAAAAATAGAGGTCTATAATAAAATAAATAGTTTCATAATATCGTCCTGAATGTGTCAACTCATTCTAGGACAGGACAAACCCATCAAAAAAGCCAATCGTTAAAGATTGGCTTTTTTGTATTTATTTATCTATCTATCTATCTATCTATTAAAATACCTTTTTAAGCCCTATTTTAACTCTGTCAGAATAGCCACTTCACGAATATAGCTGACCAAATCTTCCTTAGACTCTTGCATCAGCTCGTCATCTTGCGTGTGCTTGGCGTATTCAATCCATAAAAGCAGCTGATACAGGCTGTTGCGTTCTGATGCTTTGTACTGCTTGACGAACTGCTTGAGCGTCCCTTCATCATTGATATTCAAGCGCTCAGCCCAACTTTCGATTTTAGCAACTTGTTCATTAGCAAAGAACGCCTCAAACAACGCTTTAACCAGTTCATGACGGTTTTCTTCACTAATTAATTTGCCGACCCGTTTGGTTTGGCGGATACGCGCATTAGCGCTGGTAATGTCAGCAAGCGCCATTAACTCTGCCATAAAATAGTCACTAGCAGGGAGTTTTTTTAGCTGCTTTTTGGATAAGCCCGACAGCGGTACCGACAGCGTTTGTAAGCGCTCATGGGCTTTTTTTAGTTCGGTGCGCGAAACGCGCATGTCGTGTTCTGACCAATCAATCATAAAAGCTTTCCAAAATAATAAATAATAAGATAAAGGGCGCGTTCAGTGCTTACCAGCGGCGTTTTTCACGATGCTTAGCAGCGACCGTCAAGCCTTGTGGCAGACTACTTGAAAGCTTACGCTGCAATTGCTCTGTGATAAACACAGAACGATGTTTGCCACCAGTACAGCCAATCGCAACCGTTACAGTATGACGATTATTGTGTAAAAAATCTGGCAACCAACGTGTTAAGAATGCGTCGATATCGCCGGTCATTTCTGCCACTTCTGGATAATCTGCAAAAAATTCACCGACCTCAGCATCAAGGCCCGTCGCGGTACGTAAGGCAGGATTCCAGTGTGGGTTGGGCAGAATCCTCACATCAAATACGAAGTCAGCATCGATGGGACTGCCATATTTAAAACCAAACGATAATAGATTAATAACAATCTGATTGTCCACCCCAGTGTAATCACGGAGACGCTCTTTTAACTGATGAATATTCAGCATACTGGTATCTATTGTGATATCAGCCCGTCTACCTATTGGTTCCAGTAGCTGCACTTCTTTTTTGATAGCAGCTGGCAAGTTATAAACCGTATGCTCTACACCCTCAGCGTCTTGTGACATTAATGGATGCACACGTCTAGTAGCATTAAAGCGTGCCACCAGTGTGGACTCTTGCGCAGTCACATACAGCACTTTGACAGCCTGTTCGCCATAAGCCTGTTTTAGCGCGTCATGAATCGCTGAAAAGTTAGATAAATCTGCACGTGGGGTACGAATATCGACGCCAAGCGCAATGCGTCTGATACCACTTTCACTGACTAGCTTTTGAGCAGCTTCAGGAACCAATGATAACGGCAAGTTATCAATAGAGTAGTAGCCTAAATCCTCTAGAATATTTAATACGGAGGTCTTGCCCGATCCTGAGCGCCCTGATACGACAAGAATACTGAGGTTATCATCAGACAATGATGTCGACGCTACCTGCGCTACTGATTTGGTATTCCTATCGTTGTCGGCGGATTCCATGGTTTATCATCCTAGTACATTGTGTACATCAAGTTATTTCTACTACTATTGCATCTGCGGTCATCACTATTTTCTAGTTTGCTCTACTACTGATTAACAGTGACTAGTTGATTGTCCAACAAGCGCGCTCGCCCAAGCACCGCAGCCACTAAAATAATCAAATCTTGAGCTTCAGTTTGAGACTCTGCGGTATCATTATTTAATAGTGATTCTAGCTGGTCTGTTTTTACCTCTAGATAATCAATAACAAAACCAGCCGCAGTAATGCGTTTACCAGCTTCTGCTATTAGGATGTCAGACCCCTGCTCAATGTGCTTACGATCCACGAACTGTTGTGCCAAGTACTGTAATTCTTGATGTAATACTGGTGCTATTTTCCGCTCTGCACTACTCAAGTATTGGTTACGCGATGATAAAGCTAGTCCATCAGTAGCACGGACAATGGGCGCAGTAACAATATCGATCGGGTAACTCAAGTCACGTACTAATTGCTTAATGATCGCTAATTGCTGATAGTCTTTCTGCCCAAATATCGCTATATCAGGCTGTATGATATTAAATAACTTAGAGACCACAATACCGACACCATCGAAATGACCGGGCCGCGATTGTCCACACAGCTGATCGGTGATAGTGCCCGCCCTTATTAAGGTAGGTGGCGGCAAAACCGGATACATCTCATCGATACTAGGGGCAAAGACATAGTCGGCTTCGACCGTCGCAAGCTTGGCAACGTCGTCATCAAGGGTACGTGGATAGCTGTCAAAATCTTCCCCCACTCCAAACTGAGTAGGGTTCACAAAAATACTCACGATCACAATATCAGCATGCTGTTTGGCAAGTCTAACTAGCTCAAGATGCCCGTCGTGTAGGTTACCCATAGTAGGCACTAAAGCAACGCGCTGCTGGCTGCGATAGGGTTTTACAGCTGCTCGCAATTCTTTGATACGATGATGAATAATGGGCATTACTAACTCTTCTTCTCTTGCTAAATATAATCAAACCCATATAAATTTGCTACTGCGCCATCTTTACTTTAATAAGCGTACTATCTACGTTCGGTCTTCTACTATCAAAATCCCGTAGATTTGGCTATTAGGATTCAACTATTTGCTATTAGGATTAGACTATAAGCCAGTTTAAACGGTTTAAGTTATTAAAAATACGTCATCTGATATTGGTATCAATGAGGTAACGGAGCTAGCTGCATAGTGTTAACAAGCAAGCTGTTACTTAAAAAGTCGTTGGTTGAAGGGCTATTAGCTAAACTCGTGTTGCGTACTAGGAAAACTGCGGTCACGCACTGACTGTTGATACAGTTCAAACGCCCCTACGATACTGTGTTCAGTATTACGCTCATCCGTCAAAAAGTCATGGACGAAACGTGGGACACGGCCATGCACCATACCTAACATGTCATGCATCACTAGGACTTGACCATCAGTATCCGCGCCTGCCCCAATGCCAATGACTGGTACGGCTACCGCTTGCGTTACCGCTTTAGCCAGTTCAGCCGGAACACATTCTAACACCAACAATGCAGCACCTGCTTTCACCACCGCTTTGGCATCGTCTAGTAACTTATTGGCGGCTTCATCACCGCGTCCTTGGATTTTATAACCACCAAAAATATTGACAGACTGTGGCGTTAAGCCCAGATGAACACAGGTTGGGGTACCTGCTTGCGCCAAAGTGGTCACAAGATCGCATAGCTCACTACCGCCTTCTATTTTAATAACATGCGCGCCCGCTTGCATTAACTGACGACTGTTAGCTATCGCTTCCGGCAGCGTGGCATAGCTCATGAAGGGTAAGTCGGCCAAAATCAGAGCATGCTTGTTACTACGGGCAATATTAGCGGTATGGTAAACCATGTCAACCACTGTCACCGGCAAGGTTGAATCATGACCTTGTACGACCATGCCTAGGCTATCACCTATCAAAATAGTATCAATCTGCGCTTGATCCATCATGCGTGCAAACATGGCGTCATAACAGGTCAAACAAGTAAATTTGGTGCCGTCTTTTTTTAATTTATTTAAGGTAGATAAAGTCGTCATATGACCCTCAATAACTCGATTATAATATGATTTATAATAAGTGCTAAAATGTGATTGCAACCATAACTGGCCTAAGTTGCCAACCTTACAGCGCTAAACAGACTGATCTGCCGTAGTCGTTACGCAAGACTGAGTAACACTTTCAGCGGGTGTATTGCTTATAAAGAGCTTTAACCCTGTCCAATCTTCACTTTGGGGATAACTACTTATCAGCTTGCCCGCAATTAACAATTCTGGTGCGAGCTCTCGCAGTGGTATCAATACAAAGTTGCGCTCACCCAGTCCGGCGTGCGGTACCGTTAATTGTGGCGCTGCAATCTGCTGCTCACCATAAAGCAAAATATCCATATCAAGGCTACGCTCGCCCCAGTGGCGCAGGCGTGCGCGCTTGGCCTGCTGTTCTAACTGTTGGCAAAGCAACAAGAGCTCAAACGGCAGCAGCCTAGTCTCAAAGCCGACCACAGCATTGACAAAGTCTGGCTGATCTTGCGGTCCCATTGGCACAGAAGCATAAAACGATGATGCTTGTACACCTCGTATCGCTGGATGATGACACAAGGCCGCCAGCGCTTGTTGTAAATGCTCGGCCGGTGAGCCGAGCTCAGTAGCCAGATTACTACCCAATCCTAAATAGCATGTTATCCACTGCTCAGCGCTATTATTGATATTGCTGGTTTTAATATTGCTGAGTCGCGTACTACTATTTAGAGAAGTGTTCATGATGGTTAGTCTGCTCTACAATTTGTGGCCAATATCAGGCTTTATCACCAGCTGACTCTGACTGTTTGATAGCGACTTGCTCTACAACTGTCGTGTCAGTACTGGGCTGACGGCGCCGACGTTTTGATGGTAATGGGCCTTTAT
The DNA here is from genome assembly GCF_035984995.1 of Psychrobacter sp. PL15. Classification (NCBI taxonomy): domain Bacteria; kingdom Pseudomonadati; phylum Pseudomonadota; class Gammaproteobacteria; order Moraxellales; family Moraxellaceae; genus Psychrobacter; species Psychrobacter sp. PL15. Next base: position 108,590 of record NZ_JAXCIB010000003.1, read on the forward strand.
TAGTGGCGTCTTTACTGGCTTTAACCGCTGGTTTGGTATTCACCTGAGCGGCTTTGGCTTGAGATTTTTTGGCCTGAGCCAGGTCATTGGTATTAACCGCTTTAGGGCTTTTAATCGTTTTAGCTGGCTGACCAGCAGTCGCACTTTTAGCTGGTTTTGACTTGCTGTTATTATCGCTGGCAGCGCTGTGATTCTTAGCCTCAGTCTCAACAGCGAAATCTTGTGTCCCCTGACTGGTACTAGTATTTGTAGGCACAGCAGCAGCTACTTGCGGTTCTGATCCTGGCTGACGGCGACGACGCTTATGCGGTATCGGCTCATTATTGCTACTCACCAATGCTGGCGACTTTGCTATGGTAGCTACTGTACGAGTTGCACTGGCTTTAGCATTGATTTTAGCATTGGTTTTAGTAGCAGATACAGGCTTAACGTCAGATTGTGTTGCTTTAGCCGGCTGCTCTTTATTTGAACTATCTACTTGCGCGTCCATTTTTGACGGCTGTACTCGTGCTTTTTTGGTAGCCGGTGCCTTATTCTGAGAAGACGCCTTACTAGTCTCAGACTGCCCTGCTTGGTCTATACCCAGCTGTTTTTGTAGTTTCGGTACGATATTTTCGTGCTCTATTACAAATAGTGGTGCAGGTTTAGGCGTATGGCGTTTGTTTGGCTTAGATTCACTATTAGCAAGAGACAACTGCTGCAGCTGCGCAAGTTCACTACTATCCTGCTTGGTTTGCTGCGCATGATGAGGCTTGTTGCTATCGGGCTTATTGCTAGCAGGTGATACTGATTGTGTTTCTGATTGTGTTTCTGAGGATGGTGACTTATTGGCAGCACGGCGACGACGCGCTGGTATATTCGACGCATCATTAACCGCTAACGGCTCAGCACGGCTATTGCTGTTCGCTTGAGCGTTAGTTGTGGTTTGACTTATGGTTTGATTCACTTGTTCATTATTATCAGTCATCTGTTCCTTTTGGCGATTACGCCCACGACCGCGCTTATAGGCGCCACGGCGGATATTTTCATCAAAGTCGTTAATAGCTTGCTGTTGCTCTCTTTCAGATAAGGTTTGGTAAGTCTGCCACCAGTCACCCATATCGTTAGTAGACTCGGATAACGGATGCTCAGCATCACCACATTGCTCGCGTAATAATAAGAAGTCAAAGCCGGCGCGAAAGCGGGGATGCTCGGCAAGCTGCTCGATTTGCTTGCTACGTGGCGCGGCAAGCTTAGGCTGCAAGATCCAAATATCACGGATAAATTGTTCTGCAAATTTTGGAATGGCCGTTTTGATTCTCTGACGATCAATGACCTTGCTGGCTGCTTGCATTTGCGCTTCAGCGAACGGCATATTACGTTTTTTGGCCTTCTCTAATTGATGTAGGTAGTTTTCCCACAATAAGGCGGCATAGAAAAATGCTGGATTGATACTTTTACCTGCGCCAATACGCTTATCGGTATTGATAGCGACTTGCTGTACCAAAGAGCTTGGTTCATTAGGAGGATAAATAATCAAACTATCAATAGCGCCTGATTCAAACAATAGCGGCAACAGGGGTACCAGATAGCCACCAGAGAACATCTTCTGAGTCTCATCATAAAGACGATGCGGCGATATTTGTTCTAGACGCGCCCAGTTACCATCATGAAACTGCTCAGCTAACTCTTGGTCAAACTCAAAACCCAACTTGGCTTTAAAACGTAGCGCGCGCAGTAACCGTACTGGATCTTCTTCAATACGAACCGGAGCGTTACCTAACAGACGAATAATTTTGTTGTCAATATCATCGAGCGCACCACAGAAATCATGAACCACGCCTTTGAGCGGCTGATAATATAGTGCGTTAATCGAAAAATCACGACGAGAAAAGTCTTGCTTAATATCGCCCCAAACATTATCACGAATAATCATGCCATCTTGGGTGGTATTGGCATCACTATTTGGTGGTCCGCGGAAAGTGGCCACTTCGATTAATTCACGCCCTGAGTACACGTGTGCCAACTGAAAGCGACGACCGATAATGCGGCAGCGCTTGCCAAACACGTCTTTAATCTCGTGCGGCTTGGCATCAGTGACGGCATCAAAGTCTTTAGGCTTCAGCCCTAACAAAGTATCGCGCACACCACCACCAACGATATAGGCGTCAAACCCAGCTCGGGATAAGGTGGCAATTACTTCAGTAATGGAATTGGGTAATTCAGATTTGTTCAGTTCTAACTGCTTGGCGGCACGCTCGGCCATGCATCTACTCCTCGCCGGTATTCTTAACCACCCCTGATCAACACAACGTTTATCAGGCGGATGTACGCTATAGTTTAACAAATTTTGCACGCGGTAGGTGTATTTAGACATTTACTTACATGCTATTTTGTCAATATTAGCATTATAGTCAACTCATTATATTTGTAATCTGTGGTCAACCAAGCTTGCCATGGCTGTTCTGAGAGAACAGTTATAGCCAGTACTAGGCAATTTTTCACTATTTCTGTATTGAATTAACCACGCTACCTTATACAACCACTAGTATAACAGCTAGCAACATTAGGGTCCTTTCCACCTAGTAGTCGATAAGTGCTCAAAATCGCGGTTTTATTTTTAGATAAATCTTATTCATAAAGTTCTAGCTAGTATTGATTAGGCTACTCCCTTAGCTGCAAACGCTCTCGATTTTTCTCTAAAGTTTTTGGTCCGATGCCTTTGACCTTTTCTAAATCATCTACCGTTTTGAACTCACCAAACATATCACGATATAAGATAATCGCTTGCGCCTTGCTACTCCCAATACCGTATAACGAGGTCAGTTCACCTTCGCTTGCATGATTGATATTGACGTCACTATAATCACGCGCCTGAGTCTCTGCAGTCTCTTGTGCTAAGAGATAGCTATAAGCACTTTGCGCACTGTCAAAACAGGGAGCAGCCTGCGCTTTATTGCTCATAATACTGAAGATTAGTATCAAGCAAAGAGTGACACCTAGCAGTATATTCGTCCACCAAAATTTATGATGGTAAAAGCTACCCATACTGTCTATAGCCCTAGGGAGCATTATAAACTTGCTACTATTCATGCTGTTTTGCCGCTTCCCATAGCGCGTCCATCTCGGTCACATTACTGTCTTCTAAGCGCTTGCCAACGGCCTCTAATTGCGCTTCGATATAGCCAAATCGCGATTTAAATTTATGTACGCAGGTTAGAGTTGCCGCTTCGGCATCCAGGTTTAGTTTACGAGCCACATTAACCAATGCAAACATACAATCACCTAATTCTTTTTCTATCTCTCTGTTTTTTTCTATTTCTCTGTCTTTTTCTATTTCTTTGATATGTGTCTGTTGTACTTCGGTCACCTGAGCGCGATTTCTATTATCAGCATCAGTTGATATTCGCTCTTTTAATTCATTTTTTAATTCGGCGACTTCTTCATCAAGCTTGTCTAGTGCCCCGCTTACCCCGTCCCAATCAAAACCCAATTTCGATGCTTGCTTTTGTACTTCCTGCGCTTGCATGAGAGCACTACCGGCTTTGGTGACATCTAACCGACGACGCGGCTTGCCGCGTGCGGAGCGTTCTGCCTGCTCTTCAGCTTTAATCTCATCCCAGCGGACTTTTACTGCTGCTTCATCTTCAAGGTTTTCAGCCTCAAATACATGCGGATGACGGCGAATTAATTTTTGTTGTAAGGTAGTGATGACCTCGTCGATGTCAAAACGTCCTTGCTCAGCATACAGCTGACAATGAAAAATAACTTGTAGCAAGACGTCACCAAGCTCACCTTTGATATCTTCATCATCATCGGTCTGTACGGCCTCAGCTAACTCATAAGCTTCTTCGATAGCATACGGAATCAAGCTATGATTGCTTTGCTTTTGATCCCAGGGGCAATCAGCACGCAGCCTCGCCATCAGCGCTAATAAGTCATCCAATTGACCAGTAGCTATAGGCAAGCCTTGAGTAGGTTTGGGCGCAGAAATCAAACGTGGTTCACCAGTTAATATTGCGGTCTGGTAGGCCGCTGATAGACGATTATTTCCTTGGATGCTCATAGTAACTTACTCTTATATTTTACTTATTTTGAATAATGATTAAGGACTGACTGCCCACGTATTTTTTAGGGCATATTTTTTAGTACTGACTTTTTAGGACTTATTTTTAGTTTAGTGTATCATTTAATACTTATCAGCTTATGGTGATGCTGTTTATTTCGTTATTATACAAATATTTATGCGAAAGGAATTTTATACTCATGTCCACCTCCGACCCTGCTCCTATTTCTGGCTATATCAATTCTCACAATGATTTTACCCCTATCAATATTGACTCATTTAAAGCTTATGATATTCGCGGTGAGCTTGGGGTGACTCTTGATGACCATATCGCTTATCGTATCGGTCGCGCCTTTGGCCAGATTTTATTTCAGCGTTATAATGCAGCTTGTGACACTATTGATAACAACGACGTTAATAGTGTTGATGACGCTACTGTTAATGACCGTAATGAATTACAAGGCTTAAAACCAGCCATCGTTATCGGCAGTGATATTCGTGATTCCAGTGAGCAGTTAAAACAAGCCACCATTGCTGGCATTATGGATGCGGGTGTCGATGTCATTGATTTGGGAATGACTGGCACTGAAGAAGTCTATTTTGCCACCAGTCATTATCAGGCGCTTGGCGGCATAGAAGTCACCGCCAGTCACAACCCTATCAACTATAATGGCCTCAAATTAGTCAAAGAACATTCAAAACCGATCAGCGCCGACGATGGCCTAGCAGAAATTCAGCAGCTGGCAGAATCTGGGCAATTTGCGACTGTTAATCAACAAGGCGAAAATAACCAACCTGGCAAACGGCAATTATTGACCGATAAAAGCGCCTATATTGCCCACGTCATGAGCTTTGTTGCTATTGATAAGTTACAGCCTCTAAAGCTAGTTATCAATTCAGGAAATGGTAGTGCCGGACCAGTAGTGGATTTACTAGTCGACAAGCTAATGCAAGCAGGTGCACCAATTGAGGTTATCAAGCTGCATCACGAGCCCGATGGTAGCTTCCCTAATGGTATCCCTAACCCAATGATTTTAGCCAACAGAACGGCTACTCAGCAAGCGGTCATCAACCATAAAGCAGATCTTGGTATTGCCTTTGACGGCGACTTTGATCGCTGCTTCTTATTCGATGAAAATGGCGCATTTATTGATGGCAGCTATGTAGTAGGCATGCTCGCCCAAGCATTTTTAAATAAGTACCCTGGCGAATCAATCGTCTATGATCCACGAGTGATATACAACACCGAAGCCGTGGTCGATACTCATAATGGCAAAGCAGTAATCAGTAAATCAGGGCATTCGTTTATTAAACAGGTCATGCGCGAGTCAGGCGCTGTATATGGTGGTGAAATGTCAGCCCATCATTATTTTCGCGACTTTTGCTATTGCGATAGCGGTATGATTCCCTGGCTATTAACCATTGAGCTGCTATCTATTACCGGCAAGACCTTATCGGAGTTAGTTACTGGTTACATTAAAGCCTATCCAAGTTCAGGTGAGTTGAACTTTCGACTGACTGATCACGATGCACCAACTATTATTAAAGACATTGAAGAAAAATTCAGCATGGAAAATCCGACCAAATCAACACTGGATGGGCTGAGCCTTGATTTTGATGACTGGCGTTTTAATCTACGGGCCTCTAACACTGAGCCGTTAATTCGCTTAAATATTGAAACACGCGGTGATGAGAATTTGCTGGCCACCAAAACCCACGATATTCAACAGTGGCTGGCAAATCAAGGCGCTGTGCCTGCCTAGCCTTTATATCAACCACTTATATTATATTTGTTACAGCACAAAAAGAACGCCTGTTAATCACTAAATTAACAGGCGCTTTTTGATCTTTTGGAGGCTTGCATCTAATAAATACTTATATAGTTAATGAAAAGTAATATCGATACCTAACCTACTGCTGGCATACGTTTTTCTTGCTTGCTGTGCCTACGCAGACAGAGGCTGCAAAAAGCGTATACCAGCAGTACCGTCGCGTTTTTAAGGTATTTTAACTATATCTAACGCAGTAGATTATTAGTTGATAGGCTATTTAGCACGGCCAATACCCATATAATCACCTACTAAGGCATCAATCTGTGGCCGTGTTAAGGCATTTTGAGCGTCAAATATAGGCAGTGCTCGTTGATTAAGCTGTGCCACATCAAGTTGATGTTGGGGTAACAAGGTAATGATAAAAATGGCCTGCGCCATGTCAAGTTGCTGATAAGGACTGGTGACCAATTGTAAAAGTGGTTGATTATCATAACTCGCAGCAAGCTCAGTCTGCGCTTTATCACTATAAACTAGGGTGCGGATATTATAAGACCATAGTAGCTCTAACAATGGATGGATAGCAGATCCTGCCGTGCGACCTGACCCTGATTTGTAGCTGCCGCCCCAAATCATCACTGTTTTATTGTCAATAAAGCCGTCAAAATACTGCCAAAACTTACGGAATATCAGCTCTTTTTGATCCTTATTGATGTGCATAACCGACTGTAATAATGGCATATCTACACTATTTTTCTGTCCTGATTGCTGTAGCTTGTCAAGCTCAGTTGGTAAGGTATTACCCCCAAAGCCCCACCCTGCTTGCAAGTAGCTGCTACCGACTCGCTCATCGAGACCCATAATTCGACTGACCTGCTGAATATCTACCTGCTGACTGTCGGCAAGACGCGACATCTCATTCATGAAGCTCACTCGCGTCGCTAACATCGCCATAATACTACTGCGCGCAAATTCTATCGTGGCAATATCAGCATGATGGCAAGCATGTGCATGCTGCATTAGCGGTTGCAATACCGTTAAGTGGTGACTGCTATCAGGGGTCTTTTCACCCAGCAACCATAATGAGGGTGTGAGCATCGAGCTATAAGTCTCGCCGTCCTGCAAGAATACAAACGGCACATAATAGACCCAAGCCCGCTGTAAGCGCTGTGCCAATACCGAAATACCGCCAAGTTGCTCAATGCCGCTCATAATAATGGGGCGCGTCTGCTGATGACTGTGATTAAATGCTGTTACCCAACTGTCATCCGACCATGTCGTTTTAATACTGTCTAAAAACAACCAATACAACGCAACTTGAGGGTTTTCAATATCTTTAGAGTTTTCAGTTGCTGGCAAGCTATCATTATTGCTGACTGACTCATAAATTTGAATAAGCTGGTCAGCGCTGGTGGGTAACGGCTGACTGATAATTTGCTGCTGCTGGTCATAAAGCTGCCACAACGCCTGCAAATGATGCTCAAAACCGTACTGCTGCAATTGCTGCTCGAGTAGCGTACTATCGGCATATAAATGCACTTGTTGACCTAAGCTGGCCAGCACCACCGCACTAGTAATGGCTTCAATGCCATGCCCAACAATAACGCAAATTGCCGTTTTTTTGGGAGCATAAGCGTGGTTTTTAGTATTAGACGATTTAAAGCTATGCATAGAATCAGAAGACATAGGACTACCTTTATTTTTTAACCCACCAATTAGCGGACAAACGGTTACTATTTATCTTTTTAAAAAAACTTAAGACAAACGTCTGATATGAGCGAGCAGCTGATTAGTGGACGTATCAAAATGGCTGTCGCTATCCTGTTGTAACGCTTGATAAACCGTTTCTGCCATTTGCTTACCCATCTCAACGCCCCATTGGTCAAACGGGTTGATATCCCAAATACTAGCCATCACGTAGACCTTGTGTTCATATAGCGCAACCAACGCCCCCAAACTATGTGGGGTCAACTCATCGATTAATAAGGTAGTTGAAGGCTGATTACCACGATAGTGCTTATATTTATCCGACTCACAAACTGCAGCTACGTCAGTGGGGTCAGTTGGGTCAGTTGGGTCAGTGGGGTCAGTGGGGTCAGTGGGGTCAGTATCAACAATAGCGGCATTACCAAAGGCCAATACGCGACTTTGTGCCAAACAATTAGCTAGTGATAGCTTATGTTGTTGTTGCAATGAGGCATTTTGCAACTCATCACTATAGTGACGAACGCAAGCAATAAAGTCGCAAGAGACATGCTGAGTGCCTTGATGCAGCAGCTGATAAAAGGCGTGCTGAGCGTTAGAGCCGACCTCTCCCCATAAAATTGGACAGGTATCATATTCAATATGCTCGCCACTGTGAGTAACAGACTTACCATTACTTTCCATCTCTAGTTGGGTTAAATAGCTGGGCAAATAGCCCAAGCGCCCATCATAAGGCAGTACTGTGTGAGCATGAATGTGTAAAAAGGTGCTGTTCCAAACCGCCAGCAAGCCCAACAGTACGGGTAAGTTATCAGCAAAATCGGCAGTGGCAAAATGCACATCCATACTATGGGCGCCTGCTAGCAACTCGCGAAACTGTACCATGCCAACGCGGATAGCAATAGCCAAGCCAATCGCTGACCATAAAGAAAAACGCCCACCGACCCAGTCCCAAAGCTGTAGTTGATGCTCAGGGTGAATCCCCCAAGCGCTCATTTTTGCGCTATTGGCTGAGATACCAATAAAATGCCGGCGCAGTACACTGTCTTGGGTACCCGCCCGCAACGTTGCAGTAGCCAGCAACCACGACAGCGCAGTCTTGGCATTAGACAGGGTATCGACGGTCCCAAAAGACTTAGAGGAAATAATAAACAGCGTGGTCTCAGCGTTCAAGCGCTTGAGCAAATTATCAAGCTGGCTGCCATCCATATTAGAAACAAAATGCACTATGATGTCAGTATCTGCCCATTCATCGAGCGCAGTGGTCGCCATTAGCGGCCCTAAATCAGAACCACCCACTCCAATATTGACCACATCAGTAATCGCCTTACCCGAAAATCCGCGCCATGAACCGCTACGGATGCGCTGAGACAAACGCTCAACTTGCGCGAGACTATAATGTACATCAGCCACCACATCTTGCTCACCGACTTGCAACGTTGCAGTAGCTGGTAAACGCAGAGCGGTATGAAGTGCTGCGCGCTCTTCGCTAGTATTGACCATAGCACCTTGCAATAGCGCTTTAATATGCCCTTGCAAATCACAGCTAGTGGCCAAATCCAATAAACTTGCCAGTACCGTATCATCAATGCACTGCTTGCTATAGTCCATGTATAGCGCACCAGATTGGGCACTAAAACGCTGGGTACGATCTTTATCTTGGTTAAATAACGTTGTTAACGGCCGCGACTGGTCGGCCAACTGCTGTAATTGTGACCAGTATTTGGAATCTCGGGCACTATTTTGTACTTGAACTTGCGGCATATTATTCATCAGTTTCTAATTGACGTTCAGCAAAATAAATAAACGCCTGCATATAAGAGCGCATATCACCAGCATCATAGCTGTTACCACGCATGGTAGTGACGTTAACACCATGCTGGCTAATCAGCGCATCAATAGCGTCGGTTAGCTGAATCTCGCCACCCACAGAGGCTGTCGTATTTGCCAAATAATCAAAGATTGCATTACTAAATACATAGCGTCCGACTACCGCCAGCCGTGATGGTGCATCTGCTAGATTGGGCTTTTCAACAAAGCCTGCCACCTTAAAGCTAGCATTGGCAGACATGTCGTCAGCCCTATTTGACTGGCTAGCGGTGGCAGCGTCGCTGTTATTATTACCATCAAAGCTGTCACTAAGTTTAGCAATACCGTACTTATGCACCTCTTTATCAGCCACTTTATCCACCAGTATCTGTGAATGACCGTCGTTGACGAACGCTGCAATCATAAAAGCTAAGTTGTCAGTGGACAGGTCGGTAATGAAGGGGTCCAGCACCACATCAGGCAGTAGTACTGTAAAATCATTATCACCAATGATGGGACGCGCTGCTAACACGGCATGGCCAAGACCAAGCGCTTTACCTTGACGTATCATAGAGACCGTCACATCCTCTGGTAGCCAGTTTAAGCTATCAGCCAGCACATCTTTACCTTTATGACGCAACTGAGTGTCAAGCTCAGCATTGATATCGAAGTAGTTTTCGATGGCGCTTTTTTGGGCGTGACCGACCAGCACGATATGCTTAATACCAGCAGCGATAGCCTCTTCGACCACATAATGAATAGCAGGACGATTGCCTAGTGGTAATAGCTCTTTAGGTATCGCTTTCGACAATGGCAACATACGCGTACCAAAGCCGGCAACCGGAATAACAGCATGAGTGATTTTTTTCATAGTGGTAAGGCTACATTAAAAGGATAAAGTAAATCTCAATAATGAATCATTATTAAGTCAATATGCTGCGATATTTTTTGTATTTTCGGGACGTTTTAGACTTTCAGGGTTGTTATTTCCTAGCGTCTTCTTACTTTTTAGATACGCTGTAACCATCCGGATTCATGCTTTGCCAACGCCAAGTGTCTTGGCACATATCAGCAATGGACAGCTTTGCCTGCCAGCCTAATAATGATTGCGCCTTATCAGCACTAGCATAGCAGCTGGCAATATCACCGGCGCGGCGATCGGCAAACTGATAGGGAATATTTTGTCCAGATACTTTGGTAAAAGCAGTAACTAACTCTAATACTGAGCTGCCTTTGCCAGTACCGAGATTAATGGGTAAAAAACCGACAGCTGATGCCTGTTTTTCTAAATAATTGAGCGCAGCCACGTGACCTTGTGCCAGATCAGTGACATGAATAAAGTCACGTACTCCGGTACCATCCACAGTCGGATAATCATTACCAAAAATACTGAGCTTAGCTAACTTGCCAACTGCAACTTGGGAGATATAAGGCATTAAGTTATTAGGGATATCGTTTGGGTCTTCACCGATTTGTCCTGATGGATGCGCGCCGACTGGATTAAAGTATCTAAGGGTAATTAGACTCCAGTCGCTATCTGATACCACTAGGTCTTCTAAAATATATTCAACGACTAGCTTACTTTGGCCATAAGGGTTGGTACAAGAGCGCGGAGAATTCTCATCGATAGGCAAGCTTTCAGGATCGCCATATACGGTAGCGGATGAGGAAAAGATGAAGTTGTTGACCTTATATTCCGCCATGACTTCCAGCAGATTGACAGTACCGCTAACGTTATTATTATAATACATCAAAGGCTTAGCGACAGATTCACCAACGGCCTTGAATCCAGCAAAATGAATCACGCCAAAGAACGAATGGGCGTCAAACACTTCTCGAAGTCGCTTAGCATCACGAATATCACCTTCGACGAATTCGATAGGGGCAGTAATAATCTGCGAGACACGATTGACAGCTTCATAACTACTATTAGACAGATTGTCATAGATGACAACCTCATAACCGGCTTGATGCAGAGCGATACAAGTATGAGAGCCAATATATCCGGCGCCGCCCGTCACTAATATTTTATTCTTCATACCAACATCCAGAGCAGTTTTTAAAACAAAAAAAAGACACCCCATTGTAGGGGTGTCCTTGATGTTTTTCAATACGGTTTTACTAGTTAGCTAATAGCTCAAATAATAGACTGGCCAAGAGGCCGAAGCCCATACTACCAACCTGTGACTTCTTTCAACTTGTCGCCAAGTTTTGATGGGTCACGGGTATAAGCGATGCCAGCATCTTCAAAAGCTTTGAATTTCTCTTCAGCTGTCCCTTGTCCACCTGAGATAATAGCGCCGGCATGACCCATACGCTTGCCTTCAGGAGCGGTAACACCAGCAATATAGCCAACAACTGGCTTAGTGACATGGTCTTTGATATAAGCGGCCGCTTCTTCTTCAGCCGTACCACCAATCTCACCGATTAGGATGATAGCTTCCGTTTGGGGATCATCTTGGAACAGTTTCAACGCATCAATCTGGTTCATACCAGGGATAGGATCACCACCGATACCGATACAGGTTGACTGACCAAAACCAAGTTTAGTAGTTTGAGCGACCGCTTCATAAGTCAAAGTACCAGAGCGTGAGATGATGCCCACTTTACCTGGCATATGGATATGACCAGGCATGATGCCGATTTTGCATTCGCCTGGGGTGATAACGCCTGGGCAGTTAGGACCTACTAAACGCACATCGCCTGCTTCTTCAAGATAGCGTTTGGCTTTTAGCATATCGATAGTTGGTACGCCTTCAGTGATCACAACGATCAATTTCACACCAGCATCAATCGCTTCAACGATAGAATCGAGTACGAATGGAGCCGGCACATAAATAACAGAAGCGTCAGCTTGAGTCGCTTCCATCGCCTCGCTCATGGTGTTGAATACGGGTAGACCTAGATGCGTTTGACCACCTTTACCTGGGGTTACGCCGCCGACAACTTTAGTACCATATTCGATGGCTTGTTCAGAATGGAACGTACCATTTTTACCGGTGAAACCTTGTACCAATACTTTGGTATTTTTATCGATTAATACACTCATTATTTTATCCTTGTATTCGGTTGTCTTGTAATAGCCGCTTAGCTATTGAATTACTTATCAAGCTAGCTATCATATCCAGCAATAAGTATCAACAACTAAGCTACTGCTATTACGCCTTGACTCCTGTGTTTAAGCGCTTAGGCTTTAACAGCGTCGACAATTTTGTGTGCAGCGTCTGATAAACCTTGGGCTGAAATAAGGTTCAAGCCAGAGTCCTGTAGGATCTGAATACCTTTTTCAGCGTTGTTGCCTTCTAGGCGCACAACCACCGGTACTTTTACGTCGACTTCTTTAATAGCAGCGATAATAGCTTCTGCAATCATGTCACAACGTACAATACCACCGAAGATGTTAATTAAAACACCTTCAACGCTGCTGTCTTCAAGGATAATCTTGAATGCTTCAACAACGCGATCTTTAGTTGCCCCGCCGCCAACGTCCAAGAAGTTAGCAGGCTTGCCGCCATACAGTTTGATGATGTCCATGGTGGCCATTGCCAGACCGGCACCGTTTACCATACAACCGATGTTACCTTCTAGAGCAACATAGTTTAGATCAAACTCAGCCGCTTTTAGCTCACGCTCATTCTCTTGTGACTTGTCTTGTAGCGCTGCAATTTTAGGCAGACGATATAGCGCATTTGAATCGATACCGATTTTGCCATCAACACAAACAATCTCACCGTTTTCACGAATGGCTAATGGGTTAATCTCTAACAAAGCAAAGTCGTTTTCAACGAATGCTTGATAAGCACCCGTCATTATTTTAACGAACTGATTGATTTGCTTGCCTTCCATACCTAATTTAAACGCCACATCGCGCGCTTGATAAGGCATCAGGCCTACTAATGGATCAACGTTGACTTTGAATATTTTTTCTGGGGTCTCATTAGCGACTTCTTCAATATCAACGCCGCCTTCAGTTGAGGCCATAAAGGTTACTCGACGGGTAGCACGATCAACAACGGCGCCAAGATATAGCTCAGTTTGTACTGGGTACATATCTTCTGCAACCAATACGAAGTTGACCGGTTGGCCATCAGCGTCAGTTTGGAAGGTAACTAAGTTAGTACCGATCAAATCGTCAGTCACTTTCTTAGCTTCTTCACGAGTCTTAACCAATTGCACACCGCCCGCTTTACCACGGCCGCCCGCATGTACTTGCGCTTTAATAATTGCGATGTCAGTTGGGGTTTTATCAAAAGCCGCGGCCGCTTCGTCGCCACTATAGGCAATGATGCCTTCTTGAATGGGCAATCCGTAGCTTTTTAATAGCTCTTTGGCTTGATACTCATGTAAATTCATTGATTGTATCCTTTATTTTTTACAATTAATAAAAAGTGAAAACAAGTGCGTCGCAATATCCGTCTGGCGCACTTGCGATCTCAGCAACAGCCTAATAATGACAGCGGTTACTGAGATCAGGTTGTAGCAGAGGCGTTATTTGCGCTTTTTACGTTGGATGGCGTGAATAGCACGGCCATCTGCCGATAAAGCAGCTTCATGGACGGCTTCTGATATGGTTGGATGTGCAAAGGTCATTAACTGTAAGTCTTCAATACTAGAGACAAATTCCATCGCAATCATACCTTGATGGACAATATCGCCAGCACCCGCAGAAATAACATGCATACCTAACAAACGATCTGTTTTAACATCAGCCACAACTTTGACCGAACCTTGTGCTTCACTTTGTGCTAAAGCACGACCGTTAGCAGATAGGTTAAATGAGCCGATTTTAACTTCATAACCTGCTTCTTCAGCTTCTTGCTCAGATAGGCCAACCCAAGCAATTTCTGGATGGGTATAGATAACGTTGATAATAGTATCGTAGTTAACTTGCGCTTTTTCGCCATGCATGCGCTCGGCGACCATGATGCCTTCTTCTGATGCTTTATGGGCAAGCATAGGGCCACGGACTAAATCACCGATCGCATAAACACCGTCAAGGTTGGTTTTGCACTGGTCATCAACATCAATTAGACCACGTTCAGTTAGTTTGATACCGCTATCATCGCCCAGTAATTTTTCAGCATAAGCACGGCGACCAACACAAACGATGAGCTTATCAAAGCGCTGTTCTGAAGACTCGCCTTTATGCTCGGTAGTAACGACCACTTCATCACCTTGCACTTCGGCATTGGTGACTTTAGTATCAACCCGGATATCGAGGCCTTGTTTTTTGAACAGTTTACCCGCTTCTTTGGCCATGTCTTTATCAATAGCCGCTAAGAGTTTAGGTAAGGCTTCATAAACAATAACTTCACTACCCAAACGACGCCATACCGAACCAAGCTCAAGACCAATAATACCTGCACCGATTACGCCTAAACGTTTAGGTACTTCGGTGAAATCAAGCGCACCAGTTGAATCCACGATACGATCATTATCAGTTTTGGCAACAGGAATGTCGATAGGGATAGAACCTGAGGCAAGAATAACATTTTTGGCAGTAATAGTAGACTCAGCATCATCGTCAGCGACAAATTTGACTTTTTTATCGCTACCTTTACCGTCGAGTAACGTGCCCCAACCTTGTAGCCAGTCAATACCATTACCTTTGAATAAACCTTCAATACCGCCGGTCAATTGCTTAACGATACCTTCTTTGCGCGAGATCATTTTTTCGATATCAATAGCAACGTCGCCAGTACTGATACCATGCTCATCAAGGTCATGCTTGGTTGCTTCATAACGATGCGAGGAATCAAGTAAGGCTTTTGATGGGATACAACCCACGTTTAGGCAAGTGCCGCCAAGAGCAGGCTCACCCTTATAAATACGTTTTTCAATACAAGCCACGCTCATACCTAGTTGAGCTGCACGAATAGCAGCGACGTAACCACCGGGACCGCCGCCAATAACGACTAAATCATAATTGTCTTTCATAATATGTTTCCACGATTTATTTATAGTTTAATGTAGTGTTCAGATCATTTAAACAAGCCGCATGCCAACCGTATAGTCAATACGCTACTTCAGTAGGCTATATGCGTTTATCATTGATTGATAATAATGAATGATTACCAGATTTACTTAAAGTATTACTTACACGGTGATGAGATGTGAAGAATAGCTAAGATCTAAATGACTAACATCTAGATGACTAAGTTCTAAATAACTAGGATAACCAAGATAATAGAGATAAAAAGCTTGTATTAGCAGTTGCCAATACAAGCTTGCAAGCTTATAAGTCTAGTAACAGCAATGCTGGATCTTCGACTAGATCCTTGATGGTGACTAAGAACTGTACCGCTTCTTTACCATCAATCATACGATGATCATAAGATAATGCCAGATACATCATAGGTAGAATTTCAACCTTACCATTGACAGCCATTGGACGGTCATTGATAGCGTGCATACCTAAGATAGCGGTCTGCGGTGGATTCAAGATAGGCGTAGACATGAGTGAACCGAATACACCACCGTTTGAGATAGTAAAGGTACCACCAGTCATGTCTTCTAGACCCAGTTTGCCTTTTTGCGCCAGACCGCCAAGCTCACGGATCTTACTTTCGACATCCGCCATGCTCATTTGATCAGTATCACGCAATACCGGTACTACTAAGCCACGATCTGATGATACGGCCACACCAATATCATAGTAACCATGATAAACGATATCGTCGCCATCTAATGAGGCGTTAACCGCTGGGAAACGTTTCAATGCTTCAGTTGCGGCACGTATGAACAAGGACATGAAACCTAGACGGACACCATGACGCTTCTCAAAACGGTCTTTATACTGGGCACGAAGATCCATCAAGGGCTTCATGTTGACTTCGTTGAACGTGGTCAACATCGCCGTATCTTGTGAGGCTGATAACAAACGCTCAGCCACGCGCTTACGCAGACGAGTCATAGGCACACGTTTTTCAGTGCGTTCGCCAGTTGATTCAGCAACAGGACGACCACTGTCAGAAGTGATGCTATTATCCGCTTTCAATGTTGGACTGGTCATATCAGTCTTGGTAACGCGACCACCACGGCCACTACCTTCGACATCTTTAGGGTCGACACCAGACTCTTTGGCTGCTTTGCGTACCGCTGGGCTTTGATCTTTATGATCCGCTTCAACACTGTCTTTTGTATCAGTGCTTTTGTTGTCAGTGGCCTGTACCGGCTCGCCGCCATCAGCTGCTTGTTTTGCTTGCACAGGAGCTGCAGGTTGGTCTGGATCTACCGCAGGTTCACTGCTAGTCTCAGCAGCACCCGCGCTCGCACCAGCTTCGAATTCTGCAATGAGCTCATCAGACAAAACGGTGTCATCAACGTGCTTGACAATCTTAGTGACTACCCCATTATCAGGTGCAACCACTTCTAGTACTACTTTATCAGTTTCGATTTCTGCTAATAAGTCATCACGGTTAACTTGTTGGCCTTCAGTGACATGCCATTCAACGATCGTGCCATCGGCAACCGATTCTGGAAAAACGGGGGCTTTTATTTCAGCCATCGATATACTCCTTAGATTTAGATATTACTATTTATTATTGAGTCGTGATAGGCAGTCAGCTTAAGTAATAAAGGGCTGACTGTCACCGCCTGATTGCTATATCTTATATTGGTAACTTTGGTTCAGATAAACTATTTAGCCAACTCATCGACACTAACGCCAAGACCACCAGCGATTAATGCTTGTTGCTGCTGAAGGTGTAGTTTTGCAGAACCCGTTGCAGGTGCAGCACTAGCTGGACGTGCGACTGGCTCTAATACTCTGGCTTTGGTTGGATGCGGCACCACAATACGGTACATATCAGGAGCCAAGTAATACCAGGCACCTTGATTCAACGGCTCTTCTTGCGTCCAGACAATCTCAGCTAAGTTGCTGTATTTTTCAATCTCAGCGACTAGGCGCGTCTCTGGCAATGGATATAACTGCTCAATACGAACGATAGCAACATGGTCAAGACCTAAGGCACGGCGCTGCTCAAGTAAGTCATAATAAACCTTACCACCACACAATACTAAGCGTGTGATCTTGTCGGCATCTTGCTGATCTATTTCTGGTAATATAGTCTCAAACTTACCGTTAGCCAACTCTTCTAACTGAGAGGTCGCCAGCTTATGACGCAGCAAACTCTTCGGTGACATGACAATCAATGGCTTACGAATTGGACGTACCGCTTGACGACGAAGCGCATGATATATTTGCGCCGGCGTCGTCGGGGTAATGACTTGCATATTGTCTTCAGCACACAGCTGTAAGAAGCGTTCAAGACGGGCTGAAGAATGCTCAGGGCCTTGACCTTCAAAGCCGTGCGGTAATAGCATAGTTAAACCACAAACACGTTGCCATTTGGTTTCACCACTAGCGATAAACTGGTCAATGACCACTTGTGCGCCGTTAACAAAGTCGCCAAACTGTGCCTCCCAAACGATTAATGAATTCGGAACTGTGGTCGCATAACCATATTCAAAGGCCAGAACAGCTTCTTCTGATAGCAATGAGTTATAAATGGCAAAACGCGCCTGAGTATTGCTCATATGAGCGAGCGGTACGTACATGCTACCGTCATTGATATTGTATAGCTCGCTATGGCGATGAGCGAAAGTACCGCGGCCCACATCTTCACCAGTAATACGGACCAATACGTCATCATGATCTACCAGTGTTGCATAGGCTAGAGTCTCAGCGGCACCCCAATTTAAAGGCTCTTCGCCAGTTTGCATAGCCAAGCGCTGATCAACAACTTTTTGTACTTGACGCTGTAGCGTGTAGCCCTCTGGCATTTCTGCCATGCGACGACCATAGCCTTTTAGGATTTCAATATCGACACTGGTATCCCAATCATCCACTAAATCGTGGCCCAAATAAGGCGCCCAATCAATGAACAGTTCAGTATTGGGCTCAAGCACTAAGGAGTTAACCACATACTCGCCACGATCAAGTGACTCGCGGTAATTGTCCTCATACTTGGTTTCTTCTTCACTACTAATAACGCCCTCTTCAATAAGCTTTTTGGCGTATATGGCACGAGTAGTCGGTAGCTTTTTAATCACTGCATACATTAGAGGCTGAGTCGCTGATGGTTCATCCGCCTCGTTATGACCGTTACGGCGATAACAAAATAAATCAATGATAATGTCTTTGCCAAACTCATGGCGATAATCTAATGCTAATTGCGCCGCGAATACTACTGACTCAGGATCATCACCGTTGACATGCAAAATAGGCGCATGTACCATTTTTGCGATGTCAGTGCAGTACTCAGTTGAGCGTGCGTCTTCTAAGCGGCTGGTGGTAAAGCCTACTTGGTTGTTAATCACAATATGTAGCGTACCGCCTGTGGTATAAGCACGGGTTTGCGACATCTGGAAAGTTTCTTGTACCACCCCTTGGGCGGAAAATGCAGCATCACCATGAACCACGATTGGCAATACTAAATTACCATCGGTGTCATTACGACGAACTTGGCGGGCGCGTACCGAACCTTCTAGTACAGGTGATACGATCTCAAGGTGCGAGGGGTTAAAGGCTAATGCTAAATGGGCCTCACCACCTGGGGTCATGACGTTAGATGAGTAACCGTTATGATACTTTACATCGCCTGAGCCTTTTTCTGGCTGGACTTTACCATCAAATTCGTCAAACAAATCGGCTGGATTTTTGCCCAACACGTTAACCAATAAGTTTAAGCGTCCACGGTGAGCCATACCAATGACCATCTCTTTAGTGCCATAGCTACCCGCACGTTGGATGATTTCATTAAGCGCAGGGATAAAGCTTTCACCACCTTCTAAACCAAAGCGCTTTACACCCGTATATTTACGGGCTAAATATTTCTCTAGACCTTCGGCAGCCGTTAAGCGCTCAAGAATGGATAAGCGTTTTTCTTGATCAAACTTAATATAACCTAAATTAGTTTCAAGATATTTTTCCATCCAGCGTTTTTCAGTGCTGGAGGTGACGTGCATATATTCTATGCCAATATAACGGCAGTAAACACGCTCCATGATTTCGATAATCTCACGCAGCGGTGCTTCAGTCTTACCAATATTTAAATCACTAGTGGGATATATAGTGTCAAGGTCGGTGTCTGATAGACCGTGATAAGCAAGGCTTAAATCTTCAACCTCGGGCCGTGGGTGCAGCTCTAGAGGATCAAGCTTAGCGCGACGATGGCCACGACGACGGTAAGCAGAAATAAGCTGCTGTACACCCATTTGCTTAGGATTGAAAGCATTGGTTGAACTGGTAGTTGCTGTAGTGTTGGCCTCAGCGCTACCTTTGTTAGCCGTTTGATTACGGGCAAGCAGTAAAAACTGTTCTTTAATCGCGTTATGTTTAACGTCATTAGGGGCTTGATACTGTTTAAAGTAATCTTGCCAATCCGTATCGACGCTATTGGGGTCGCTTAAGAATTGTTCATAGAGAGATTCAATATAATGGGCGTTATCAGCGGCAAGCTCAGTATGGGCTACGCCAGCTGCTTCTTTAGTTATACTATTCATAATGATCGTCTATTTGATAGATAAATGAATGGAATCGAGCTTATTTTTGTGTAATCCGTCCTATGCTAGGCGCTTGGACAGGTTGGTTGGATTATACTATTAGATACTATCGTCTAGGAATGCTATTGCTGATCGTTGATGTTGTAGATAGTTGCTATTAGACAGTTACTATAAGTCATAATATGAAGCTCACTTTTTCTCATAACTTACTTCGTTATGATTATCGTCGAGTTAAACAATAGGTAGTGACGTTAAGCAGTTATTACAATAGCAATGTCGCACTGATAATTATTTGTGAACGTCCAGTCTTATTAACAGCCTCGTTTCACAACATTAACTTATATATACTCAATTCGACCATAACTAATATATTGATAACGACACCGTCTAGTAAAAAATTTTTAATAAGCGGTAGTGTTACAGGCCAGTCAAAGATATTTTTCTGTGGCCAATATCTGTTATTTTTTGTGCTGAATATAAATTGCTGTCTAGGGTAGCATGCATAAATTAGCTGCCATAGTTTGTTTGTTCAATACTAGGTATTTATGTAATAAATATCTATAGCAAGCTTCATTTTTTATCTACTGACTAGTAGTAGTGAATGGTAAATAAGTCATAATAAAGATAATGTTAAATAATAATTGAACGGTGATAAAGTTACCGCTGCTATGATAGCATTTTTACAGGCCTATTTTTATCTCAAGTCATAGATATTGGTATTGTTTTGTGAAACTATAAGTTGCTATACAGTAAGAGCAATGCAGGGACTCAGCTATAGTCTCAATATGTTGTGTTATCACATTATGATATCAGTTGAGCCCATTGCCATTTATAGACGTTACTTTAGCTTTCGCCTCTTTTTATTTCGTTTACGCTCAATTATTTTCGTTTAAGCTCAACTAAAGTCAATGGAAAGTAATATCGATACATAACCTACTGCTGGCATAAGTTTTTCTTGCTG
This sequence comes from Psychrobacter sp. PL15, assembly GCF_035984995.1. Lineage (NCBI taxonomy): Bacteria > Pseudomonadati > Pseudomonadota > Gammaproteobacteria > Moraxellales > Moraxellaceae > Psychrobacter > Psychrobacter sp. PL15. Next base: position 129,384 of record NZ_JAXCIB010000003.1, read on the forward strand.
TGCCTACACAGACAGAGGCTGCAAAAATTTTATACCAGCAGTACCGTAGCGTTTTTAAGGTATTTTAACTATATAGCTAGCTGCTCCTTAATATGGCCCTTGTTGCTCACTACTAACGTATCTCTACTATAGTTTTACCTTGAGATAATGAGTCGTTATAGCTTTGTTAAATAATAGTAAAAAAGTAACCAATGCTTGTCTCCACCCTATTTCTGTTTTAACGATAATAAATAAAAAACACCGCCCAATGATTGGGCGGTGTTTTTTATTACATTCTGTCAATGATCAGCTGGCTTAACCTGCTTCATCAAGCAACATACTACGTAGATTACCAATTGCCTTGGTCGGATTTAGACCTTTTGGACAAACAGACACACAGTTCATAATACCGCGGCAACGGAATAGACTAAACGGATCATCCAAACGTGACAAACGAGCTTGGACATCGTTGTCACGACTGTCGACCACAAAGCGATTTGCGGCGAGCAGTGCAGCTGGCCCTAAGAACTTATCAGGGTTCCACCAGAATGATGGGCAGCTGGTCGAACAGCACGCACATAAAATACACTCGTACAGACCATTTAACTTGTCGCGCTCCTCAGGAGACTGCAAGCGCTCAGTTGGTGGTGCTGGTTGATCATTGATTAAGTAAGGATGCACTTTTTCATATTGCTCATAGAACTGGTTCATGTCGACAACCAAATCACGAACGACTGGCAAGCCTGGTAACGGACGAATGGTCACTTTTTCAGGCAAGGTGTTCATGTTGATTAGACATGCCAAGCCATTTTTACCATTAATATTCATCCCATCAGACCCGCAAATACCTTCGCGGCATGAGCGACGGAAAGTGATGGTTTCGTCTTGCTTTTTTAGGCGCAATAAAACGTCAAGTAACATACGGTCTGACTCAAGTAGCTCAACCGTATAAGTTTGCATACGCGGCGCTGCGTCCTGATCAGGATCGTAGCGATAGATTTCGATGGTGCGAGTACCTCGGCTCATAATGCTAAACTCCACACATAGGTGATGGCGGGCTGACAAAAGAGGCATCATAACAGCGCTAAAATCACTCTGGTTTATACTAGCGCTGGCATGGGTTTGTCGCTGGCAGTCACCTTTTTAATAAATTAATAAGGGATAAAACGTTTAAGCTATTTGTACACCTAAAATACGCGATTGTTTACTAACCATAAAACTGATTAGTAGACGCGGACTTTGGGCTCAATATAATCTACGGTTAATGGAATTTTGCGTACCGGCTTATAGACAATTTTGTTACCTTCAGAATACCACAAGGTGTGCTTCATCCAGTCGTGATCGTTACGACCGTTTGGTGCATAATCATCATCTTCTGGACGATCATAGTCCGCTACACTGTGCGCGCCACGACTTTCATGACGATGGGCTGCCGATACCATAGTCGCTTTCGCCACCTCGTAAAGGTTGGCCACTTCAAAAGCCTCAATACGTGCAGTATTAAATACTTGTGACTTATCAGTAAGATGAATTTGATCAATCTTGTCGCCTAGCGCTATAATTCTTGCAACCCCTTCATCCATCATAGCTTGGGTGCGGAATACGCTCGCATGCTTTTGCATGATTTCGCGAATCTCATCAGCCACATCTTGCGCATTGTAGCCTTCAGTAGACTGTTGCAACTTGTCTAAACGATTGACCGTAAAGTCGAGCACCTGTGGATCAAGCGGTTTGTAAGTATGATCAGCATGATGATATTCATCAACGATATGTTTGCCAGCAGCGCGACCAAAGACCAATAGATCAAGCAATGAATTAGTCCCTAAACGATTAGCACCATGGACACTAACACAGGCACATTCACCGATCGCATACAGACCTTTGACCACAGTACCTTCGTTATATATACCGTCTTCATCAGTACCTGCTTCTAGATCAGGCGTGATCACTTGACCATGAATGGTGGTAGGAATACCGCCCATCATATAGTGAATGGTTGGGATAACTGGAATAGGCTCTTTAGTGATGTCAACGTTTGCAAAGTTTTTACCAATCTCAAATACCGATGGCAAGCGCTTCATAATCGTTTCAACCCCTAAGTGAGTCATATCCATAACGATATAATCAGCGTTAGGGCCACAACCACGGCCTTCTTTGATTTCTTGGTCCATAGAACGTGACACTAAATCGCGTGGTGCCAAGTCTTTTACAGTAGGCGCATAACGCTCCATAAAGGCTTCGCCATCTTTATTACGTAAGATAGCCCCTTCACCGCGGCAACCTTCAGTCAATAGTACACCAGCGCCTGCCACACCCGTTGGGTGGAACTGCCAGAACTCCATATCCTGTAGCGGTACACCAGCACGCACCGCCATACCAATACCGTCACCAGTATTGATATAAGCATTAGTGGATGCGGCAAAGATACGGCCTGCACCACCGGTTGCTAAGACAGTAATCGGTGCTTGGAATACCGCGACCGTACCAGTTTCTTGCTCAAAAGCGATAACGCCATTAATGTTGCCGGCTTCGTCTTTGATTAAGTCAAGCGCAATCCACTCGATGAAAAACTGCGTACCTCGTTCAAGGTTTTTTTGATATAGCGTATGTAGCATTGCATGACCCGTACGGTCAGCAGCAGCACAAGCGCGTTGAACGGCTTTTTCACCGTAGTTTGAAGTGTGACCACCAAACGGACGCTGATAAATCGTACCATCTTCATTACGGTCAAATGGCATGCCCATGTGCTCAAGCTCGTACACCACTTTTGGTGCTTCGCGGCACATGTATTCAATAGCGTCTTGATCGCCTAGCCAATCTGACCCTTTGACGGTGTCATAAAAGTGAAAATGCCAGTTGTCATTACTCATGTTGCCAAGGCTGGCACCAATGCCACCCTGAGCGGCAACAGTGTGTGAACGAGTTGGGAATACTTTGGTAAGTACCGCAACATTCATACCCGCTTCGGCTAGATGTAGTGAGGCACGCATACCTGACCCACCACCGCCAACGATAATCGCGTCGTAGTTGAGGGTCTTGATGTTACTGATGGTATTATCTTGTCTTGTTGCCATTACGATTTTCCTAATGCCTGTTGATGCTTGCGAAGTAAATACAAAAATTGTCTAATGAGCCACTGGGTCTAAATTAACGACCCTACATTGCCGGGTTTATTTTGCTCAGGCCAAATTACTAGCTATTTTGCATGTCCAGTTATTGTATGAGTGACTCAAACAACCCTCAACCACTTACTAAAATTTGCATATTCATCGTTATATAGGGCGTAGCTCGTTACTGTGTGAAAAAGCCAGCACAACATAAACTCATGAACCTTATATGGCTATCAACAAACTGCTTTTAAACACATCAACAGTCGATAAATCTGACTGAGCAGTTCGTTATTATTTATGAGCTATCAGTTATAGATAATAAATTATTAGCTGTAGCTAATGACTCATAAGGTTTAGACGTTAAACAGCGACGGCACCAAAGCCGTTACCCCAAAAAATCATAATGCCCCAAATTAGAAAAACTAAAATAGCGATAATCATAAATGCTTGTAACACCAAACGTAGGCCGGCGGCTTTGGGACCTATTTTGCTAGTCGTAATGTAATCGGTAAATACCGTCCACATACCGACCCAGGCATGTCCAGCGAGCGCAATAATAGTCACCAAGCTGAGCAAGCGCATTGGCAAACTGGTCATAAAGCTTGACCATTCGATAAAGGTCACATTACCGTGGATTAAGAAAAAAGCCAGTAGTACCACACTATAGACCGCTAAGACCACAGCACTAATACGCTGGACAATCCAGTCACGTGAGCCTGACCCTGTGAGACCGGTAGCGCTTTTTATTCCTGAATTATTTCTACTCATTAGAACATCACCCATATAAATGACGCGACAATTAGGATCGCTGCAATCACGAAGCTGACTATGGTCACCGTACGTGCAGATTTCAGCTCTTCATTACTGCCATAATCAGCAACTAAATGCTTGACACCCATCACAAAGTGATAAGCAATGAAGGCGACGAATACCCACGCTACAAAGCGGATAAAGATGTTATCGAACACGGTCTCAAAGCTCTCAGGCGACGCCAAAGAGGTTTGTAGTATCCAAAGCATGACAGGAATAAGTAAAAATAGCATAATGCCAGATATGCGATGCAAAATTGAGGCTATCGCGATCGGTGAGCTGTTAACGCTAATCACTTGGCTCAGAGGCAGATTTATAGGTCGGTTGCTTTTCACAGCGGGCATCCTTTTGCGGTTATACTCCTGTGACTGCTGAAATGCCTAGTAATACTAATTTACGCTCAGCATCGAGCAACACATGAGACTAATAAAGTAAGGAAGAGCTAGCTGACTTCTTCCAGTTTGCGCCAAATCTGAATAACGGGTCATGTCGGTCATACAAGGTATTGATAGACTATTTAATATGTAAAATTAACCAAATAGACTTATCCATATAACAAGTTACTAATTCGATAGCTGTTTGACAGTATTAACAATGAACAGTATTGAGAACTGTCCTTGCTTAAACCAATGAGATCGATTGGCGACTCTATTGTTAGATTAAGCACTGTATCGTTGATAAAGTCCCTTAACGAAAAAAAGATAACGCTACTGAGTCATCTCTATTAAGGTAAGCTTCACTATCAACTGTCTAAACATAGAACAGATAATAAAAATATTCAAGCCATAAGCTTAGGTCCAGTCTATAAAATAGCGCTTCAATCGTAACAAAATATGAACATATCATACTCTAATTGCTGAAATATTATGACCACTTATCGTTTCACACAAGCCAGTGCCAGTTAAATTCCTATCATTATAAAATGACTGGCCGACAATTACAAATTTATCCCCTAAATAGTGGATATAGGAAAAGCTTTAACAAAACATTAAGAATCAGCAATATTATATTCTCAATGTGACTCACTCCTAAATCTAATTTGATTCATCTACTACTCATGTACTGTCAGTTGCTAATCGAATAAATAAAAATAAAAACGGTGCTGCATTAATAAAAAGATTTAAATCTTATCAGGATAAGCGGCTTTCTTCTATTCTTGCAAAAAGGCTATTTTTACCCTGAATAACCAAGCAGACATATTTTGATACAAAAATTACAATAGATAAATGCCCTGAAACCACGTGAATCAGGGACATTGCTACTAAAAGTCTTTTCAAAACCTCTCTAATTACTGCTAGTATAGCCGGAATATTGAATTAGTTGAGCTCATGTTTGACAGTTTGACTAGTAATGACGCGAGGGTATGCGTCGATAGCATTTTTATTCTAACAAGCTAAAACCAATGGAGAGGAACTTATGGCTGACAATAAAGCCACACTAACCGTAGATGGTGAAGAATATCAACTTCCTATAACTAAAGGTACTTTAGGACGCCCAGTTATCGACGTAGCCGCTTTACAAGAAGCCGGCTACTGGTCTTATGACCCTGGTTTTAAAGTCACTGCGCCTGTTGAGTCGAAGATTACCTACATTGATGGTGGTAAAGGCGAGTTATTATATCGCGGCTACCCTATCGATCAATTAGCAAATAGCGCTGAATATTTAGAAGTGGCCTATGCGCTCGTTCATGGCGAACTGCCTAACGCTGAGCAAAAGAAAGACTTTTATGAAAAAGTCCGCAAACACTCAGGGGTTCATGACCAACTGCGTAAATTCTTTGAAGGCTTCCGCCGTGATGCACATCCAATGGCTATTATGGTCGGTGTGGTCGGTGCTTTGTCTGCGTTCTATCACGAAGGCTTAGATGTTAGTGAAGAGCTGCATCGCGAAATCACCGCCATTCGCCTGATTGCTAAAATGCCAACGCTTGCTGCGATGAGTTATAAATACTCACAGGGCGAACCGTTCATGTATCCACGTAATGACTTCAACTATGCTGAAAACTTCGTCTATATGATGTTTGCCACGCCTGCTGATGTTAATTATAAAGTAAACCCAATAATTGCCAAAGCACTCGACAAAATCTTTACCTTGCATGCCGATCATGAACAAAATGCCTCAACGTCTACTGTACGTTTGGCAGGTTCTACTGGTGCGAACCCTTATGCTTGTATCGCTGCTGGTATCGCAGCCCTTTGGGGTCCCTCACATGGCGGCGCCAACGAAGCAGTGCTTGAAATGCTTGATGAAATTGGTACGGTTGAAAACGTTCCTGCATTTATGGAAAAAGTAAAAAGCCGTGAAGTGAAGCTGATGGGCTTTGGCCATCGGGTCTATAAAAACTTTGATCCACGCGCACAAGTTTTGAAAGAAACTTGTGATGAAGTTCTAAAAGCATTAGGTATCAACGATCCTAAGCTTGAACTTGCTATGGAACTGGAAAGAATCGCTTTAGAAGACCCCTTCTTCATCGAGCGTAACCTGTATCCAAACGTTGACTTTTACTCTGGCATTATCTTAAAAGCCATTGGTATCCCAACCTCAATGTTTACGGTAATTTTCTCATTGGCTCGTACCTCAGGTTGGATCAGCCATTGGTTAGAAATGCACAGTGCACCGTTCAAAATTGGTCGTCCTCGTCAGTTGTACACCGGCGAAACCCATCGCGAATTTGTCAAAATCGAAGACCGCAAATAGGTCCGCTATGCTAAAACTTGACCATTGATTCAATAAAAAATCCCGCCACTGTGCGGGATTTTTTATGCAGGTTTGGGTCATACTGCAAGCTTAGCTCCTATTGAATGATGATCGCTATCTTTTATAATAGACTACTGAAACTCTTTTAGAGTTTGCTCATATTTAGCGATTTGCTCATCATAGTCTTTGATGGTGTCGTTGAACTTAGTCATGAGGCTTTCAAACTCTTGTTGTTGGTCCACCTTCATTTGTTGCATATCCTTAACCTGCTGCGCTTCTATTTGCTCCCAAACTTGATGCTGAATAATCAACCGAGCTAGTGCTGGGCTTTTGGCACTGACTCTGCCAGCAATTTCCGCATGCTCGAACAGCTGCGGTACTAAAGTGGCTATATTAAGAAGAGTATCGACGTCTTGGTCAGTAAATGGCGTCGCCACAGGCTGATAAAGCGCTTCCATTGCCAGCTGATAGCGTTCGATAATTTGTTCTTCGTTCAGTATGATAGGTTTACGGGGCTCAAGGCTAATGCGCTTTAGTACTGTTAAATCGCGTTCGCCAACTTCAGTGCTGGTATTAATCTCAGGATCAATTTCTGCCGCATCGGCGGTCGCATTATCAGTATTGACAGTAGGACTGGCTGCAGGGTTGTTATTAATAGCCCTTTTATTGTCACTACTAGAAGCATCATCAGAAGTGTCAGTAGCACTGTTCAATAATAAAGAGTTGTCACTGTCTGGCGCATCAGCAGCTTGTAGCGACTCATATTCTGCTTGCAAGCGTCGCTGTAAACTTTGTGCTTGAGCCACATATATCGGCTGAAATTGCTCTACGCGCGCAGCGGCCGAGTCACTTTGCACGCTAGGTTTATTGTCTTCAGCGGTCGTTTGTTCGATAGTCTGACTGTCCTTGCTATCTGGCACAGATTCAGATTTCTGCTGGCAACCCGTTAACAATACTGTCCCTATTAAAGTTGCCGCTAGTAAGTTGGACGTCTGACGTAGACGCGCAGCAGGGCTGTTATGGCTTATCGTTATGTTGTAGAGATCAGCATCGAGCTTCGGTGTTAGAAATTTAAACATCACGGCACAGTTCCTGTTTTAAAAACTAAAAGTGAAAATGGAAGCGTTTTAAATTTAGAATAAACCCACCTGCTTTTGATGGCGATTCAGATAGTCTATGTTACCTATAAAACTATTAACCATAGAACAATCATTGTTAAGTATAGCCTGTTTTGCCATTAGCGTTATTGAGTGAGCATTGATAGCTAAACCGTAAACGAGCGGTCATGGTGCTGAGTAGAGTGATTGCCTAGAAAGGGAATGCAGGCCTCTAACGCTTGACAGTCCTGTCTGCATGCCCGTCGTATAAAGTAGTCTTGTACCATGCGAGCTTGTTGCTCGATACCGTAATTAAAGAATGACTTGCCGGCCTCTAAGACATAGTCATAGCGCCGATTAATAAGGGCACCACGTACAACTTTTAGCCCCTGCTGTAATTGCCAAACGTGAGTAAGCTCATGGATCAACCAGCTTTGTTTGCTAATTGAAGTATCGCTAAAGTCCGCTATCCAATCAGCTGGATGAAAATATATATGTCCATTAGGACTGACGGCATAATTTTTGAGTACCCACCACGCGGTCTTAACAGTCACTTCTTCAAGTTTGATACTGTCACCAAAAACTGACCGTGCCAGCACAATCTCGCCAGCACTTAAGGGTCGTGACTTTCTATTTGCACAGTGTAGACGCAAGTTTTTCTTGAAGAGCTGCTGAAGATTTCGGTGGTGTGTCATCACTATTTTACCTTGAGCATGATATTTTTTATTGAACGGCTAGAGCGTGTTGCACTAATATTAAGCTGTTAATAGAGTCAAATACATTAAAAGCAAAGTGTATAAGACATAAGCTGTACACTTACAGGACTTTTCTTGACGTACAACTGCGTTAGCCTATCTTATACAATGTTTATTGAAATATCAGTAAATTTTCCAACTTTAGTTTATTTTTTAAAACAGAGAGTTTTGTTCTTATGCCCCCTGCCTTTCACGCCGACACCCCACTTGCTCAGCGTATGCGCCCTGCTACTCTTGATGCCATTATTGGTCAGCAACACTTACTGGCAGAAGACGCACCGCTACGACGTGTGGTCGAGCAAGGTCATCTTCCCTCAATTATCTTACATGGTGAGGCGGGTATTGGCAAAACCACTATTGCGATGTTATTAGCGGATGCCGTTGGGCGACCTTTTCATGCGCTGTCAGCAATAAATACTGGGGTCAAGCAGTTGCGCGAGGTGTTAGACAATAAAGACTCGTTAAGCTTTGAATCGCCGGTGGTTTTTATTGATGAGATTCACCGTTTTAATAAGGCGCAACAAGATGCCTTATTAGGAGCGGTAGAATCAGGTGATATTACGTTGATTGGCGCGACCACCGAAAATCCGTCTTTCAGTGTCAATAATGCGCTGTTATCACGCTGCCAGGTATATCGCTTAGAGCCACTCAGTAGCGAACAAATTACGGCGGTATTGCAGTGCGCACTCTTAGACGACAGCGTTCTAAACAAGCTCACCATCGACTTGCAAGCGCAGAATGCTATTAATCAATTAGCACATGGCGATGCCCGTAAGGCGCTTAACTTACTGGAGCTTGCCGTTCAGAGCGCAGATCCGAAACAGTCGCCTATAGTAATCGATGATGAGTTAATAGCCCGGGTGGCACAGACTGCGCTAGTGCGCTATGACAAAGATGGTGAGCGGCATTACGATATTGTCTCAGCGATGATAAAGTCAGTACGTGGCTCAGACCCTGATGCAGCTCTATACTGGATGGCGCGGATGCTGGTTGGCGGTGAGTCGGCAGATTTTATCGCACGGCGATTGGTAATTTTGGCGAGTGAAGATATTGGTAATGCCAATCCCAATGCGCTACTACTTGCTGATGCTGCCTTACGTAGTGTGCACTCTATCGGTATGCCCGAGGCGCGTATTATTTTAGGGCAAGTGGTGGTTTATTTGGCCACCAGTGCCAAAAGTAATAGTACTTATAAAGCCATTAACGCTGCTATGACTTTAGCAGAAAAAGACGCCTCACCAGTGCCACTACATCTGCGTAACGGCGTGACCAAATTGATGCGTCATGAAGGTTATGGGGTCGGTTACGCTTATCCACACAATTATCCCAATCATTATTATGCGCAGCCCTATTTACCAGATAACTTAGTAGGCACACACTTTTATGAATATGCAGACAATCAGCGTGAGCAGCACAGCAAGCAATTTATAGAATGGCTAAAAACCCAAGCGGCCAGCAATGAGTAATTTGCGTATTATTTAAGCTTACTATTTATAATACTCATAACTATTTTTTGGGATACTAGACGCTATTGTCTAGCAATGAAGCAGCATGTGATGGTAAAAACCGTTAAAATGATAAGATGGTTATAATTTTCTGGTACAAACGATGAGTTAATAACCCCATATACTCAGTTACTACCTGCTTTTCCTAACAGCTACAGCGCTTGCTCTCATCTGCTGTTACAATAGCCAAATAAATTTTTATACTTAGCCACTGACATACTCACCAATAATAATACATTGAGACTTACTATGAGTTTAAATACGATTCCTGAGATTATCGAAGATATTCGCGCAGGTAAAATGGTCATCCTAATGGATGATGAGGATCGCGAAAATGAAGGCGATCTCATCATGGCGGCAACCCATGTGCGCCCTGAAGATATTAACTTTATGATTACCCATGCCCGCGGTTTGGTGTGCTTGACGCTATCACAAACACGTTGTCAGCAGCTGGCACTACCGTTGATGTCTGATCGTAATGAAGCCAAGTTTAGCACTAACTTTACGGTATCTATCGAAGCTTCTGAAGGCGTCACTACTGGTATTTCTGCTGCAGACCGTGCGCGTACGGTACAAGCAGCCGTTGCGTCAGCCGCTAAGCCTGAGGATATCGTTCAACCTGGGCACATCTTCCCGATAATGGCCCAAAATGGTGGCGTACTACACCGCGCTGGCCATACTGAAGCGGGCTGTGACCTAGCACGGCTGGCAGGACTTGAGCCAGCAGCTGTCATCGTAGAGATTATCAATGACGATGGTACGATGGCACGTCGTGATGACCTTGAGATATTCGCACAAGAGCATGATCTCAAAATCGGAACTATCGCTGATCTCATTAACTATCGTATTGCTAACGAGCAAACAGTAGAAGAGATCGAGTCGCATCCTTTTGAGACCGAATATGGTACGTTTACCTTGCACCGTTTCCGCGAGTTTGGTGCCGACGAGACCCATTTAGCGTTAGTGAAAGGCGATGTTAGCGAAGGTGTCAGCACCGTGCGTGTCCATGGTTTTCACCCCTTGCGTGACCTCTTCGCAGCCAAAAATGATGCAACAGGACGCGGTGGCTGGAGTGTGCAATCCGCTCTAAAAGAAATTAATGCCTCAGAGCGCGGCGTACTAGTGTGGGTTGGTAACCACCAACCGATTGACTTGGGAGAGGCTTTAGATAAAGCGTCAGACAATCAGTCAATATCTACCATTACTCAACAACCATATCGCAGTATTGGGGTTGGTGCCCAAATCTTACGGCATTTAGGGGTGCGCGACATGCGTTTATTATCATCACCAATGAAGTTTTATGCACTGTCAGGTTTTGATCTGAATGTAGTAGACTTTGTACATGCTCCTACTAAATAAGACTAGAGCTGTTAGGATTAACTATAAATTATTAATATTGACTGTGACGCTGAACGAGCTATTTTGAGAAGTACTTAAAGTGAATAATAAAAAAGGGCACGCTAGCATTGGTTAGCGTGCCTTTTTTGCTTTTTATTGCTAACTCAAAAATTAAAATCACTTTAAGGAACTTTCGAGAGTGAGTAATAGGACATAAAAAGTGCAGTTAGAGTATTCCTTTGACCTTGAATCTACTATAGCTCAGGCGTATGACCTACCTTTGTTTCTAACGCCAATAGACGCGTGCGCTCCTCTGCTGTCCACGGTAGCTTTTGTTCGCCAAGGCTGTCCAGACGTACTATTACTGATTCAGAAGTAGCAACGATTGCTTGCTGCGTGCAGCTATAATAACTGTACTCTATGACGATACTGGTGTTACCAAGGCGCCGGCAACGCACGCCTAACAATAACGTATCGGGAAAAGTTACCGGACGTAGATACTGACAGCTCGACTGCGCTAGCATGGTCACCATACTGCCATCGAACATTCCTAGCGCCTGCAAATAGACAATACGCGCGGTCTCAGCATAACGGTAATACACCACATTATTTAAGTGATTAAAAGCATCCATTTCACCCCAGTGGATTGGCTGATGGTGAATAATGGGATAGTGTATCAATTCGATAGGGGCATCAGCGCCGCTTTTAGTTTGAGGATCAGCTTTTAAATGTGAGGGTTGATTGGCGTTATTCATAACTTACTGTCGCTTTTTTATTTTTAAAATGTATTAGGGCGTGTTGAACATTCGACCATAGCACTTAAAATAGGTGACTCCCAATCAACGCTTGGGTCTATCCAAAATCTGATTAGTCAATAAGGTCGTTGGAGTCGGAGAATTAGCAATCAGCTTATCCAACCATAAAATCACTTCTGAGATATCTTTTGGCGCAGTAGTGGTCTCTAGATTGCTTGGTTTTTCATAATTTTTTGTATTATTTTTGGTAGCTGACTGCGATGTCGCGTGGTCGGTTATTTTGTTCTTTGACGTACTAGATACTTCGGCAACTAACGTTTGCAATTGGTTTCGAGCCTGACTTAAATAGGCAACCAGCTGATCTTTCTCACGCATATTACTGGCTTGACTGGCTAAATTCAGGGTCATGATAACTTCGTGAATCGTTAGTTGCTTGCGGATCAAGGCGACATTAGCGCTGGCAGCTGGGTTGACGAATACACTTAATTGTTTAGGGCTTTTCTGTGCAGCACTACTGTTAATGGGGGTTTGATTTTTGCGGTTGTTTATAGGCTCAAAACGGTTTACGCGCTCATAACTGTACAAAAATTCTTGGATATTTTGAATCGCTAAATTTTGTAATTGCCACGGGCTAGGCTGAGAGCTTTGCGCTTGCAAGCGTTCGATATCCTTGGTTAAACTTTTTTTAATGACAATCGTCAGGGCTGGCGCAATTTCATTGTTATTTTGTGATAGCTGCCATTGTAGGCTGCGCAGTAAGTCGACCGCTGCTGTATCGTTATTATCTGCCAGCAACCTATCCGCTGCATGTATCTGAATACGCAATAATTCCAACTGATTTTGTGCCTGGCTACCGACAGTAGCACTTGGCGGTGGCAGGCTTTGTTGACTGATAGCAAATAAGCGATCGTCCATTTCGTTTAGTCGGCTGACCACTTGCTCATTAGTTTGCAAACGCTCATTAACATAAATCTGAAAACGCTGTTGGCTAATATATAACCATAATAGCGCTGCGATAAGCAGTAAAATAAGTAGCCATTGCAAACGCAATAACAAGATATTTGCTTGTCGGCGCTGCTGGCCGGCAGAGGGATCGTTAGCTGACGACTCAGACTTAGTTGACATAAAGCAGCACCATTGTTGTTAGGTTTAAACGGACTTAACATAAGCGGATAAGACCAATTGATCGCTGTGCCTTGAGTGAAAGTTACCGCTAATAGCTATAATTAACAGCAAATAAACGCACTGATAGACCCGTGCAACTGTTTTAGAGTTAAACGACTATCTAGTCATGTGTTCAATAGCCGCAAGAATAGTCTCAGGCGCCAAGTCTTCTACTCGGTAATAGTTCAGCTGCTGTTCAGCAACCATATGAGCTAAGCGTGTGCCTAGTACCAAATAAGCAAAGTCTGCTAGTTTGAGTGGCACGGTATTATTCAAGCTTACAGCCAGGCGCTCATTTAAATTGGTATCTGACTTTGATTCTGCAGCAACTGCTGGTACTTGACCGACTATAGTTACCCAGTACTCAAAAGCCGTGCCACTACTGATAATAACAATAGGTTTTGTCTGCGGTGATAGCACTATGCCTTGTGCTGCCTGTTGCCTACTGAACGATTGTAGCCAGTACTCATAGTGAGCTTTTGCATCGGCTGGCATAACCCGCTCATACCATGCAATACTATCAATATGCACACCGCGCGCTTGTAAAGTATCGGCTAATAAGCGCCGTCCACCGAGTCCACGCCAGACTAACAGCTTGTCACCTGTTTGCAGACTCTCAATCTCAGGCATGACCAGCATACCTTCATTGTTGGCAATGGTAGGCTGTAGTACTTGATAATTTGCGGCTTGCAGCCTAGCTTTATGCAATACGGCAGCGGTCGCTTCACCAACAGCAATTAAATGACTGGGAGCACTTGATATCTCGACACTTGAATTTTGCTGTATAGCGGCTTTATTCTGATTTTTATTATCTTGGGCACTACTGTTTTGAGCATTGCTATCTTGAGAATTGCTATCTTGAGAATTACTGTCTTGAAAATTACTGTCTTGAGCATTACTGTCTTGAGCATTGGCTTCATGTTCAAGCGCTTGCCAAACCGCTAAGCCAGCGGCGGCGGCGGTTGGGCTTACTATGACCAGTGCTTGATAATGACCTGCAAACCACTGGCGCATCAGCTGCATATCTGCCTCTGTCATCGCGAGCGCTTGTAGGGCCAACATTGGCATATCAATCACCGTCAGACCCGCTGCTTGAAGATGACGCGTAAGTGGTGCTGCGCGCTCTATTGGGCGAGTGTTAATCACCACTTGTTGCGGCGGAGACGAGGTATTTAATGGCTGATTTGACTGAGTGGACTGGAGCAATGACATAAAAATACCCCGACATAAGGCTTATAAGATTAGATCAACCACAAAGTATTCTAATCAATTATTGGTCTCTACTACTGATTTCTATGGTTAGGGTCCAATGAAACCTATTAAACACTTGCGAACTATTCAGGATGGTAAATCGCCGACAAAATAGCACCAGCGCCATTAGCAAGCAGCATATCAGCCACTTCAATACCGAGCTGACTGGCCTGCCCTTCTCGTTCGGCTTGGCTACCACTTAAGATAATACGTTTTTCAGATTTTAGCAGTTCACTGCCGTCTTCTTGTCCAACCCGACCGCGTAACCACAACATATTGCCAGCATCGTCGTTTTCGATATATTTGTTTGCAATATCGATGCTGTCATCAGCCGCATGTAGCACCGCATAAGCAGCAATCGGAACTTGGCAACCACCCTCTAGATGACGGTTTAGAGCGCGCTCAGCAATTAAACGAATGCGAGCTTGGTCATCATTAAGCGGGGCTAATAGAGCAAGAATCTCAGCATCGCCTTTACGACATTCAATAGCCAATGCCCCTTGTCCGACAGCAGGCAAGCAAACATCAATATCCAATTCACTGCGAATGCGCGCGTCAAGCTCAATACGCTGTAGCCCGCTGGTAGCTAGAATAATCGCATCGTACTCGCCAGCATCTAGCTTGCCTAGGCGGGTTCCAACATTACCGCGAAGGGTTTTGATTTGCAGATCTGGACGATAGGCTTTGAGTTGACATTGACGGCGCAAACTTGAGGTGCCTACTACCGCACCTTCTGGCAACTCATCAAGATTATTATAAGTGTTAGACACGAAGGCATCGGTTGGGGAAGCGCGCTTGCAATACACTCCCAGCATCAATCCCTCAGGCAACTGCATCGGCACGTCTTTTAACGAATGCACTGCAATATCAGCCTGTTTATCATATATTGCCTGCTCGAGCTCTTTGACAAACAGTCCCTTGCCGCCAATTTTGGCCAACGGTGTGTCCAAAATTTTGTCACCTTTAGTGACAATTTTTAGTAAATTGATGGTTAAATTGGGATACAGCGCTAGCAAGCGATCACGAATATGCTCGGCTTGCCATAATGCTAATGGACTCTGACGGGTAGCGATGTTTAAGGTAGTCAAAGCAGGTTGTTGCAAGTTGCTCATAAGAGGCCTCAATAGGATTAGTACTATAGTAAAACCAACTACCAACCTGTTACGGCGTCAGACTCAGTTTAAGTATCTGCTTTAATAAGCCAGCTACCTTTGTCACTCGTCTTTTTTGTCCCAGTGGTATATTTGATTCACTACATATAATGGCGCAAAAAATACCCCTATTTAAGCATAAATAAGGGTTTGATGATATGGAATGATTATTGAAGAAGTACAAGCGCCACTCCCCTACAGGCATTAATTAGGCTACATACTTTGAATTTTATCACGTAACGCGGGTAAGTGACGGCGGCTAACCGCTAAGGTCTCATTGATGCCTTTAAAGCGTACTTGATACTGCCCGGCGTCTATGGTCTCTAAAAAATCTAAAAAACTCAGATTAATAATAGCATTGCGGTGCACACGAAACAGTCGATCGCCAAACTCTTGCTCCAGCTCTTTTAAGGTTTCGTCAATTAAGACAATGCCCTCTTTATGGCGTACTTTGACGTACTTTTGGTCAGCACTGAAATAATAAATATCTTTTAGCTCAATCAGCTCAACCCCGCGATGAGTACGAGCAGCGATATGCTCCCGTAACGGCCGGGCAGTTGGATCTTCGAGCTTACGGAGTTCATTTAATTGCGCCGCGTTTAAATTTTTGGCTTTGCCCAAAGCCTCTAACAATTCGTCTTTATTTGCTGGTTTTAATAAGTAGCCAATAGCATTGGCTTTAAGCGCAGCAATCGCATAATGATCATAGGCGGTAACGAAGATAATGGCCGGCGGATGCTTAAGTTTATTAAGCTCTTGCGCGCAGCGCACACCATCTATCTCGGGCATGCGGATATCTAATAAGATAATATCTGGCTGATGAGTTTTTACTGCGATAATGGCTTCTAAGCCAGTCGTTGCTTGTGCGACCACCTGATGGCCCGACTCCTGCACAATTCTAACCAAGCGCTCGCGTGCTAATGGCTCATCGTCACAAACTATAATGCGCATGTAAATTCCTTTGTCATAGCGTATTCAACAAGTTGTTGAACAGTATTAATATCTAATCATATAACCTGATGACTGTACTGATACAATGAATACTGCAATAAATATGCCACGATTAATGTTCTACCAGCACTTAAACACAAATAGACGATTACAAGCCTACATCCTGTAGAGGATAATCAATGGTGGTTACTATTTGCTTGCTAGTGACGGTACTTTGGATATCTGCGCTTTGACCAAAGTAGGTTCTTAAGCGTTCAGTTTGGATATGAAAGTCCATATGACGGCGTAAATCATGGCTGATCATTAGGGTTTTTTTGGGGAGTTGAGCCGTGACAACAATAGCAACGTGGTGGTGTTGCCAAGTCACTATAATATCAATATATATAGTTTCAATAGTCATTTCGACAACACTGAGCAGTATTTTTTCAAGCACGCTTTGTAATGTCAAAGCAGTAATAACCATGTCATACATGACATCTTCATCAGGCAGCTGCCAATTTACAGCGAGTTTATCGCCCAAACGGCTCGACTCAATCACTAGATAATGCTCGCAGAGCGCGACTTCTTCTTCAAAGCTAATCTCACGTGCGCCATTAAAGCTAGCGCGAAATAGCGCTGAAACATGCTGCAATAGATCAGAGGCACGCGGTGGATTGGACTCGATGAGAGAAATTAAAGTATTGATGGTATTGAAGAAAAAATGCGGGGCGATACGGGCTTTGATTAAGTCATTTTGAGCCGTTAGCTTATGCTCAAAGGATAGCTTAAGGGCATTAAGCTCACGATGGTGGTGTACAAAGTATAGTAAAAACACTAAAGTGAAGCTGCCAGTAGTTACCGCATTGAATAATATATCTAGGACAAACGCTTGAGGGTCATATTCAAGCCAGCCTATATTGATCATCACTAGCTTAACTAAGGTTATGGCTACCACAGAGCCAATCGTCAGCAGCAAAAAAACATGCATGCTAACGTTGAGTATGCTGGTACTTTTAAAAATAGGACGTAAATAATCAATCAAGTATAGTGACGGCATGATGGTTAAGCTATTTTGAATGACCCTACTCATGAACTTAATCAAAAATTCTGGCAAGGTAGCTAGATTATGGCGGTCAACCACCGTCACAAACAGCGACCAAAAAAAGATATACAGCAGCCATTGCCAAGGCTTCATGACCTGCATGAGTTTGGGTATAAAAAACTCTAAGCGCTCATCTAGTAAGGCAACCTCATCATTTGCTATACTTAAGTTCTTATTCTCTTGACTTGCCTTAGACCGATATGAACGCCAACTCTTCAAATCCTAGTAATCCCGAGCAAAGTAAAAATTCACGTGTGTCTGATTCTAGCACAGATGCTTCTAACACGGACAACAACACTGTGCAAAATAGCCTTTCATCAAATAGCCCTTCAAGTAGTCCAGGCCAACAAATGTGGGGTGGGCGCTTTAGTGAAGCGACCGATAGCTTTGTTGCCGCTTTTACCGCCTCCGTAGGTTTTGATCAACGCTTTGCCCGTCACGATATCGAAGGTTCAATCGCTCATGCGACCATGCTCAGAGAGTGCGATATTTTGAGCGCTGATGATGTCGCCATTATTATTGACGGTCTAAAGCAAGTACTGGCTGAAATTGAAGCAGGCGAGTTCCAATGGTCGATTGCACTAGAAGATGTGCACATGAATGTTGAGTCGCGCTTGACTAATATCATAGGCCCAGTAGGTAAAAAACTACATACCGGACGTAGTCGTAACGATCAGGTCGCAACCGATATTCGCCTGTGGCTACGGGAAGAAACCGATAATATCATCGCACTGTTGGTACGTTTGCAGAGCGGCTTATTAGACTTGGCCGAGCAGCATACCGATACCATTATGCCGGGCTTTACCCATCTGCAAACTGCCCAGCCAGTCAGCTTTGGTCATCACGTGATGGCCTGGTTTGAGATGTTATTCCGTGATACTGAACGCTTGGTCGACGCACGTCGCCGTATTAATCAGATGCCACTTGGTAGCGCCGCTCTTGCGGGCACCACCTTTCCGATAGATCGTACAATTACTGCCGAATTGCTTGGCTTCGAAGGCATTTGCCAAAACTCGCTTGATGCGGTATCCGATCGCGATTTCGCCATTGAGTTCACTGCAGCAGCTTCTATCTTAATGATGCATATGTCGCGCATGAGTGAAGAGATTATTCTATGGATGTCCGCACAATTTAACTTCGTACAGATACCAGATCGCTTTTGTACCGGCTCATCCATCATGCCGCAAAAGAAAAATCCTGACGTGCCTGAACTGGTACGTGGTAAAGCAGCACGGGTATTCGGACAACTAATGACCTTATTGAGCTTGATGAAAAGTCAGCCGCTAGCCTACAATAAAGACAACCAGGAAGACAAAGAGCCGCTATTTGACTGCGTCGATACTTTAACGGGTTCGTTACTAGCCTTTGCTGATATGCTGCCAAATATTACGCCTAATAAAGAAAACATGCGCGCCGCCACTATGAAAGGCTATGCCACTGCCACCGACTTGGCTGATTACTTGGTACGCAATGGCGTGGCTTTCCGTGATGCCCATGAAGTGGTGGGTAATGCCGTTGCTTTGGGCATTAAAGAAGGTGTGGACTTGAGCGATCTATCATTGGCACAACTACAGCAGTTTAGCGATGCCATCGGTGATGACGTGTTTGACTACTTAACATTAGAAGGGTCATTGGCAGCGCGTGACCATTTGGGCGGCACTGCGCCCAATCAAGTTAAGCAAGCGGTAAGCCGTGGACGTACCCGTTTAGAGGTGTTTGCTTAATCTAGTATTTTTTATTAACTTGATAGCCTTCGCTGGCTACAGCGATTAATATCAAAACACCCGCCATTGTTGCGGGTGTTTTTGTTACCATATTTAGATAGATTTGTGGTTACCCTTTATAAACCTGATACCCTTAAGCTTGATACCCTTAAGCTTGATACCCTTAAATTTGATACCCTTAAACCTAATACCCTTAAACCGGTTAACACTCTCAAACCTATTAGTATTTGCTAAGTGCACTAAGACCTTTATCCTAGGTTAATAGCAAACTGCTATAGTTAAAATACCTTAAAAACGCTAGGGTACTGCTGCTATAAGCTTTTTGCAGCCTCTGTCTGCGTAGGCACAGCAAGCAAGAAAAACTTATGCCAGCAGTATGTTATGTATCGATATTACGTTTCATTGACTATAATATATTCAATATCAATAATAAGGAACAACTCATGACCGAGAATTTCAATCCCCAAGCCAACACCGTATTTTGCCGTAAATATCAACAAGATTTACCTAAAATGGTGCACCCGCCCTTTCCGAACAAAAAAGGCCAAGAGCTCCAAGAAACCGTGTCAGACCAAGCATGGAAAGAATGGCTTGAGCATCAAACCATGCTGATTAACGAAAACCATTTGAGCATGATGGATCCTGCAGCCAAGAAGTTTTTGACAGAACAACGTGATAAATTTTTGGATAATGAAAACTACGAACGTGCTCAGGGCTGGACCCCAGAAACCAAAAGCTAAACTAAGGGTTATTGAGCAAAATAGACCGGGCGCTAGCCTACTTTGGTAGCGTCAATGGCTTGTTGTACAGTTTCAAAATCGCTATGTCGCACATCGGTACCGCTACTGATATAAATCACTAACTCAGCAATATTACGAGCGTGATCACCAATGCGCTCAAGCGCTCGCAGTACCCACATCATATTAATCACCTGGCTCACCTGCCGCGGATCTTCCATGACATAAGTCATCAATGCCCGTATAGCAGATTGGTATTCAAAATCTACATTGCCATCACTGCGCATGACTTCAAAAGCACGCTCAGCTTGCAAATTTTCAAAGGCGGTTAACGCATTATGTAGCATCATACGTACCTGATTACTCAGATGCTGCACTTCGTGATAACAATAGGTATTGCTGCTATTATCAGCCGCCACTTGCTGTGCCATATGGGCAATTTTGGCAGCCTCATCGCCAATACGCTCGATATCCACCACGCCTTTACTAACCGCCATCACATAGCGTAAATCACGGGCAGCCGGTTGGCGCTTGGCAACCAACAGTAAAATATGCTCATCAATCTGCACTTCAAGCTGATTGACCGCACTGTCCTGCTCTACCACTTGATGCGCTAAATGTACGTCGCCTTCTATCAAGGCGTGCATCGCCTGCGCCACCTGCTTGCCCGCAAGTTCACCCATTTCTAAAAATAAGTCAGTGGTTTCCGTTAGGTCTTGGTTAAAGCTTTTGGAGGTATGTGACATTTGATTGGACATAATAAAAGTCTCAGTAAAAACACGATAAAAACTCAATGAAAAAGGTATATTTATGACAACCTGCTACTGCTATAAATTTTTCTTGCGTGCTGTTCGCAAGCGTGACAGAGGCTGCAAAAAATTCATTCCAGTAGCCCAGTAGCCCAGTAGCCCAGTAGCCCAGTAGCATTGGGTCGTTTTTAAACTGGATTAACTATATAAGTAGAAAAACCATAATAAATAAGACCATTAGCCATAACGCCCAGTAATATAGTCTTCAGTCGCTTGCTGGGTAGGGTTGGTAAAAATCTGGTCGGTGTTGCCCATTTCTACCATGTCGCCCAAATACATATAAGCGGTGTAATCAGAAATTCGCGCCGCTTGCTGCATGTTATGGGTCACGATGGCAATGGTATAGTCCTGCTTCAAGTCTTCAATCAAAGCCTCGATGGCCCCCGTTGAGATGGGGTCGAGCGCTGAGGTTGGCTCATCTAATAATAAAACTTCGGGCTTGGTTGCCACGCCGCGTGCAATGCACAATCGTTGCTGCTGACCACCGGATAAAGATAGGCCTGAAGCAGACAGCTTGTCTTTGACCTCATTCCACAGTGCCGCTTTTTTAAGAGCCCATTCTACCCGCTCGGCAAGCTCTGCCTTCGACATCTTTTCGTACAACCGCACCCCGAAAGCCACATTATCAAAAATGGACATCGGAAACGGCGTGGGCTTCTGGAAAACCATGCCTACCTTAGCGCGCAGTAAGTTGACATCCATTGATTTGGCCAATACGTCATTGCCATCCAAATAAATCTGACCTTCAGCACGCATATTAGGATATAGGTCATACATGCGATTAAAAGTGCGCAGTAGCGTTGACTTACCACAGCCAGAAGGTCCGATAAATGCCGTTACTTGCTTTTCGGGAATATCAAGGGAAATGTCTTTTAAAGCGCGAAAGTCCCCGTAATAAAAATTTAAGTCACGGACTTGGAGTTTTGCAGCAGGCACAGTGGCTGCAAATTCATTAAATGTAGCAGATGCCTGTTCACCTGCTGTACGGGCAGTGGTTACTGGCGCGAGAACATGCACACGCGGGTCGCTCAAAGTGGGGACAGGCGTAGGAGTCTTAATTTTGTTTTTTGCTGGTCGGGTAGCAGTATCTGTCATGGTCATGTTCCTTATTATCTTTAATATGAAATTCTTTAATGTGAAATACAGTCAGTTCAAAATAAAAGAGAGTCACTTATAGCAACGTGCCACTGGTATAAATTTTTCTGGCGTGCTGTTCGCAAGCGTGACAGAGGCTGCAAAAAATTCATTCCAGTGACCCTGTTCCGTTTCTAAATTAAATGTATAAGTTAAGAAATTAGGTAAGTATTAGTTATATTCTTTGCCGCCGATATAGCGTGCGGCTACGTTCAAAGTGAGCACAGTCAAAGTAATTAATAATGCGGCCGCCCATGCTAAGGTGTGCCAGTTGTCGTAAGGACTCATGGCAAATTGATAAATAGTATTGGGCATATTACCCATCGCGTTGCCCATATCTAAGCTGAAATATTGATTGTTCAAAGCAGTAAATAGCAAAGGTGCCGTCTCGCCCGTGATACGCGCAAACGCTAATAATATGCCAGTGGTTAGACCGGCCCTTGCGGCTTTAACAGTGACGCCCAGCACCAACTTCCATTTTGGTGTTCCTAGTGCATAAGCCGCTTCACGTAAAGTATTGGGCACCAGTAGCAGCATACTTTCGGTAGTTCTTACCACTACCGGAATGACAATTAAGGCCAGTGCACACGCGCCTGCCCAGCCAGAAAAGCTATAATTTTTGACCAATAATGCGTAGATGAATAGACCAATTACAATCGATGGTGCAGACAATAAAATATCATTTAAAAAACGTATGACTTGTCCCAGCCAATTGCCGTGGGAAAATTCTGCTAAATAAATCCCTGCTAACATGCCAATCGGCGCCCCAATAAATAATCCAGTACTGGCAATCATTAGCGAGCCGACGATGACGTTACGCAAACCACCATCAGTCATCGGCGGTGGCGTATCGGCCGTGAACACTGGCATCTGCACCAGACCGCTAAACCCTTCAATACCCAAAGTAATCAAAATCCATGACAGCCAAAACAAGCCAAATATCATGGCTGAAGCCGCAAAACCTAGCCCTACCTTATTCCATAGCCTACGGCGGCGATATAGACCTTGGTCACTGGCCATAATGGGCTTAGTCGAGGCTGAAGTAATGGCAGACAATGCGGTCATGCAGCAGATTCCTTGTTATTTTTAACCTTCTAGGCTTTTTATATGACGATTTTCTATGACAAATTTTTTATGGTACGTTTGAATGTGGATGCCTACGCTAAGATGGCAAAGCTACTTTTAAAACATCCAAAACTTACTGTCCAGCGCGCTTATCCATGCCGCGTAGTAATAATCGCGAAATGCTTAGAACGATAAAGGTAATCATAAATAATATTAGTCCTAAATGTAGCAACGCCGATAGATGCAGCGGATCGGATGCTTCAGCAAATTCGTTGGCCAACGCTGAGGTAATAGAAACCCCCGAAGCGAACATACTGGGACTAATATTAAAGGTGTTGCCAATCAAAAACGTTACGGCCATGGTTTCACCCAGTGCGCGCCCTAACCCTAAGATAATGCCACCGACCACACCCGCCTTGGTGTACGGTAAGACAATCTTGAACATTACCTCCCACGTGGTAGCGCCCATACCGTATGCAGATTCTTTCAACAGCGCCGGTACGACCGCAAATACGTCGCGCATAGTGGCGGCAATAAAAGGAATGATCATAATGGCGAGTACTAAGGAAGCGGTAAATAAGCCAATACCCATCGGGACACCGACAAACAGCTTGCCGATGATCGGTAGACCGCCTAGGTTCTCTGTTAGCCATGGCTGGATATGATTACCAAAGAAGGGGGCAAATACAAACAATCCCCACATACCGTAAATGATAGAAGGGATACCCGCTAATAACTCAATAGCAATGCCTAGCGGCTTTTTGAGAAATGGTGGACACAGTTCAGTCAAGAATATCGCAATACCAAAGCTGATAGGAACTGCTATAACCAGCGCCATGGCTGAGGTGACCAAGGTGCCATAAATTGGCGCTAAAGCCCCGTATTCGTTCGCGACCGGGTCCCAGTTATTACTAGTATAAAAATCTAGCCCAAACGCCTGCATACTTGGCCAAGCACCAATAACCAGCGACAATAAAATTGCCCCTAAGCTTAACAACACAAAGAGTGCCGCCACTTTGGTAGTGTTGACAAATATTGCATCCCAACGTTTCTGTTTGTTCAGTTGTGTCTGCAAATTAAATCCTGCCATGACCACCTCAATAGTTGCTTTAATAGGTGTGATTTGGATATAAACAATTTAGATATGAGCGACGCCTATGATCTGCTTATCAGAAAACCATAGGCGTGTGGGCAAATGAATCAGAGATTATTGTGGGGTATATACCGGCTTACCGTCTTTGCCCACTACTTGCTGCCAGCTGTCTTTGAATAAAGCAACAGCGGTATCAGAAAACGGGACATAATCAAGCGCAGTTGCTGCATCATCACCTTGATCATAAGCCCAGCTAAAGAAGTTCAGTACACCAGCAACTTGCTTGGGATCTTGCGGCTGCTTATGTACTAAAATAAAAGTTGCAGCGGCAATCGGCCATGCCTCGGCAGTTTCAGAGTTGGTAATAACCTTATAAAAGCCTGCTTGCTGCGACCAATCAATATCGCCAGCGGCGGCAAAGCTTTCTATAGAAGGTTGTACGAAATTACCAGCGGCATTCTTGAGTGCCACATGTGACATATTGTTTTGTTTGGCATAAGCGTATTCAACATAGCCAATTGCATTGTCCATTCGGTTGACATAGCTTGCTACGCCTTCGTTACCCTTACCTGCCGCACCACGATCAGAAGTTGGCCATTTAACAGTCTTGTCGACCCCCACATTATTTTTCCAATCGGGAGATACTTTGGCTAAATAATCAGTAAAGTTGAAGGTTGTCCCTGAGCCATCTGAGCGAAATACGGTAGTAATGGGACTGTCCGGCAGGCTTAAATCTGGATTCAACTGCACGATAGCAGGATCGTTCCACTTGCTGATGTTACCCAAATAGATATCGGCTAGCATTTTGCCATCAAGCTTTAATGCACCAGGCTCTATGCCTTTAATATTAACCACTGGCACCACGCCACCAATGACCATTGGGAATTGAATTAGACCTTCTTTCGTTAATTCTTCTGGCGTCATTGGCGCATCTGAAGCACCAAAATCAACAGTACCTGCGACTATCTGCTTAATACCACCTGACGAGCCAATAGATTGATAATTGACTTGCCCACCGGTAGCACCGTTGTAATCGGCTGACCATTTGGCGTATATAGGCTGTGGAAACGACGCACCGGCGCCAGTGATATTCATGGATACTTGATCGCTACTAGCAGAGCTGGCGTTATTTGATCCGCTACTATCAGCGCTATTATTCGCGGCTGCGCTACTGTCAGTCGCGGGTGCTACAGTGGTGTCGGTTGATTTATCACATGCCGTAAGCACTAAGGTACAACTGACGGCCACTGCTAATAATGAATAACGCATATAAGACTCCTGAAGTATGACAACTGCAAAGGTTTAATAACTGCACTAGATAGTATGATCCCTGACATGCGTTGCAGTGTGCCAAGCTTTGATGACAGTTTGATGACAACCGTAATAGCAACTGTAAAAAAACAATAACCGTCAAGTTAGAAGATTTTTGCTGTGACTAAACCCGTTTTTAATAACCAGTCTAAAATTGCATAGCACTGAATGGCATGACTAAATTGAATGGTATAGTTAAAATACCTTAAAAACGCGACGGTACTGCTGGTATAAGCTTTTTGCAGCCTCTGTCTGCGTAGGCACAGCAAGCAAGAAAAACTTGTGCCAGCAGTATGTTATGTATCGATATTACTTTTCATTGACTATATGACTAAATTGAATGGCTAAACAGTAGGAATAGAATATTTTAAGGAAGTAACACAGCCTGAGAGGATTTTTTATAAGACTAAATATCATTAGCAGTCATAGCAGAAGTTTGTTAGTATAAAGTTGATTTACAACACTGACAGACTCGGGGTGCGATGTATCAATGACTGATTCATAAGCAGTCATTAATACATCGCTGAGAGATCACCCGCCGAACCTGATGCGGTTAGTACCGACGCAGGGAAGTCTAAGCTGATGTTATCGTCTTGCAAAGGGCGCGCAGAAATGCCTTATTATTAGAATCACTTTTTAGCCCAAGTTCAGTCGCTAGCGTTCGCTGGCTAATAAGCCAGTAAATAACTCACCAGCTGATAAACTGGCTGATAAACCGGCTGATAAACTGACTGATAAAGAGTATGGCGGTTAATAATAAGTAGCGCCCAACAATCAAGTTAGATTTATGCCCTATCATTATGTTTGTTAGCGCAGTGACTTTAAATCTATGATTGAATTTGCCTACGTAGCTATCGCTTACCCCCGCAGATTCTGGCGGTGTTGCCTTTAACAATGGACAACACAACACGCTAGGACAGCATATGACTACTGCAATAGATACCTTAAAAAACACGCCAAACGCTAATGCACAGATAGACGCACACGCCGTCGATACCTATATCCCAGCTAACCTCTCAAATGCCGCTAACGCGACTAAAGATAAAGCGGATAAAAAAGCAGATGCCCTAAAAACCCCGGCTCATCGTGCTGCTACTGATGCCCGTTTTGAAGAAGACGCCCGCGACTTACACCGTATTCTCCCCGCTTCCCGTAAAGTATATATCGAAGGCTCAAGGCCCGATATTCAAGTACCGATGCGTGAAATCAGCTTAGCCGACACGCCGGTGGGCGGTACGGGTGACAAAGAAGGCGAGCACAATCCGCCATTTTATGTCTATGATACCTCAGGCGTCTATACTGACCCCAACGCCACTATTGATCTCACTAAAGGCCTACCAAAACTGCGCGAAGGCTGGATAAACGAACGCGGTGATACTGAACAGCTGGCTGGCCTATCAAGCAGCTACGGACAGACGCGTGCCCGCGACATAAGCACTGCCAATCTAAGATTCGCCCATATTGATAAACCGCGCCGTGCCAAAGATGTCGCTGGTAAAACTGGCAATGTCACGCAAATGTACTATGCACGCCAAGGTATTATTACCCCTGAAATGGAATATATCGCCATTCGCGAAACCCAAAAGCAGCATGAATCAACGGATATGCGCCAACATGATGGTGAGACTTTTGGCGCAAGTACCCCTACTGTTATTACGCCTGAATTTGTGCGTAGTGAAGTGGCGGCAGGTCGCGCCATTATCCCCAATAATATTAACCATCCTGAATCCGAACCAATGATTATCGGCCGTAATTTCTTAGTGAAAATTAATGCCAATATCGGTAACTCGGCATTAGGGTCTTCTATTGATGAAGAGGTCTCCAAAATGACCTGGGCGACGCGTTGGGGTGCGGATAACATCATGGATTTATCCACCGGCAACCATATTCACGAAACCCGTGAATGGCTGATTCGTAACTCACCAGTGCCGATTGGTACCGTGCCTATTTATCAAGCGTTAGAAAAAGTCGATGGTGTCGCTGAAGATTTAACCTGGGAAATATACCGCGATACGCTCATTGAACAGGCTGAGCAAGGCGTTGACTACTTCACTATTCATGCTGGCGTGTTATTAGATTATGTGCCACTGACAGCCGGACGCTTGACGGGCATTGTCTCGCGTGGTGGCTCAATCATGGCGCAGTGGTGTTTGGTACATCAACAGGAAAACTTCTTATATACTCATTTTGAAGATATCTGCGAGATTATGAAAGCCTATGATGTGGCCTTTAGCTTAGGTGATGGTTTGCGCCCTGGCTGCTTGCAAGATGCCAACGACGAAGCGCAATTTAGCGAGCTTAGGACATTGGGTGAATTGACTAAAGTTGCATGGAAACACGATGTGCAGATAATGGTTGAAGGCCCAGGTCACGTGGCTATGAACCGTATTAAAGAAAATATGGACTTACAACTTGAGCTGTGTGACGATGCCCCATTTTATACCCTAGGGCCGTTAACCACCGACATTGCACCCGGTTATGACCATATTACTAGTGCCATTGGCGCGGCAATGATTGGCTGGTTTGGTACGGCGATGCTGTGTTATGTCACACCTAAAGAGCATTTAGGCTTGCCCAATAAAAAGGATGTCAAAGACGGTATCATCACTTATAAGATTGCGGCTCATGCGGCCGACCTTGCCAAAGGCCATCCCGGAGCACAGGCGCGTGATAATGCCCTATCAAAAGCACGCTTTGAGTTTCGCTGGGATGACCAGTTTAATCTGGCGCTTGATCCGGATACGGCGCGTGAGTTCCATGATGAGACTTTGCCAAAAGACGCGCACAAATCTGCTCACTTTTGCTCGATGTGTGGCCCTAAATTTTGCTCAATGAAAATCACCCAAAACGTCCGTGAATATGCAGCGGGGCTAAAAAGTAAAGAAGCGTAAGCTAATTGATTAGCGCTACGTTAGTTCAATACAGAAAAAGCCCCGCAATTTAAGTATAAAAGAACTTATTTGGCGGGGCTTTTTTATGTTTCTAGCTTGCTCTTTGACTTTACACTTTTGACGCCTGATAAATCTCATCAATCGAAGTATTGATAGTATCAGCGAAATCTTTATCACTTTGATGTTTGCTCAAGCCTTCAGTAAAGGCACGTGAGAAACTGGCAATCATACCTGGATTTTTCTTGAGCTTAGCACAAGCGTCATTACGGCTATAACCACCAGATAAAGCCACTACTTTAAGCACTTTTGGGTGGTCAATCAGCTCTTGGTAAAACCCAGCTTCTTCAGGCAAGGTCAGCTTTAACATCACTTGTTTACCATCATCTAAACGCTCAAGATTATGTAAGATATTGGTTTTAAGTATCAGCTCGCAGTCATGCTTTTTGGTACTGTTGATATCAACTTCTGGCTCGACGATTGGCATCAGGCCCTTTGAGATAACTTGCTTAGCGACATCAAATTGCTGCTGTACGACTAACTCAATCCCATCAACATTGGGCTCATAAATGACCGAACGCATCTTAGTACCAAATACCGGATAGTTCTTGGCTTTGTCTAATAATAAGTCTAGATTGGGCATTGGGCGCATCACTTGCACGCCGCTCATTTGTTCTGCTAAGCCTTTATCTACCTTTAAAAAAGGCACGATATTTTTGTCTTCCCATAAATAGTTAGCGGTAGGCTTGCCATTAACCTCACGCTCCATAGTGTCTTCAAACAAAATCGCACCAAGGACACGTTTATCATCAAAGCACTCGCAAGTCATAATCCGCGCACGCATTTCATGCACAAGGTCAAACATGGCCTCGTCATTATCATAGTCGTCGCCAGTAACGCCATAATTTTCTAACGCTTTGGGCGTGCTGCCACCACTTTGATCAAGTGCAGCGATGAATCCTGAACCATTTTTTATACGTTGTAATTGCTGTTGATATTCCATTGAATGAGCGTCCTATTTTTATTAATAAAGATCAAATGTTACAAAGGTAAACGGTCGTTTGTCAGTTTATACGAGCCTGATCATATAAGGCTAGTCGTTTGTCAGTTTATACGAGCCTGATCATATAAGGCTAGCCGTTTGTAGATAACCTTACCATAGGACACGCGCGGTGCCTATATCTGATAAGTTAAAGCAGCTAAATTTGAGAAATCATAAAAACTTACCTTTATATTAAAACCATCAGGCTAAAAACAGTACCACGACACAGCTCATTGCTAATACTAGTCCTAGCACATTGATACGGTTGAGCGACTCTTTGAATACGCCGACCCCAATCAGGGTAGCCACAGCGATGACACCGACGTTCATGCCGGTAAAGACAATACTGGGTGAGTCAGACAATACTTGATGCGCGCGAATATAAGCATAAATATTTCCCATATTTAACGCGCCGAGCAGTAATCCAGCAACTAATGCTCGACCTTGCCAGCGTACACGGGTGATAAGCAAATAGAGAAACAATAGTAAGCCGGCCAGCCCGAAGCTGACAAATAACGTCAGTGGAAACGCAGCGCCTTGTTTAGCAACCTGTTTGAATAAAATGTCGATAATACCGTAGCCTACCCACACGCCAAACAGCCACAGAGGCGTGCGAAGTACATTTTTATTGATCCCATTATTAGACGGGTTATTGATACTGGTATTGTTTGTACCGGCACTACTCAAGTTTGCACCATTCATATTTACACTAGCAGTATCATTAACAGTAGCTGGCTGCTGCGGGCGATAGACCAGTGCCCCAAGCGCTAAAAACCCTAAAGCCAAGCCAAAAATACGCGTGCCCGTTAATACTTCACCAAATAAGATAAACGCAGCGATAATAGGGATAATCAATGACAAGCGTTGGGCCGCATCAGTGGCGACCATACCGACCGCTGCAATGGCTCGACCAAGAATCACGAATACCGCTGGTAATAGTACCCCAAGTGCAATGATAATAGCCCAGGCACCGCCAAGCTCAGCAACGCCACTAAGCTCAGGTTTGAGCAATACCCAAGTCAGCAAAAAGGCCACCGGATAGCCGGCAACAATGGTTTGGCGGATATCTATATTTTGTTGTCTTAATACCTTAAGCAGTACAGAGACGGCAACACTGCATAGCACCGCAATCGTTAAATACATCATGAACTTCTACCTTATTGAATTGCTATGCTCTTCATCCATTGTTATTTAATTCAGCACTCGTAAACCAGCACTGCTTAATTAAGACAAAATATGGAATGTAACAAAGTATTTCATTTTCAGCAATCTATTTATTCTCGTCTAATAAGTCGCGCACTATTCAATCAATTAGCAATAAGTGCCTGCTCCGTTCAAATTACAATTACCATGCAGGCGCGATTGCGAATTTTTGGTAAAATACACGGCTATCCCACTAATAAAAGTCACAGCGCCAGGTAACGTTTATCTTGGCGTATTGCTACTGCCTATGAATTCTCTATTTCGATTTTTTGAATCGCGTCTCTCGGCCTTCCCTGACACGCCAATGCCCCTGCCTCGTGAGGGCCTGGTAAAATTTCTTTGGGCGTGTACTAAAGGTTTACGTGGCTGGCTATTGCTATTTATGATTTTGTCCGCGGGTATCGGGATTTATGAAGCCATGCTGTTTGCATGGATTGGCAATATAGTCGATTGGCTCGGTACTTATACGCCGCAGAATCTATGGGCCGAAAAAGGCGATACGATGCTGCTGATGCTCGCCGTACTAATTATTAGTCCCTTTTGGATTGCCTTATCTTCCTTTATTCATTTTCAAACCCTACAAGGCGTATTTCCAATGCAAATGCGCTGGCGTTTTCATCAGCGCATGCTTAGTCAATCCATGCAGTTTTATCAAGATGAATTTTCGGGTAGGGTCTCTGCCAAAGTGATGCAAACGGCTCTAGCAGTACGCGAGACTGTGATGACGGTCGCTGATATGTTTATGTATGTCACCGTCTACTTTATAACGACAAGCGTCATTCTATTTAATTTAGACAGCTTGTTATTGATACCGTTTGTGGTTTGGTTTGTGCTGGTTGGGCTGACCATGTGGTACTTCATCCCCAAGCTCAAGCAGACCGCTGTTGTCCAAGCTGACGCGCGCGCTTTGATGACGGGACGTATCACCGATGCTTACGCCAATATCATGACCGTCAAGCTGTTCAGTCATTCACGCCGTGAGCTGGGTTATGCTAAAAATGCTATGGGCCAGTTCTTGGGAACCGTCCACGCACAAATGCGCTGGGTCAGCTATTTGGAAGTCTCCACCCACCTTATCAGTGTGATCTTGGTTAGCAGCACGGCTGGCATTGCCTTATATTTATGGCAGCAAGGTGCGGTCGGTGTTGGTGCTATTGCAGCTGCAACAGCGATGGCCTTGCGATTAAATGGCCTGACCCGCTGGATCATGTGGCAGACGGCAAGTTTGTTTGAGAGTATCGGTACCGTTCAAGACGGCATGCGTACCTTGTCTGCACCGCAAACCATCGTGGATAAACCCAACGCCCCAGCCCTAAAAGTCACTAATGGTAATATAGTTTTTAATCATGTGGACTTCAGCTACGAGGGTGAGAATGGTGTGGCTGCGATCCAAACAGGTGCAAAAGTTGATGTGGTTAAGACAGCAGAAACAACGCTAGAAACCTCACGCGTAAGACTGCTGGATGACTTTCATTTAAATATCAAAGCAGGCGAAAAGATAGGCTTAGTTGGACGCTCAGGTGCCGGTAAATCAACCTTAGTTAATCTACTACTGCGCTTTTTTGATGTGGATAGCGGCAAAATTTATATCGATGGGCAAGCGATTAATGAGGTTACCCAAGAGTCATTACGTCGACAAATCGGTATGGTGACCCAAGATACCTCGCTACTGCATCGCACTGTCCGTGAGAACATTGCCTACGGCCGCCCTGATGCTACCGATGATGAAATCATATTTGCATCCAAGCAAGCACAGGCATGGGACTTTATCAAAGAATTATATGACGATAAAGGCAACACTGCCCTTGATACTCAAGTCGGTGAGCGTGGGGTCAAGCTCTCTGGCGGTCAACGTCAACGCATTGCTATCTCACGGGTCATGCTCAAAAACGCGCCTATTCTATTACTAGATGAGGCCACTAGTGCCCTTGATTCTGAAATTGAATTTGCCATTACCGAAAGCTTAAACGATATCATGACCGGCAAAACTGTGATTGCTATCGCCCACCGTTTATCGACTATTGCAGCACTTGATAGATTGGTAGTGATGGATAAAGGGCGTATCATTGAGCAAGGCAGCCACAATGAACTACTGGCATTAAATGGCGTTTATGCCCGATTATGGCATCGTCAAAGTGGTGGCTTCTTAGGGGAAGACAGCTAAACGGCCAGAACTTCGCTGAATTAAACAACACAAGGATGTGGCATCATTATGGAAGAACTTGCAAAAAGTATTGCTATTAACGGGCAACAAGCGCGCTATTACGATTTGAGTGAACTTGATGAGACGGCTGATTCAGATGCCAACTTACGGGTGCCGGCGCACTTTTATGCTGGCAATGGTTTCACAGTCGGTGCCTATACACCGTTATTAAAGGCGCTGGGTTCAGGTTTTGACATCTCATCATTGGCGATGCGTGGTTACTGGTACGATAAGCCGACCAGTGGACGACTCACTCGCGCCCAAGATGCCGATATGCTGATTGAGTTTTTAGAAAAGACCCAAGAGGCTCCTATCGTTGGTATTGGTCATTCGCAAGGGGCAACTGCCACCGCTATTGCTGCGGCCAAGCGTCCTGACTTGTTTTCACAGTTATATCTCATAGAACCAGTGACTTTCACCAAGGCGCAAACGCTACTGTATGACCTAATGCCACGCGCCCTCAAAATGACTCGTGAACCTTTCAAAAGCACATTAACCAAACAAACCACCTGGCCAAGTGTGCAAGCCTTTTATGAGTACCTGCGTGCGCTGCGTGCCTATCGTCGTATTAGCAATGAGCATTTACAAGTATTCGCTGAACAAAGCTTAGTCGCACAGACAGATGACAGTTATGCCTTGATGTTTACTCCTGAGCAAGAGCTGGCCAACTATTTTGGCACCCCTTATATTGATGCGGCCCTCAAAAAGCTACGTTGCCCTTATACGCTTATTACTGGCAAGCCCACGCTATTTATTAATGATAAAGTCAGAAAACAGTGGCAAAAATTTGTCCCTGCTGAGCGCATTATCTCTTTGCCCGATTACGGCCACTTGCTACCCATGGAAGCGCCTATAGAATGTGCTCGTCTTATCTTAAATGGCTATGACCAGTATGATAATAATAAAGGCGCTCAAGCTCAAAAGAGTAAAACAGCGGCGCACAATAAGATAAAGTCGAACTAATGGACGATTTATTTGCGCCCCATCCTACTGAGAATTTATTGCCTTATGATGGCCAGCTTTACGATTTAGGGCGGATAGAAATAGGACAGCGACTTTTAAGATCGCTACCTTCAGAAGCAGTGGTTGATAATATTGATGAGCTATACCAGACGTTATTAACCACCCTGCCTTGGCAATCTGATGTCGTTACCTTGTTTGGCAAGACTCATATCACTAAGCGGCAAATTGTTTGGATGGGTGATAAGGGTTTGAGCTATCGCTACGCTGGGCATACCCGACAGGCCACAGGTTGGCATCCTGTAGTGTTTCACGTGAAACAACTTATCGAAGACAAAATACGCGCTCTAAATCTTGATGTGGTTGGTGCGGCTGATATGGTTAGCACTAATGGTCAAGATCATATCACTCAAGACCATCGTCCCTATTTTAATGCTTGTTTGCTTAATTACTATCCTTCAGGTGATGAGGGTATGGGCTATCATGCAGACGATGAAAAAGAGCTTGGCCCGCAGCCTTTAATAGCAGCCCTGTCTTTGGGGGCAACTCGTAAAATGTTATTTAAGCATAAACCAGTTACAGGTGAAGAGAGACAAGACAAAGTAGAGCTGTATCTTACCTCCGGACAGATTATCTTGATGGCAGGCGTTACTCAGCAGTATTGGAAACACAGTATTACTAAAACTAAAAAAGTTAATGAAGGTCGGATTAGCCTTACTTTTCGGCGTATGATTACAGCTTAACAAAACTCGCCATTTTAGATAGTACAAGTTTAGATAGCACAGGTTTGGATGACTATAATTGAAATCGCTATAATTGAAATCACTATAATTGAGATCCATCTAATGGATGACTAGCCCTAGTTTTACCGTCGTTTATACTGCCGTATTAACCGCTACACTAAAACAACGAGGGTCAATAAGGCTAACAAGGTAATAATAGGGCATGTACAGCACCCACGCACAAAGGGTAAAAGTATGCAGCTGTAGTAATATACTGAAATTGGTCAGCATACCCTTTTTGCTGTTTTTATACAGAGGCTTCTAAGACGATTTTGCCAAAGGTACCACCTTTTTGTAGCTCAAGGTGAGCCGCAACGACTTCTGACAATGGATAGCTTTGCTGAATATGTAAGGTTAACTTGCCATCAGCGACTTGCTGTAGCACACGCGCCATATCTTCACCACTGCGCTGAGCAGCGTAACCGGCCACAATTAGGTTTTTCTCATTGCCTGCACCTTTAAGCTTATCCACCCAAATGGTGGGTAACACATTAACCCGTCCACCTGATTTGAGGACACCAAGCGCACGTACACCTGCTTCATCACCGACTAAATCAAGTAATACGTCGGCTTGCAAGTCAGGGAATGCCTCGTCTTTAGTGTAGTCAATCCAACCGGCAAGCTGATTTTTGTCTATTAGATCAGCCAGTTTATGATATTTTTCTGGTGAGCAAATAACGGTTACTTTAATATCATCTTGCGCCACTTTTTCCATTAATAGCTGAATTAATAAATGACCGACCCCACCCGCTGGCGCATTCATCACCACGTGCTCGCCTTTTTTAATATCGGCAAACGCTATAAACTGTAGCGCGGTTTGGCCAGCACAAGGTAGCGCAGCAGCTTGTTTTAGAGTCACTCCCTCTGGTACTTTAGCCAGTAGCTTGGCGTCTACCGCCACATATTCAGCATAACAACCGCCATCAAAGGTAAGGGCAGCAACTTTATCACCAACAGCGAACTGATCGCTATTACTGATGGCTACTTCACCTGCAACATCAAAGCCTAAAATGGCAGGCTCATTATGATCAAATTTATTTTTACGAATATTATCCGCGCCCCAGCCTTTGCCTTGGCGTGTTTTGTAGTCGACCGGATTGATACCTGCATAAGCTACCTTTATTAGTACTTGTCCTTCAGCAAGCTCTGGCATAGCAACACCGTCATGGTATTTCATAACTTCAGGCTCGCCAAATTCAAGAATAACGACCGCATGTTGACTGCTTGGTAGCTGCTGATTAGAAGCGTTAGACATAGTAATACATCCTTATATTTTATATATCGGGGTTATTTATTAAGCGTTATTGTTTGCTTTGCAGGCCTTTTAAATAGTTTCAATTATTTAAACGGGCTTTTTTCTTAAATAGACTTGAATAAATGGGTACCAGTAATGTATTTATGGCAAAGCCAACTCTGCACTAATAGGCAAATGATCTGATAGCGTAGACCACGGCTTGCCCGTATGTACCCAGGCATCCTTTACAATCAAATTGCGTACATAGATGCGATCTAAGCTCAGAACGGGCAACTTTGCTGGAAAGGTCGGTAGTAGTTTACCATGACAGGATTTAAATGCTTCTGTCAAGCCAAGGCTAGTTGCTAGCTTATCACAAGACATCTTCTTCCAATCATTGAAATCACCGGCCAGAATCAGCGGTTGGTCAGGGGCAATCGCATTACGCACATAGTCACTAATTGCCTGATATTGCTTGATCCGGTCACGCTCAAACAGATTTAAATGCGCGCATAAGACCACTACTGGCATATCCCAGCCTATTGGTTGCACCTCACAGTGCAAGACCCCACGTTGCTCCAACTTATTAACCGTGATATTGACGTTATGTTTGGGGTCTAATGGAAAGCGGCTAAGTACGGCATTACCATGATGACCGTTTTCGTATTCCGAGTTTTTACCGTAGCTGTTTTGTAGCTGTAAGAACTCACCGAACCATTCGTGCTGCGACTGGTCAGGATATTCGTTGTATTGTATGTTACGCCTAAGATTTTGCCCTTGCACTTCTTGTAGACACAATATATCTGCCCCCACTGCTTCCAACGCTTGGGCGATGCCTTGTATTTTTACTTGGCGGTTCAGTGGCGACATACCTTTGTGGATGTTATAGCTGGTCAGGACCAAAGAGGTTGTAGTATTCATATACTCAGTATTCATGGAATAAGGATTGGAGATAGTTATCATCATAATTTTAATAAAGTACTCATGAGAGTACTCATAAAAGCACTCATAAAAGAGCCATAACGATATTACCTAACATTGAACTTATGACTATCATAGACCATCATTAGCAAAACAATCAGGCTAACCAATAAAAAGTAACAAACCGTCACTACTAGAATTTTAATAACAAGCCGCTTGATCAAACGACCCCGTCTACTAATCCTATTAAATTATTATGTCTATCAAAAGAGTGAGAAATCAGACATTAAAACTAAGTCTCACTATTCGCCCCTGATTACTGACTGCCCTATGACTGCATTTTCGGCGATTTAGTCTTGCTATATACCGTCGATTGCTAGGTAAAACTAGCATTTGCGCCTATCCATACTAGCCGTAAGTTTTATCTAAATAATCAATAATATCTGCTGATTCATACATCTTAGCGTCAGTATTAGGGTCAATCAGGTAAGGAAACTGTAGCTTACCGTCCATTACTTGATTCATGATGCGCTCGCGTTTACCCCCTTTAATAGGATGGTATTCGCCAAGATTTAAACGCATCCCAAAGCCGCCGATATCCTGTATTTGTTCGCGCGCAACACTGTGGTTGATATAACCTATTTCAAGCTCGCTTAATTTTTCGCGTACCAAACGGCAAAATGGACTGGCTTCGAAACCATATAACTGTAGCGGTTCTTTAGGTTTACCACGCGCTAAGTTCTTTTTCGGATGGTCCGCTTTAACACCACGCATCATCGAGGCAATACTAGTCGCTTTATTGCTCAAAGTGGCACTGTCTCCATTAGAGGCTCGATAGTTCTCAGGGGTAGCGCTTTTTTTAGAGTAATGGGTAAATAGATGATCGATGATGGCTTGTGAGTCTAGTATTTTATCACCCGTGTTGTCATCGATTAGAAACGGTACTTGCGCTTTACCCACCAGTTCTTTGAGCTCATCACGATAAACATGACCTTTACACGGGCTAGGACGACTTTCATAATCGAGGTTCAAATGAGTCATGACTTCACGTACTCGGCGCGAGTACGGGCAAGCTTCATGTTCATACAAGATGAGAGACTCATCAGGCTGCATCGGCGCTGCGGTACCCATATTGCCTCGCCCACCTCGTAGTAATGTCGAAGTAGTGGCTTGTAGGCTTTTTAGTTTATACCCGATCATATTATTTGAAAAACCCATCATCAGTGTCCTTATTGTCATAACTGTTGTTTGTAATTGCGACTCAAGGCTATTATTTGTATTATTTTTTATATTATTAGCATTCAAGTGATGTATGTTTAGTAGCGCTGATTGCTATTGATTTTAGTACCGCCTATTTATTCTCAGTGGTATCTGCTAAAAATTATTTTTGGACTGTTTTTAGACTGACCAATATAAAAGGGCATTGACTCTCAACGAACCAATGCCCTTATGACGTGCTTAATGCTTACTGCTTATTCTTTACCAATCATTAATAACGAGTAACTAACGCAATAGGTTGGTCTTCGCCCATAATGTCTTTAGGCATGAATACCGCTTTGCCACCATTATGAATCACATGTTCGATAATTTCGCCAATGGCATCATCGGTTACGCCCTCTGTGGCAGTGTCATCCGCCATGATCAAGGTCTGCGCTGTTTCGTCAATCTTGGCGGATTGCATATAACCGCGACGAACGTATAAAGTCTCGCCAGCACCTTGATAAGCAGCACGGTAAACTTCTTGCAGGTCAGTGCGTAACATCTGAGCACCACGGGCTTTGTCAATTTCGCTCAATGCCGCTTCATGTAGTGACGTACGATATTTTTCTACCGCTTCTTGCACGCCATCAATAATATGTTGGGCGTTGCCTTCTTCAAGTTCAGTCAGATTCGAAACAGTAGCGATGATATTATCTGGACGGTCGCATACATCTTGATAATAGCTAATATTACGCGCATCACCGACGATCACTAGCGGCATTTTGTGTTCGCCCCACAGTTCTTGTACACTTTTGTCAACACGGTTAAAGAACTCTTTTAGATAACTGTTTTCGTTGTCTGCTGAACGATCTGAACCGCCATCACCAGTCGTGTATAAGCTATTATTTTCGATAGGGAATGGGATACTTTCCATATGGTTTTGGCTATTAGAATCTTTGTCCATTTCAACCACGACACGGTCGTTCGACGCTTCAATTAAGCGGGCCTTATCACGAGTAAGCACCACAGTATAATAATGCACGGCACTGGCCATATCACGTACTAGGTCACGAGTAGCGAAACGATCTGAAATTACCACACGCTCTACAGTATCGATAGGCATACGAACAATTTGCACATCGTCAGTACTTGCAAAAACAGCTAAAGTATCGAGGTTATAATTATGATTTAACTCTTTAATTTCAGCATGAATTTTATCTAAGATGGTGGTCGCAGTACGTTTATCATATTCTTTAATTAAGCGTTCTTCGGCTACTTTTAGCTGATTTTTTAGCGCGATAGGATCTTTTTCATTTTCAGGATGTTCACGGTGAGTCTTCACAAAGATACTTACCGCTGGATTGGCTTTGGTTTCACGTAAACTTTTTAGAGTTGCTTTCATAAATAGTTCTCCATATTTTATTGTTTTTGAGACTTAATCATATTTGATTACTAACATGATAAGTTAGCTTTATTAAATATTTATTATTTACTTTTTTTGCTAGGGATTAAGATGATAATAGAATTAACCTCCTAAATTAATAACGGCCTGTTATTAATGTAACACTCATCAGCGTAATATTCTCAGTAATATAATATTTATATTCCACTGTGTTCATCCTACCAATTTCACCCTGCTGGCTGTAGGGTTAGTTTGCAAGCAAATGATGACACTTTGTAAGCAAGTTAGTCAATATTGGGTATTTATAAATTCATTTGCTTAGGCTTCTGCTATTCAGGCAGAATACTTAGGCAGGTTATGACTTGTACAACTTAAAAACTAGGATTTGAAAGTATAAGTACTAGAGAATCTCAGTAGTTAGGCGTTGAGTACTTGAGAGTATAGATAATATGTATGTGCAGTAGGCCTAGGCTTGCATTCTTACCCCTCTATACCCATCTTTTAAGTAGCCGTTAATATTTAGACCATTCTTAGCAATCTGCAGCCACGACCTACAAAATTTTAATTATAAATAACACCATTTATTAATATTGGATCTCTTTATGACTACTCTTAATTCGGATTTGCACCTTGTTGACTTTGCCGCTACTAATCCAAGCGACCTACAGACGCAAGTAACCACGGCTATTGATCAGGCTAATACCTTTTTAGATGAGCTGGCATCGATAACGAATAATGATGAAGGTGCTGTTGGCATCAGCGCCAAGCAGGCACTAGCGGATGTCATGGCCTTTGATCATATCAATCTGGCATTGGATCGCAGTTGGGGTATTTTGTCGCATCTTAATGGCGTAATGAGCAATGATGATATTCGTCATGTGCATCATGAGCTGCTGCCGAAGCTATCTGCTTATGGCACTCGGGTCGGGCAACATCAACCCCTATTTACTCGTTATCAAGCCATTATTAATGATAAGGCATTTTTAGCGCAGCTGGAACCTGCTCGAGCGCGGGCGCTTGAACTGGCTCTACAAAGCTTTGAGTTATCAGGGGTGGCGTTACCAAAATCTGAGCAAGATACGTTTGCCGCTATTCAAAGCCAGCTATCGACCTTGTCTGCGACATTCTCAGACCATATTTTGGATGCCACCCAAGCTTATGTGCTACCTATTGAACAACCACAGTTGGCAGGCTTGACTGACGGTGGTTTAGCGCTATTAGCCGATGCTGGTGCCCAATATAAAGTACGCGAGTTGGCCAATGGCTCACTTTCGCAAGCTGAGAGTGATGCCCTGCCTACCCCTTATTATGTGGCTACCTTAAATATCCCTGTTTATCTAGCAGTCATGACTCATGCAAATGATCGCAGTTTACGCGAAACGTTATACCGTGCTTATGTCACTCGTGCCTCGGAATTTGATAATCATACTAATAGCAAAGGTGAATCACTAAATAATGCTGACATCATGAGTCAAATCATGCAACTGCGCGAGCAAAAAGCCCAATTACTAGGCTTTGCTAATTACGCTGAGGTGTCTTTATCGACTAAGATGGCAGACAATGTACCGGAAGTTGAAACCTTTTTACGCAGTCTAGCGGCGCAAGCAACACCAACTGCCAAACAAGACTTAACACAACTACAAGAATGCGCACGCGATTATGACATCACAGACTTGCAACCGTGGGATAGCGCCTATATTGCCGAAAAGGTCAAACAAAATAAGTTCAGCTTATCGCAAGAAGAGATTCGTCCCTACTTTCCATTACCAAAAGTCATTGATGGTTTATTTGCCATTGTTAAGCGCCTATACGGTATTACAGTGCGTGAACAAAGTGCTTCTAACGCTAGTGAAACTGTCGTATCACGCTGGCATGACGATGTGCGTTTTTACCAGTTATTTGATGAAAAAGACACCTTGATTGGTGGTTTTTACTTTGATT
This sequence comes from Psychrobacter sp. PL15, assembly GCF_035984995.1. Classification (NCBI taxonomy): domain Bacteria; kingdom Pseudomonadati; phylum Pseudomonadota; class Gammaproteobacteria; order Moraxellales; family Moraxellaceae; genus Psychrobacter; species Psychrobacter sp. PL15. The sequence continues at coordinate 170,677 of NZ_JAXCIB010000003.1, forward strand.
TATTTGCTCGCAGTGGTAAGCGTGGCGGCGCATGGATGAGTGGTTTTCAGTCCCGTTATAGTCATGAGGAGCTGAACCATCATCAGCTACCGGTCTGTTTCATGGTCGGCAACTTTACCCCAGCGCTTGACGGCAAACCAAGCTTGCTCACCCATGATGAAGTGTTAACCTTATTTCATGAGTTTGGTCATGGTCTGCATCATTTATTAACCCAGGTTACTGTTGGTGATGTCGCCGGTGTCAATGGCGTAGAGTGGGATGCAGTCGAGCTACCCAGTCAGTTTATGGAAAATTGGGCGTGGGATGCTGAAGGCATTGCACTCATCAGTAGTCATGTAGAGACCGGTGAGCCATTACCCAAAGACAAGCTTGACGCCTTATTAGCAGCCAAAAACTTCCAAAGTGGTATGCAGACTCTACGTCAGATAGAATTTTCACTTTTTGACTTACTGATTCACGCGCACACGCCAGCTTTAGATTATGACGGTATTCTCGCGACTTTAGATAATGTGCGCAGTGATATTGCTATTATGGAAACCCCTGACTACAACCGTTTTACTAATGGCTTCAGTCATATCTTTGCCGGTGGTTATGCAGCGGGATACTATTCTTACAAATGGGCGGAGCTACTATCTGCAGATGCCTTTAGTAAGTTTGAAGAAGAAGGCATCTTTAATCCTATAACGGGTAAAGCTTTCCGTGACACTATTTTATCCGTGGGTGGCAGCTTACCTGCTAAGACTAACTTTGAGAATTTTCGTGGTCGTAGTGCTAGTATTGATGCCTTATTACGCCATAGTGGCTTTAGTAACGCGACTCAAAATGAGGCGGCTAATACGCAGATCAAACGCGAGGTCAGCTAATGCGCTATAAGTCTCCGCGCCCAAAACGGCAGTTTTTAGCAGGGGTTCGCTGCCCTAAATGTGAAGCGGCAGATGCGGTAGTGCAAGTCAATATCGTGACACCTGAGCCTGATGAATATATTGAATGTACCCAATGTGGGCATACAGAACATCGTCCTGACCCTGATGAAATTAGTGCCAAAAACCATGCAGAAGACCAGCTTGCGCGTGATGTCATGGCGACCGGCACAAGCGGTACTGTGAAATTTAAAATCTAAAGTTTCCAGACAGAATACTTAAAATCAAAACCTGAGTTCTTATGTTGACCCTTAAATAATATTTAAGACATTAGCCTATCAATAGATAGGCTTTTTGTTATAGATAGGTTTTTTATTTTGGATTTTAAGGTCTTAGACTGTTTTTTATACCACTTACTGTCACGAGATATCTATAGTCAATGAAAAGTAATATCGATACATAACCTACTGCTGGTATAAGCTTTTCTTACTTGCTGTGCCTACGCGGACAGAGGCTGTAAAAAGCTTATACCAGCAGTACCGTAGTGTTTTTGAGGTATTTTAACTATATTATGGCAGCTCTACAATTCACTCATGCCCCCATAAAGTATTCCACTTTAGATATCAGCTTGTAAATTATTAACATGTCTCAGTTGTTTTTAAATGACGGATCATACTCAAATTTTAAGCCCATAAAAAAACCGCCTTGAGCACTAATAATAAGTGATTCAAAGCGGTTCTTTTTATTGAGGCGACATTCTAGTGCTACATTAATAGAATAGTCACTTAGCTCTGTTCAATGCCTTTCATAGTCAATTTAATGCGACCACGGTTATCAACGTCTTGGACAAATACTTTAACGATTTGACCTTCTTTGAGATAATCAGACACATTCTCTACGCGCTCTTCTGCGATTTGAGAGATATGGACTAGGCCATCAGTATTTGGTAGGACGTTAACGAAAGCACCGAAGTCAACGATACGAGCAACCGTACCTTCATAGATTTTACCTACTTCGACTTCTGCAGTTAAGGCTTCGATTTTACTAATAGCAGCTTTAGTCGCGGCTTTATTTTCACCAAAGATACGAATCGTGCCGCCGTCATCAATATCGATAACCGCGCCTGTTTCTTCGGTTAGCTGACGAATGGTTGCGCCGCCTTTACCAATAACTTCACGAATTTTATCTGGGTTGATTTCAATCACTGCATAGTTAGGCGCATGTGCGTTGATTTCAGTACGGCTTGCGGGCAGTACTTTATTCATCGCATCTAAGATATGGATACGACCAGCATGGGCTTGTTTGAGCGCTTGCTCCATGATGTCTGGGGTAATGCCTTCAATTTTAATGTCCATCTGTAGCGCAGTGATACCGTCTTTAGAGCCAGCAACTTTAAAGTCCATGTCGCCAAGATGATCTTCATCACCTAAAATGTCAGACAATACGGCAAAGCGCTCGCCTTCTTTAACCAGACCCATCGCGATACCAGCAACGGGTGCTTTCATTGGTACACCAGCGTCCATCAATGCCAAGCTGGCACCACAAACAGAGGCCATAGAAGATGAACCATTTGACTCAGTGATCTCTGATACCACACGGATAACATACGGGAAGCGTTCGCTATCAGGAAGCATCGCTTGTACACCGCGGCGCGCTAAGCGACCATGACCGATTTCGCGACGTTTAGGAATACCTTCACGGCCGGTTTCGCCGACTGAGAAATGCGGGAAGTTGTAATGCAACATGAAATGGTCACGAATAGTACCACCTAGCGAGTCAATCATATTGACATCACGGCTGTTGCCAAGGGTAGTGGTCACTAATGCTTGGGTTTCACCACGAGTAAATAACGCTGAACCATGGGTAAATGGTAACACGCCTACTTGTACATCAAGGGCACGTACCGTATCAAGGTCACGACCATCAATACGTGGTTTGCCAGACAAGATGCTGTCACGAACCGTACGATATTTTAGCTCGTTATAGATTTCTTTTAGCTCAGATACATTGTTGCTATAAGCTTCTGACTCTGAATCACCTGCTAGTGTTCCGATAGCCGCTTGCTTAATATCATCCAACTTAGTGTAACGTTCTTGCTTGTCAGTAATGGTATAAGCGTCAGCAACTTGTACACCGAACTGCTCTTTCATAGCACTTTCAAGCGCTTGGTCGTGCTTAGGAGCAGTAAACTGTTGCTTAGCAGTACCTACTTCTGCTGCTAATGAGGCAATATTATCAATAACAATTTGCTGTTGCTCATGGCCATATAGTACAGCGCCTAGCATTTGGTCTTCTGATAGCTCTTTGGCTTCAGACTCTACCATCAATACTGCCGATTTTGTACCAGCGACGATTAAGTCCAGATCACTCTCTTTAAGTTGCTCAAGCGTTGGGTTTAGAACGTATTCACCGTTAATAAAGCCAACACGTGCACCGGCAACAGGGCCGTTAAAAGGCGCGTCAGAGATAGATAACGCTGCTGAAGCGCCAATCAATGCGGCGATATCTGCAGATTGAGTTTTATCTGATGACACTACCGTAGCTGTGATCTGAACTTCGTTCAAATAGCCTTCAGGAAATAACGGACGAATTGGACGGTCAATGAGACGCGAGGTTAGGGTTTCAAACTCGCTAGCACGGCCTTCACGTTTGCCGTAAGCTCCTGGGATCTTACCAGCAGCATACATTTTTTCTTGATAGTTAACCGTCAATGGAAAAAAGTTTTGCCCAGCTTTTGCTTCAGACTTGACGACTGCTGCTACTAATACAGTAACGCCACCCATGTGAACTAAAATAGAGTTGGCTTGGCGAGCAATACGACCAGTCTCAATGATAACTTGCTGGTTGCCATATTGGAATTCACGTTTAATGGTGTTGAACATTGTCGGATTTGTCATATAATTTTCCTAATGTTGGATGACGAAAATAATATCAGCGCTGTAAGGAGCCTGATATCAGTCGTTAAAATTTTTCTGGCTATAACCGCTAACTGAAGAGCATTGTACTTGCGAGTTCTGCTCGTAAGTACGGTCACTGTTATGCATTTATCTTACGGATTTATCTATACTGCTACATCTTTTAGTCGTTCAAATTCGATTGTTCATAAGTATCTTTTCTATCAGTACCAATGAAGCTTTGACGTTATAAAGGCCACATTATATATGGGCTATTAACTTTTTTAATACCTACATCTTCTATATGTAAGCATGGCTATAAAAACTCACAGTGCACTATTTTACAGGGATTTATAGCCATTGACCAATTAATTACAAAACTGAGCGAATGCTAGTATTTTTTGCTACTTTTACCATAAGTTATTCCTGCTTAAACCTATAGCTTTACTTACTGTTCCACGGCTATTAAGCAGGCTATTATCGCCTAGCTTTATCTTCTAAATTTGACGTAAAGCCTCTAAACACAATAGCCATAAAAAAACGGCGTGAAACTATTCCACACCGTTTTTTACTACTCAACTATTATGTCGATAACAACAAACAAATACTCATAGAGCGATCACAAAGTATAGAATTATGCCAAAACATGTCGCACGTTCTAACTTAACGGCACCTATGAGGCTGTTGCTAAATTAACGACGTAGACCAAGCTGGCTGATAACCGTCGTATAACGACCAAGATCTTTGCCTTTTAAGTAATCAAGCAGTTTACGACGAGTATTAACCATACGGATAAGACCACGACGGCTATGATGATCAGCTTTGTGAGCTTTAAAATGGTTCTGCAAATCATTAATGCGTGCGCTTAATAGAGCGACTTGAACTTCAGGTGAGCCCGTGTCGTTTTCGCCACGTTGGTATTGAGCAATGATTTGTTCGCGATCAGTATTAGTTAACATAGATTTCTCCGGCAATGCTAAAGGTTACAAGTGACATTCAATAAATTTGAACGCCTATGAAACGATAGAATAGTATAAATAAAATAGCTTACCTGCCATTCGGGACAACCCTGCATTACTAGAGTTGACCTAGTGGTCAGCAAGCACGATGTATTGACTTGGGGGCGATTATAACAAAAAACTGCTGAACAAACAGCAACTTTCGGCAGTAGTTTCAGCAGTTTTGAAAAATAATTATGATAATAAATAGGATTCTACAGCTTACTTATCTTTGCTATTTTTGAGGTCATCTTGGGTAGCATTGCTACCCAGTTCCTCATCTGACAAGGGCGCAGTAGTCGCCTCAGCTAAGCTATCAGGAATAGGGTCTTTACTTGGATTAATATCATCTGCTAGCCGTTGTATGTTTTTTTCTTGCTTGTCCATATCTTCTGTGGGCTTGTTCATAATAACTCTCCTAGTTTATTTTATTATCAATAATATAATTTTAAAATAATCTAATGTTAAAAATGCCAACCATTTAAACAGTTAGCATTTTCAATTAGATACTCAAAACCTAAGCTAAAACAAAAAGCTTATTTTTCTTTCTTAGCATTTTCTGCATTGTCGGCGATACGATCCGCTGCTTCTTCCGTATCTTTTGTATAGTTGCTTTCAGTTTGGTTCTTTAATGAGGCAGTAGCTGCTTCAGAACGTTCTTGCTCAAGCTTAGTATGGTTGGGGTTAGGCTGTGACATAGTGATTTCCTTTTTTGTGTTATGAATGGATATGGTTAAGTCAAAATTTCTGTTAAATATACAATTAGAGCTTAGTACATTCATATTTTTTGTATTATTATTTTTATGATTACGTTTTCTATTAGACTCTCTCATTCAGACTTTCTAATTTTTAGTCTTAATTTAATCTAGATTTTTATCATTAATTTTTATCATTAATACAACTGTGCGTCATAGATATGTTTGGACTACTTAATGAGTATATAAAAAAAGCAGGTTCCACTATAGGTGGAACCTGCAATAAAATGTGACAGTATGTGATTAGTGTAAGGTGTTAGTAAGTTTTATAGAATTGAGGATCATTTATTCTGATCCACCCTAAATGTACTAACTATAGTCAATGAAAAGTGATGTCGATACATAACCTACTGCTGGCATAAGTTTTTCTTGCTTGCTGTGCCTACGCAGACAGAGGCTGCAAAAAGCTTATACCAGCAGTATCGTAGCGTTTTTAAGGTATTTTAACTATATGTTAACAAGCTACAAGTTGACTAGTTTTTTAGGTTGCAACCGACCATTCAAACTCACTGCGCCCAAACCAATGAACTGCCCTTGCTGGTCTATTAAACGAATATCTACGGGTATTTCATAGAGTAATGGTTGAGCTTCGCTCTGCTGACCATCAAGATTACTACTGTTATGACTGCCGGTCTTATCACTATCATTTTGATAATTTGCATCATCTTTACTACTAGGTGCATGCTGACTAACAGTATTTAAAATATAATCTTGCAAATCTTCAGTAAGCTGATCGAGTACGTTTAAACGCTGACCCATATGTACACGTTCAACTTGCACCGGTGTCAGTATGAGTTCAAGCGCAATATTGACACAGGCATCTACCGATAACAATTGAGCGAATCGACTGTCTAAAGTTTGTTGCTCTAATTGCACTAAGGTAATGGCCTGATCAACCTTGAAGTCGCCAACCTGCAGGCGACGCAAGGCTATCAGATGACCTAGTGTACCCAATACTTTGGCGATATCCTCAGCTAAAACGCGTACATACGTGCCCTTAGAACAGGTGACCGTCAACTGGATCTGCTCTTGGTTGATCTCCACTAGACTAATGGCTTTAATAAACAGATCTCTTGGCGCACGTTCAACTTCTATGCCAGCGCGCGCATATTCGTATAGCTTTTTGCCATCTTTCTTTAAGGCGGAATACATCGGTGGTATTTGCTGCTGAGCACCCAAAAACTGCTGAGCGATATCTCTTAGCTGTGCCTGATCAAACTTAGGTATAGTAGCCTGTGCAATCACTTTACCATCAGCGTCGCCGGTATCAGTCTGAATACCCAGTAATATCGTCGCCTGATAAGATTTATCAGCATCAAGTTGGTAATGACTAAACTTAGTCGCCTCACCTAGGCAAATGGGCAGTAGGCCTGTGGCCATTGGATCAAGCGTTCCAGTATGACCCGCTTTTTTGCTGTCATGTATAGGCGACTTAAACAGATACTTAACTTTCGATACCACCTGTTGTGAGGTCATACCAATCGGCTTATCCACTAGAATGACCCCAGATACTTTCTGCTTACTGGCTTGATTGGCTGCTTGCTTCGCTATGGACATAATATTTACTTATTGGTCAGTTTGTTTCTGATCTACTGCTTGCTCATCAGCTTCATTTTGCTCAGTTTTGGTGACTGCCTGACTGATCAAGTCCATCATATAGTTACCGCGAGCAGTGACTTCATCGTAATGAAAGCGCAGGCGTGGTGTGGTACGTGTTTTTAAGCTATGGCTCAGCTCAGTACGCAAAAATCCAGCAGCTTTATTAAGCACTTGCACACTCGGTTCATGATCAGTCTTGTTCATGCCACCGTTGAGTTCCGATTCCATGATAGTCACGTAGATATCTGCATAGCCAAGGTCAGGGCTAACTTTGACACTCGATATAGTTACGAAACCTGTCAGACGTGGATCGTTGACTTCATCACGAATAAGAACAGCAAGCTCGCGCTGAATTTGATCGGATAAGCGTTGTAGGCGTTGGTTCATATTATTATCCTGTTTTTAATACTATTAATTTGGCAATGTTAAAAATATATAATATACGATAAAAAAGGCCTAGCAGGATGAACCTGTTAGGCCTAAATACATCGTAATATCAGTAAGCAATGCGATGTATATCCAGCTGATTAAGCTTATAGCATGCTTAAATAACAGATTTAGATAGTGCGTTCGAACTCTTGAATTTCAAAGACTTCGATTTTATCGCCCGCTTCGACATCATAACCACGAACCGCTAGACCACATTCAATACCAGTGCGCACTTCATTAACGTCTTCTTTATAGCGACGTAATGACTGCAGTTGACCGGTAAAGATAACCTGGTCATTACGCAGTACACGAATTGGCTTGTTGCGATAAATAGTGCCTTCAACGACCATACAACCAGCCGCTGCACCAAATTTACTAGAGCGGAACACTTCACGTACGTCAGCAACACCTAGGATTTTCTCACGATGTTCTGGCGCAAGCATACCACTCATTGCTGCTTTCACATCATCGATTAGACCATAGATGACACTGTAATAACGGATATCCATATTAGCGGCATTCGCTTTGCGACGCGCGGTAGCATCTGCTCGGACGTTGAAACCTAATAGTACGGCTTCGCTAGACTCTGCCAGTGTCACATCAGACTCTGAAATCGGACCGACACCTGAGCTGATAACTCTTACTTTTACTTCATCAGTTGATAATTCATCTAATGCGGCAAGTAAAGCCTCAAGCGAACCACGAACATCAGTTTTTAGCACGATATTCAAGAACGACACATCGCCTTGTTCCATCTGCTCAAACATACTTTCTAGGCGCATTTTATTCTGGCGTTCAAGTTGACGCTCGCGCTCACGGTTAACTCTGAAGTCAGCAACTTCGCGCGCTTTCTTCTCGTCAGTAACCACTAAGAACTCGCTACCCGCAGCTGGCGTTTCAGGCAAACCTAAAATCTCAACTGGGATAGAAGGACCAGCTGACTGAATACGCTGACCATGCTCGTCCACAATGGCACGAACTCGACCATAGTACTCACCTGCTAGGACTAAATCGCCTTGCTTCAATGTACCTTTTTTGACCAATACACTAGCGACAGGGCCACGACCTTTTTCAAGTCTTGACTCAATAACGATACCTTGAGCAGCCCCATCTAGCGGCGCTTCTAACTCCATCAGCTCAGCTTGTATGCTAATGTATTCTAAAAGCTCATCAATACCTTCGCCAGTTTTGGCTGAGATACGTGCCATTGGGGTATCGCCACCCCATGCTTCTGATACCACTTGCTTAGCGGTTAACTCATTTAAAACACGATCAGGATCAGCACTTGGCTTATCCATTTTGTTAATGGCGACAATAATTGGTGTGCCTGCAGCACGAGCATGATCAATCGCTTCTTCAGTTTGCGGCATCATACCGTCATCAGCAGCAACTACTAGTACTACAATATCAGTCGCTTGTGCGCCGCGTGAACGCATGGCACTAAAGGCCGCGTGACCTGGGGTATCAAGGAAAGTAATAACCCCGCGTGCGGTTTTAACGTGATAGGCACCGATATGCTGAGTGATACCACCAGCCTCGCCAGTGGCGACTTTGGTTTCGCGAATTTTATCAAGCAATGACGTTTTACCATGGTCAACGTGACCCATAATAGTAACCACTGGTGGGCGCGCTTGTACGTTACTGCTACGCTCATCGACAGCGCTATGAAGGTCATCTTCAACCTTAGTATCGCTCACTGGTACTGGATTATGACCCATTTCTTCAACGATCAGACTTGCTGTCGCTTGATCAATGGTATCTGTCTCACTAGCCAATTCACCCATTTTCATAAGTAACTTAGTGACTTCGCGTGCTTTGACCGCCATGCGTTGCGCCAGATCAGCTACTGCAATGTGCTCGCTAATTTCGACATCATAAACAATTTTTTCAACAGGTTTTTCAAACTTATGCTGACCAGCTTGGGTTGAACGTAAACCATTTTTACGGTTTTTTATCTCACGCTCATCCTGGTTCTTACGGCGACGACCACGGGTACCAGTACTACTTGCACCGCGCTTAATTTCGCGACGTTCTTTTTCAAACGATTCTTCTAAAGCGTCGCCAACCAAGCCTTCGGCTAGAGGTTCATCTTTACGAACTTCAGCAACAGGTTCGCGATCTGTATACTGACCTGCCATTTTTCGCATCTGCTCAAGAGTACGTTTTTGCGTCTCTTCAGCTTGGGCTCGGCGGGTTTTTGATTCGATTTGACGTAGACGTTCTTCTTCTACTTCACGTGCCTCACGAGTTTTTCGTTCAGCTGCGGTTTCAACTTTTGGCTTAGTAGCAGCGACTTTTTTCTTTTCTTTAGTTTTGATCTCAATAGCAGTTTTGCTGCCCTTTTTGACCACAACTGAAGAAGTAGAAGCTTCATCACTTTTGCCTGCTGAGCTTTTGTTAGACCCTAAACTTGCACGCATAGCCGCTAAGGTAGCCGCTTGGCGCTCTTCAGATTTTTTCTTAGTCGCAGAACGCTCTTCAGCTTCTTTAGCAGCGCGGGCTTGTGATTCAATCAGTGCCTGTTCGCGTGCAGCCAACTCTTCAGCCATTTTTTCTGGATCAGGCTTCTCGAATACTTTCTTTTTACGTACTTCAACATTGACGCTCTTAGATTTACCTGAAGAGCCGGTCACGCGCGCAGTACTCGTTGTCTTAGATTTAAGACTAATACGGCGCTTGTCTTGCTGACCATGACTTTGCTTTAAATACGTCACCAACTTCTCTTGCTCAAGTTCGGTGACTAGGTCATCCTCCCCACGAGCAGGTAGCCCAGCATCCACTAGTTGCTGCTTTACAGCGCTAGCGACTTTGCCTACCATATCTGCCAGTTCTTTGACGGTCTTATCTGCCATTGATTATCACCTACTGTCTATTATTTGCTATATGTTCAATTCAGTTGTTGGCTACAAATGATTGCGTTAAGGCTGATACTAGTTTTATATTAATACCAGCGCTCTATTATAAATAGCATATCACCAAAAGACAGCGATATGCAGTTAGAGCCTATTCATTGAACCAAGATTCCCGAGCTTTCATGATGAGTTTTCCTGCGGTTTCAGTGTCTAAGTCTTCAATATCTTCTAAATCAAATACAGCTTGTTCAGCTAGATCATCAACGGTAATGATGTCTTTTTCAGCCATTCTATAAGCCCAACTGACGGTCATACCTTCAAGATCTTGTAGCTCTTGACTTGGCTCTTTCATGTTCTGTTGTTTTACTAGCTCATCAGCGATTACCACTTCTTTAGCACGCTCTTGAATCATATCAATCGCTTCGTCATCTAAGCCTTCGATATCATAAAAAGTCTCAACTGGCACGTAAGCCACTTCTTCGATGCTGGTAAAACCAATATCAACGAGCGCGTGTGCTAAATCTTTATCAACTTCTAGACGTTCATAGAATAAGTCGATAAAGGCTTTTGACTCGTCTGCTTGACGCTGTTGATACTCTTCTTCAAGCATCATATTAAGCTTATAACCCGTCAATTCAGAAGCCAGACGTACGTTTTGGCCTTGTGAGCCAATAGCACGTGCAAGTTGGTCGTTAGTACTAAAGATAATATCAGCCGTTTGCGCATCTTCATCTAAGATAATGCTGCTGACATCCGCCGGCTCAAGTGCACTGATGATGAACTGGGCGGGGTCATCTGACCATACCACGACATCAATACGTTCGCCGTCAAGCTCTTGCTGAACGGCTTGAATTCGCGTGCCACGCATGCCAATACAAGCACCAACTGGATCAATACGATGATCGTTGGTTTTCACGGATATTTTAGCACGAGTACCAGGCAAACGAGCAACGTTACGAATCTCAATAATTTGCTCGGCAATCTCAGGTACTTCTTTTTGCATCAAAGCTGAGAGCATTTCAGGATGGGTACGCGATAACAGTAGCTGCGCGCCACGATTGTCGCGGTTGACATGATATAAAATAGCATTGATGCGCGACTTTGCCCGCAGCTGCTCACGTGGCAACATCTGATCGCGTGACAGATAACCTTCAGCATTATCACCAAGGTCAATAATATAGCCATCGCGAGTTTGTTTTTTTACTTCGCCATACATCATTTCGCCAACTCGTGGCTCAAAAGCGTCTGCCACTAGGGCACGCTCAGCTTCGCGAATCTTTTGGATGATGACCTGCTTAGCTTGAGTGGCTGCAATGCGACCAAACTCAATAGATTCAATCTGCTCTTCTTTGACATCGCCAATTGACCATTGTTCTTGATCAAGGTCGGTGATGGCAAGCTGACAGGCAGGCATCTCATGGTCTTCGTCTGCAACCACTGTCCAGTAACGATAAGTATCATAATCACCAGTCGTACGATCGATGGCTACCCGCACTGCCACTTCTGGCTGTTCGGTATATACTTTTTTCTTGGTCGAAACCACCAAAGCTTCTTCAATTGCTTCAAAGATATCTTCAGGGTTCAAGCCTTTTTCATTACTGACAGTTTCTACTACCGTTAAAATTTCACGACTCATGCTATACCTGTCCTATCATTTTATAATTGGCTTTAATTTTGTGATTTGTGCGTTAACATTACGTTATCGCTGTAGGCCATACGCTATTTAAGAATTAAGTAATTTACGTATTATGGCTGACCAGTACATTTAGTTGCTTGTGCACCTAACGACCTTATAAAATACTTTTAACCACTATTTCATAGTCAGTCATTTTTCATTTATCTAATAGTTAGTTATTTTTGGTCACTTACTTATTTTACTGGCACCTATCTACTGTCACTTATATTGCATGTCTGGCACAATAATTAAGCGTCTTCATAAATTAAATTGGCTTTATCGATGTTACTCAAAGCAATCTCAAACTGCTCACTATCAGTGGCAGTCAGCTTTAGGAAGGTTGTATCTATACTGTCCAATCTGCCTGTTACTTTGCGGCGTTTTTTATCGCCTTCTCCAATAGCCTGTATTAAGCGCAAGCTAACTGTTTGGCCCACATAATCATACATTTGCTCATCTGAGAAGAACGCACGATCAAAGCCAGGTGAAGAAACTTCTAATATAAACTCACCAGCAATGGGGTCATGTACTTCTAGAATCCCACTCACTTGATGGTTAACCGCAGCGCAATTCTCGATCGTCACCTGCTTATCTTGAGCTTGTTCTTCAGGTAATGACTCAATATAAATACGTAGCAAAGAACGATTGCCTTGTGGGCCAAACTCTACACCCCACAACGCTACATCACAAGCTGCTACTGCAGGAGCAATGATATTAGTTAATTCTGCAACCTTGGTCGAAAGTTTCATAGTCTATTTATAGTATCCTATTTGCTGGTCTATCGTACTCAATGAACCATACTACTTATTATTGTTTGTACAGATCACGGTAATCGTTTTGTTGGTAACGGTTGTCTATTCTACTGCCGTTATGACATCTCTAGCTCGACGTCGCATTTGTTATACATCTCTGTAAAGATGAAACACTTGAACTTCAAACTCGGCTTATCAATGCTCTTATTATTAATCAAGCGGAGGTATCAGTAAAAGAGTATAAAACAAAAGACAATGTCGCTTACGAGTAATCGCTCAAATGGCGTAGTATTATCGTACTCTATGGATATAGAGCTTAGCATAGGTAGGATTGATACCGCGATAACCCTAACCATCAGATACAAAAAAACCCACAAACATAATGGTGGGTTGATTGTCACTGACAGATTTAGTATACAAAATATCAGTATAGAAAATGGTAGCGGGGGCTGGATTTGAACCAACGACCTTCGGGTTATGAGCCCGACGAGCTACCAGACTGCTCCACCCCGCATCAATCTAGAACGCATATTATAGGGAGGTTTTATATAACTGTCAATCTTTATTTCAAATAAACTTTAAACTAAAAATATCGTTGCTATAACTACTAACCTAATATTGTTCTATATAAAAAAAGTTGGTGCGATTGGGGGGACTTGAACCCCCACAGCTTTCGCCACCACCCCCTCAAGATGGCGTGTCTACCATTCCACCACAATCGCTTATGTCTATTTGTTACTTTAACTTTTTTTACTAACCTGTTTTAGCTCGCTGCTCTTATTCTATTACTGCGTACCATGAGGATGATACTTACGATAAGTACAGACTGCTAAAACAGGAAAGCATTGTAAAACTAACACACTAGAATAGCAAGGGCTGCTATTAAAATAACGCAGACACTATAATAGCTAGAGCCTGCTGGATCAAATATAGCTACTGAGGGTTTTGTGTCAAAGGACGCGGCGTTTGCGGTGCTGACACTGGCGCGTCTAGGCGAAACTGATCTTCAGCTTGCTTACGTGCATTTACCGCAAGGGTCATGCTGGTTATAAAAAATACGACTGTTAATGCTGCCGTGGCACGAGTCAAGAAGTTCGCTGTCCCCGCCGCACCAAACACGGTACCAGACGAGCCAGCCCCAAAAGAAGCTCCAGCGTCTGCCCCTTTACCATGTTGGATCAAAATCAAGCCGATCATGGCAATGGCCACGATAATGTGCAGGGCTAATATAAACGTAAACATGGTGGCCTCTTTTGCCGCTTAATGACGACTGATAACGGGAGTAAAATCTTAGGATCTAATACTATCTATAGATAGAAGTACACTGATTATAAAAGTACAATGACGTTAAATAAGGCGCATTGTACACGATTGCAAGGGTACTGTTAAACCAACTTTTATCAACTTACCAAGGCACTTTAGGTGCTGAGTCGACGCTAAGTACGCTAACTTTGGTGATAAAGGTTACCCTTTGGCACAAGTGAAGGCGTTAGCAATGGCTAAAAAGTCTGCTGCCTTTAGGGACGCGCCACCAACCAATGCGCCATCTATCATAGAGTCTGCTGCAAAACTATCGGCATTACCCGCGTTGACGCTACCACCATACAACACACTAACAGCAGCTAACTCTGGCGAAAAACTGCTTATCGTTTGTTTAATATAGTGATGAGTGGCGCTCACTTCAGACACGGTTGGTACTTTACCAGTGCCAATTGCCCAAACTGGTTCGTAGGCAATAATTAGACGTTCAGCTAGAACTTCCACAAAGCCAGGTTGCTCACCTGCTTGCTGATCGAGCACATCTTTTATGACTGTTAGTTGTGTATTAAGCACCTCTAGGGTTTGCTTAGCATCATATTGCGCTTGAGTTTCGCCCACGCACAGTACAATACCTAAGTTTTGCGCCAACGCATGAGTGAGCTTTTGTACCAGGATATCATGACACTCCTGGTGGTATTGTCGACGCTCAGAGTGACCAAGTATCGTCCACGTTGCACCCGCATCTGCCACTTGCTGTGCTGAGCAATCACCCGTATAGGCGCCGGTACTATTGCTATGAGCGCTAATATCTTGAGCAGCACACATGACTGAAGATCCTTGCAGACGCGAGCTGACAGCTGCCATATGAATGCAACTTGGCGCTACCATCAACTGACAGTGAGTCGCTGAGTCTGTTGCAGTCGATTCTTGAGCACTAATGGCAGTTAATAGATCGTTTATAAGTGTATTAACACTATGGCTCGTTGCTGGATTCTGCTTCCAATTTCCAATTACCCAAGCTTGCATCACACATCTACCTTGTATCGTTTATCATTGCCAGTGCGGCTAACATGCGCGCCAGTATAACAAATATTTCACAAGTGCTATAGTTATAGTATAGTGCTGATGAGACTGAGGTTGGTTTATTAAGACCCTTATGATAGTCACGATTGCCATAGAACCCTGAATAATAGAACCCTAAACAATAGAACCCTGAATAGTGTTTTGGTCTTGAGCAAGTTTATGGCACATTCGTTACCAAGGAGAGTTAATGATGTCCACCACAACCAGCAAGTTTGGTGGTCTAGCGCAACAGCTGATTAGTGAAGGCATTGTCAGTGAAGCGCACATGAAAGCGGCGCAGACTGAATCGCTGCAGCAGCAAATGGGACTGGTCTCTTATCTGGTAGATAATAAAATAGCCAATGCCTATCAGCTAGCGCAAATACTATCACAAGCGTTAGGCGACCCTTTATTTGACCTTAATGCACTTAGTGACGAGGTCATTCCAAAAGACTTGGTTGATGAAAAAATTGTCCGCAAGTTTAACGCGCTGCCCATCTTCAAGCGCGGGCAACGACTGTTTGTGGCATTGAGTGATCCGACCCGTGTAGACGCGATTGCTGCGATTGCCTTTAACTCGCGGTTGTCCGTCGAGACGGTGGTGGTCGAAGAAAACAAGCTTAAAAAACGTATTGATAGCCTCTATGCAGATACCATGCACAGTTTTGGAGGCTTTGCGGATAACGACCTGAAAGTCGATTTTGAAGATATCAAAAAAGAGGATGGAGAGACCAAACTTTCCGATGGGGTCGATGAAGCACCGGTAGTAAAGTTTATAAATAAAATGTTGGTGGATGCTATTCGTATGGGCGCCTCAGATCTACATTTTGAGCCCTATGAAAAGACATTTCGGGTACGCTTTCGCGTGGATGGGGTGATGCAAAAGATGGCTAGCCCACCAGTACAGCTTGCCAGCAAAATTGCTTCACGCTTAAAAGTTATGTCACAAATGGACATCTCGGAGCGGCGTGTACCGCAAGATGGCCGTATCAAGCTGAAACTATCTAAAGATAAAGCCATCGACTTTCGGGTAAACTCCTTACCGACCCTATTCGGTGAAAAAATCGTTCTGCGTATCCTAGACCCCTCTTCAGCAATGCTCGGTATCGAGGCTTTAGGCTATGAACCTGATCAAAAGAAAATGTTTTTAGAAGCGCTACATAGGCCTCAAGGCATGCTACTGATTACCGGCCCTACCGGCTCCGGTAAAACAGTCTCACTTTATACTGGTATTAATATCCTCAATACGGGCGAGACCAACATTTCGACCGCTGAAGACCCAGTTGAGATTAACTTGGAAGGGATCAATCAGGTCAACGTCAACACTAAGGTAGGTTTGACTTTTTCTAATGCCCTCAAATCATTCTTACGCCAAGACCCTGATATTATTATGGTGGGTGAGATTCGTGACCTTGAGACTGCTGAGATTGCTATTAAAGCCGCGCAAACTGGTCACATGGTACTTTCGACCCTTCATACTAACTCTGCTCCAGAAACTTTAACGCGTTTACGTAATATGGGAGTAGCCTCATTTAACATCGCCACTTCAGTAAACCTAGTTATCGCGCAAAGGCTAGCAAGGCGCTTATGTAAAAACTGTAAAAAACCCGTCATTATTCCACGCCAAAGCTTACTTGAAATTGGCTTTGCGGATGCTGATTTCTATAATTCAGAAAACACGATTTATGAGCCTGTAGGCTGTGGTGAATGCCGCGATGGTTATAAGGGTCGCGTGGGTATTTATGAAGTTATGAAAGTTAGCCCAGATATTTCGCGAATTATTATGGAAAATGGTAATGCGATAGACATTAAGGACGCAGCGCTCAGAAATGGTTTTCGAGATTTGCGCCGCTCTGGTGTGCTAAAGGTATTGCAAGGGGTTACTAGTGTTCAGGAGATGATGCGGGTCACCTCTGAATAATAGCGATAAGCAACTGAGCAACTGAGCAACTGAGCAACTAAGCAACTGCCAAAATATAGCTGGAATTAAATTTCCATAAGCAACCTTCAGTACTTAATAGCACCGGATATCAAAACCCTAAAAAGGTCTAATCACTGATAGTTACTCATTTTTTACGCCAATATAAGACACATAAGTTTAATACTGTGGTTAAGAAATTCGGGCATCTTTTTATGTTTTTAAATCGTCCACATTAGATAATACTCGAGGGTAAAAACATGGCAAAAGCTAAGACTGATATGCTACTAGACTTTGTCTATGAAGGGGTTAATCGCCGCGGACAAAAAGTCAAAGGTGAGACTACCAGTCGTAGTTTAGAGCTGGCCAAAGCGACCTTACACAAACAAGGCATCACCGTCAAAGGCATTAAGAAAAAGCCCAAGCCCATATTTACCTTCAAAAAAGCCATTAAGCCTATTGATATTGCCATTTTTTCGCGGCAACTGGCAACGATGATGAAAGCGGGCGTCCCATTAACCCAGTCTTTTGAGATCGTCGCTGACTCGCTTGATAATCCCAGTATGAAAGACCTAGTATTGCAAATAAAAGCTGATATTGAGGCGGGAGGCACTTTTACTTCTGCACTACGTAAGCATCCGCGCTACTTTGACGATTTGTTTTGCTCACTGGTCGATTCTGGTGAGCAGTCAGGGGCGCTAGAAATTATGCTAGAACGGGTAGCCACTTATAAAGAAAAGAGTGAGCTGCTAAAAGCCAAGATTAAAAAAGCCTTGAAATACCCAATAGCGGTCGTGGTGGTCGCGGTTATCGTGACTATTATCTTGCTGGTCAAGGTCGTCCCGGTATTCTCCGGACTGTTTGAATCTTTTGGTGCAGAATTACCCGCTTTTACCAAAATGGTTGTACACATGTCAGAATGGATGCAGTCTTATTGGTTTATTTTGATTATCATGATTGGTGCCGCGATTATTGGCTTTTCTGAAGGCAAAAAACGGTCTAAGAAGTTTCGTGACTTTTTAGACCGCGCCACATTAAAGACGCCGATATTTGGTAAAATTGCTTATCAGGCGGTTATTGCGCGTTTTTCTCGTACACTATCCACCACCTTTGCCGCTGGCGTGCCGTTACTGGATGCTCTAGAATCTACCGCCGGTGCGACCAACAATGTAGTGTTTTATAATGCCACTCAGCAAATAAAAAATGACGTCTCTACAGGACAACAGTTACAGTTTTCGATGCGCACTACCAATTTATTTCCAAGCTTGGCCATTCAAATGGTAGGTATCGGTGAAGAGTCCGGTAGCTTGGAAGAAATGCTTGATAAAGTGGCTGTATATTATGAGAACGAAGTCGATAATGCCGTCGATGGTTTGACCAGTCTAATGGAACCACTGATTATGGCAGTACTGGGGGTGTTAGTCGGTGGCTTAGTGATTGCCATGTATTTACCAATCTTCCAAATGGGCTCAGTGGTAGGCTAAAGGCCAATTAAAGGACAGCGACTTAATGCAATTCGTACAGTTATTACAAGAAAACCTTACCTTGGCTTTAATCGTATTTGCGGTATTGGGTCTTTGCGTGGGCAGTTTTTTAAACGTAGTCATTCACCGTATTCCATTGATGATGGTTTATGGCTGGCGGCAAGAGTGTAGCCAGTTCTTATCTCAGCAAGTAGATATAAACCCTGAGCACGCCGCGGGTTTAACGCACATGGTTGCCAACGATCTGCCGCTTACTTTAAGCACACCTGCCTCGCGCTGTCCCCACTGTGCCCACAAAATTAAGTGGTATGAAAACATTCCTTTGATAAGTTGGATGGTTTTGCGCGGACGCTGCTCAGATTGTAAGGTGGCTATTGGTCTGCGTTATCCTATCGTTGAGTTGATCACTGCGCTGTTATCAGTGTTGATCATTTATCAGTTCGGCGTTAGTGCGACGGGTCTATCAGCATTGGTATTGGTATGGACCCTGATTGCCTTGACAGGTATTGATTTTGATACCCAACTGCTACCCGATCGTCTCACTTTTCCTTTGGCAGGATTGGGTTTGGCAGTCAACTCGCAAGGCTGGTTTGTGTCACCAACCCAATCAATTTGGGGCTTATTATTAGGATTTTTATCACTGTGGATAGTGGTCAAGGTATTTTATCTGATCACTAAAAAACAGGGTATGGGCCAAGGTGATTTTAAGCTACTCGCAGTAATGGGCGCCTGGCTTGGGCCACTGATGTTGCCATTGATTATTCTACTGTCGTCCCTACTTGGTTCGATCGTTGGGATTATTCTCATGAAGAAACAAGGCGAAAGTAAACCTTTTGCCTTTGGTCCTTATATCGCTATCGCTGGAATCATCGCTTTACTTTATGGCTCAGATATCATCAACTGGTACTTAGGCATGTATGTCTAAAGGCTATTCTTAAGTACTACTCTTAAGTACGATGCTTAAGTACGATGCTTAAGGTCGCTATATCGCCCGACTCGGCCTGTGTTATTATGTTTATTGGTTATTATATTTATTTATTGATTGTTTTTATTCTTTATTCTATCAGCCAAATAAGTCATTCCTATGTCAACAAACTTTAATTTACCGTCTAATCATACTAGTGCTAATAATAACTTAATGCGCCAGCAAACTAAAAACAAAACCTTGGTCGTAGGTCTGACTGGGGGTATCGGTAGTGGCAAAACTGCTGCCAGCGACTGGTTCGCTGAGCAAGGAATTGATATTATTGATGCGGATGTGATTGCTCATAAAGTGGTCGATAAAGGCAGTATTACCCTACGTAAAATCCAGAAAAAATTTGGTGATTGGGTGATTAACGCTAGAGGAGAAATGGATCGTGCCGCGGTACGTGCACATGTATTTACCCATCCTGAAGCGCTCATTGAGCTGGAAGCGATTACTCATCCAGCAATACGTGAAGCGGCAAAAGTACAGCTAGCAGCCAGCACATCAGCTTATGTGGTGCTATCTGCTCCTTTGCTTATTGAAGCGTCAGAGGCCGGTCTGGCCAATTTATGCCAGCGTATCCTAGTGATTGATGTGCATGAAGATACACAGCTTATGCGCGCAGGTCTGCGTGATGAGCAGAGCACGGCAAAGATTAGAGCCATTATGGTCAATCAACTTAGCCGCGAAGAACGCAATCGCCATGCCGATGATGTGATTACTAATGAAGACGACTTGGCTGCATTACGCTTGCAATTGCAGCCGCTACATCAAACCTACCTCACTCTTGCTCAGCAGCTAAAGTACGCTGTCGATTGATCTCGTAAAGTGCCATGCCTGTAGCGACACTGACGTTGAGGCTTTGTAAATTGCCATGCTCATTACCTGACATGGGAATATAAACTAATTCATCACAGCTCTCAGTAGTCAGACGGCGCATACCGTCACCTTCAGAACCCATAATAAGCGCAGTTTTGCCAGTCAAATCTGCGGCATGTATGGGTTTGGCATCGGCGTTAAGTGCTGTACCGAATACAAATACGCCGGCACTTTTGATCTGCGACAGCGTACGCGCTAGATTGGTCACACTAATAATAGGCATCATCTCCGCTGCACCGACTGATACTTTGGCAACTGTTGGCGTTAGACTGGCAGCATGATGTTTTGGACAAACAACCACATCGACACCCATCGCCACAGCGGTTCGCAAGCAGGCACCGAAGTTATGCGCATCCGTGATCTGATCCAGTACTAATATCAAACACTGATCGCGGCCGATGACCTTGTCCAATAAACCCTCATCCGCAAAACTTAACGGACGGGCGTGCAGCACCACTCCTTGATGCTGCGGACTGCCACACAGCTGGGTCAGGTTATCTTTTTGGGTAGGTTGGATACTCACACCATTGGCTTCTGCTTGCACGATAATAGCTTGTACATGGCTATCATTTTCGCGGCCTTGCTGCACAAATAGACTGAGTGCATCAATGGGACGATATTCGAGTAAGGCATCAATGGCATGAATACCATAAAAATAGCTGGGTTTTGCCATAATAGACCTGCTGATTAAAAGATGGGTATCGCTAGATGCGATAGAAAGTGAGTTACGGCTATAAATTATGTCAATGAAAAGAAACAAACAAAATCAGAATGATCTTATTCGTTTATTTTCAATTGGTAATGCTACGACCTCTAATTTGACGATCTACAGTTTTTGGCTATCATTTTAAGCGATAATCTTGAGTGATAGTTTTAAGCAGTAACTTTTGATCTGTCGAGCATTTATAGTGAAACGAACATAAAATACTTAGCTGCTTACCGGGTAAAAACTATAGGGAGCCTATCAAATTAGCGGTATTAATCAAGTCTGACACGCGTGACAGACTGATAGTTGAATCATTATAACACTAACCTTCTAAATGACAGACATACTGGACGATTTCTTCAGTACGTAAGTTAAAACCGCTATTACCTTCGACCACGAATGACTGGCCAGCACGGTAGTAGCTAAATCCTTCATCACCATTAATTTTGACTTCACACTCGCCACTGATGATCTCAATACGTTCGGAAGTATTGGTGCTAAAGTGATATTGTTCGACCATATTATCGCACGGTAGAATGACGCCTAATGTTTTATGGCGGCCGTCTTCGAACATGATGGTGTGGCTTGAGCAACGCCCATCATAGGATATTGTGGCCTGAGCATTGACTGTCACATTAGTAAATTGTGCCGCTGTCATAGTGGCTTCCTTATCAAATAATTATTGCTAAACTAAAAAATAAGCGACTGATTGAATCACGGTGGAAATGGTTATTTCTAAACATAGATATAGATATAGAGTCTAAATGTGTGTAGAGACTTTAAAATAAACGCCTTAAGGTGCTGAGTTACTGAACCACTCTACTCACCGTATTTTGTTCTACAACGCGTTGACCTCCTATAATGTAACTTGATGTATGTGATGCATTGTAGCAAGAGTTTATCATTATGTGAGATAATGCTACCACATTATGTCTACCAAATTTGTTACAGCGCCACCGTCATTATAAAAGAATATTAAGACAAAATGCTAAACGTGGTTGCATGCCATGCTATTGCTTTTAAGAAAACTTATGGTTAGGCTAACTACTCTAATGATGTTTGTTAACGACTTTTTTACAGTACTTAATGCAGGTCATGCTATATGGTTTTATGTGATTCGTCGTTCCTAACATTTGTATTTAAAGCGTTTTGACACCATACTATTTACCGGTGATTCCTATTTATTAATAACCGTCAATTGACCTTACCAACCTATTGTCGCTATAACTTACCTGAGATTTTACTTGATGTTAATTGTCTGCCATGAGAAGCGTTGATGCTATTATCATTATCTTTATATCAGTTTGCATTAATAGCCAAGCATGAGCTGAACGTCGCTGAGGGCTTTAATGTCATCACTGGTGAAACAGGAGCTGGTAAATCGCTGTTACTTGATGCGCTATCATTATGTGTTGGTGAACGAGCAGATAGTGCAATGGTCAGACATGGCGCGGCTCATGCTGATATTTATGCCCAATTTGATGTGCAAGGTAATGGTGTCATCGCTGATTGGTTCGTTGAGCACGACCGACTATTGGATGAGCCGGAAATATTGATTCGCCGGCAATTGAGTAGTAATGGACGCTCAAAAGCTTGGCTGAACGGCACGCCTGTAAGTTTGGCTGAGCTGAAAAACCTGGGTAGCTTATTGGTTAATATTCATAGCCAGCACGCCCAGCAAGCATTGCTGAAACCACAGTTTGTCGTGCAGTGGCTTGACGAGATGGCGCAAATATCAGCATTAGCGGCGCAAACGGCGAGCCATTATCAGCAGTACCAACAACTACAACGCCGTGCTGATGACATTGCTAGCCGCGAGGCTCAGCGGCAAGATAAAATTCAACTATTGCAAAGTCAGCTGACCGATATCGCACCGCTCCTGAGCGTTGATTATCAAGAGGTTGAAGCTGAGCATGAAGAATTATCGAATATTGAAGCCTTAATGCAAGAAGCCAGTCATGGCTTGCATCTACTGGATAATGATACTGATGAGCCAGATGTCATGATCTTGCTCGGACGGGCTATCAAATTATGTGACAATCAAGTGGGTGTCAGTCAAACCTTTGTGCAAGCCTCTGAACAACTACATTTAGCCCAACAACAAATCACCGAAGTGACGGCCCTACTTTCAGATTATGCTGAGCAACAATTACCTGACCCTGAACGTCTACAAGCATTAGATAGCTTAATAAGCTTGGGGCATCGGTTATCACGCAAGCATGGCTTGCCAGCGAGTGATTTGATTGCCGAAGCACGAGCGTGGCAAGAGCAATTAGAGCAGCTAGAAAATGAACCTAGCAGTGACGCCCTTGCTGCGCAAATCGAGCAAGCATGGCAAGATTATCTACAGTTAGCGACCCAGCTGAATGATCAACGGTCACAAGCAGCACCCACTATCTGTACCCAGCTGGTTGCCCAGTTGCAACCACTGGCGCTACCTAATGCGCGCTGTGAGTTCGTCTTTACCAAAAAATCCGACCCCGCTCGTTATAATGCGCAAGGCTGCTTTGATATTGACTTATTGTTTAGCGCTAACGTTGGTATGCCGATGCAGCCGCTGCATAAGATTGCTTCAGGTGGCGAACTCTCACGCATGGCATTAGTCATGCAGGTACTGCAAGCGACCAATGCCGATAATAATGCTGCCAAGCCAATGTTGGTATTCGATGAGGTCGACGTTGGTATCAGTGGCGGTACTGCACAAGTGGTTGGCGAGCTACTGCGCACCCTTGGCCAGACTCAACAGCTATTAGCTATCACCCATCAGGCACAAGTCGCTGCGCAAGCACATCAGCATATCTTGGTACAAAAGCATCATCATGAACAAACCCAAAGCGAACTGTTAATCTTGACTGACAGTGAAAAAGTAGATGAGCTGGCACGAATGTCCGGTGGCGTGACGATCACTGAAGTTACCCGTGAGCATGCTCGCAGTTTATTGACTGATGTTAAATGACAATCGCTGCAGTTCACTCACTATTGATGTGTGGTGGTTCAGATTACTTTTGAGTGACCATCGTCCTTTAGTTAGTATCCGTCAGGTATCTTCATACCTACAGTCTGTTGATTTTTAGCTTCAGTTGATTTCTTACTCAATAACACCATATAGTAATATCCCAACTCATTTATATTGTACATGCCCCTATGCCTAGAGCTAACTTGACCCATCATTTCTTAATTGCAGCGCCAGAACTGTCGGACCCTCGGTTTGAACAGGCGCTAATCTATATCTGTCGCCATGATAAACAGGGCGCACTGGGTCTGATGGTCAACCGTCCACTAGAACGATCGCGTGTAGGTAAGCTATTAGAAGATTTAAATATTGAGGTTACTGAGCCGCAAGTGATGGAAGACTTGGCTTTAGAAGGGGGACCTATGTATCCTGAAGTAGGGTTTGTGCTGCATACCGGTCAACCAGAATGGGCGTCATCATTTGCCATCTCGGAGAACGTTTGCATCACGACCAGTCAAGATATTCTTCAGCGGATTGCTGCTGGTGAAGGGATTGGCCATTATCAATTGTGCTTAGGTCATGCCAGTTGGGGCAAAAAACAACTTGAACGCGAACTTGATAGCGGTGATTGGTTAGTGTGTCCTGCTGATTTAACGTTATTATTTGACACACCGTTTGAAGAACGTTGGCAGCTCGCTGCAGAAAAGATTGGGATAAATTTTGATTATCTAAGTAGCGACATCGGTCATGCTTAATAATTAAGCTGATCGCTATACCCTATCAGCATGATATCGCCAATTTCGTCAGAACTAATACGCTCAAAACTATTTTCCCCCAAGTTTATTTCCTCATAATACAATCAAAAACTTTCGCACTATCAGCTGTAAGATTGTTGAGATCTTCCATTTATTTTCTCAAAATTTTAGCTTGTATATGTTGAATAAGAAATACACAATATAAAATAAGCAAAGCTACATAAAATTATCTTGATAAAAATCATCTTGATAAAAAATAAAATTTATAAAGAAGCTTTAATAAAAAATCTTAATGGAAAAGGAAGTACCCCTTATTATGGTAGATAGTCATACCACCGTTGAAGTCGATGATCCTAGTATTGCTGAGCCCGCCACCAAACCCCATCTCATATTAGCACTAGATTATGGGGTCAAAAAAATGGGTATGGCGCTAGGTAATACCATTACTGAGACTGCGCGCGCGTTCGATATTTTAGCGATGAATAATGGGCAACCTGACTGGGATAACTTACTCGGGATCATCGAGGTTTGGGGGATCGCCCAAGTAGTGGTCGGGCTACCGCTAAATATGGATGGCAGCAGCTCTATGCTATCGAAGCGCGCTCATAAGTTCGCCCGCAGGCTGGCGCATCGCTTACTAGAGCAGCACTCACCGGCGACCGTGATACTTTGTGATGAGCGCTTGACCTCAGTAGAAGCCCGTGAGCTGGCGTGGGAACACGGCTGGATCAAGAATGAACGTGACCCAATTGATGATGTCTCTGCTTGTATCTTAATGTCTACTTACTTCGCTGAGCCTAGTAGCAGTATCGCCATTGATGCTGTACAAGCTGATTAAAACTATTGTTGGGCGATCAGTTGTTAGACCAACAATTATCAGTATATTTATACCTCTGTTAATAATATTTACCTAAAGGATGGCTGATTGTTATGACTCATGCCCCAGACCAATCCACACAGTACGGCTTTACTCCGCTTGCGGTTACTCGCATTAAAGGGGCACAGCGAGCGAACCAAATTGCGGTATACCTGATTTATGCTGCCATCTTTGCCTTTACGGTCTTTGGGACGATAGCCAGCATAAAGATGTTTCATGACAACCAACTGCTGTATCGATTGTTTTTTAATCTACCCTATGTATTGATTGCCCTGACCATTCCTATTACCCTTTATGATGCCTTTATTATTTATCGCTATCGGCTCAATCAAGCATCGATGGTTATTATGACTGTCGGGGTCTCGAGCATTATTCTTGTCGGCGGGTTGCTGTTTGCTGATACCGCTTGGCTGGGATTGGCTTCATGGCTTGGTGTGGCATTTTTATTTAAAGTTAGTTTTAAACGCTTTTTTGACTTTTTAGAAGTAGAAGAAGAACCTGAAATTATTGAAGACTCGAAAGTAGGTAATGTTATTGAGTCGGATGACTCTTCACTATAAAAGAGCTATAAAACAACCGAATCGCCACCACTATTTCAATTTATTAACTTACCTTTTAAAGCTGCGACTATGACAACTTCGACGCCAGACACTACTATTAATCATCATTTGGACACCCAAGGGCTGATTTGTCCTGAGCCAGTAATGATGCTCCATAAGACCATTCGTAAAGCGGATGGCGGTGATGTTATCGAGATATTAGCCACTGATCCCGCTACTACGCGCGATATTCCTAATTTTTGTCGCCATCTGGGGCACACGCTTGTCCATCAAGAAACGCTAAATGAGGCGCCAACGTATCGCTATTTAGTAAAGAAAAAGAGTGCTTAGTAGTTACTAATCATCGGTTGCCAACTTGTATGCATTCAGGTTTACTCACAGCTACTTAGCACTGTATCGTTTTTAAATTAAATCGATTATATCTTTGCATTGTAGAAAATATATCATTCACAGGTTAAAGGTAGGCAGCGTGTTACCAACAGAAAAGCAGTATGTGCAGTGGCACGAAAACGAAACCTTACATAATGCCCGCTGGTTGTCCCAAAGCAACCAAGTGCCACCTGTACGTATTGTTTTGATCGACGACAAAACGACAGCAGATGAAGCCTATCGCTTGGCTTGCGCGGGCACTTCAATGCTGTGGCACGGCGACTTTCAGAATGCACGGCAACTACTACAAGCCATCAATCGACGTATTGAGCGCAGTGAGCAGCGCAAAATTAGCAAGGCAGCTAATAAAAATAAGTCGACTAAAACCACGGCTGAGCCCTTAGTAGTTTCTAAACAGATACCGAACTTGTTTCATCAACAGCGCCAAGCTCAAGCCCAGCGTTCACGCGTATTAAGCCGTTTGCTATTAAGGCTTGATGCCGGTTATGTCAGTCAGTTACATCGCGCCCCCGATATCAGTGCGGCTTGTACTGCGGCTTTTGGCCAGTTAGATGAGAGAATGGATGAGTCGTGCTTACTCTCGTTTCGTGACCTGCAAGGTGCCTTAGGCGCGGCGGGATGGCGTGCAAAAGGGGTGCCGATTGAAAGTTTAGGTCTATCGATTTTCCCGCATTATGGTGTGTTTGCGCCAACCCGTCATGAGTATGTGCAGCTATTGCTTGATGCACCACTACCGAATGTTTTTGATGTGGCCTTTGATATTGGTACTGGCACCGGTTTGCTAGCCATTATCTTAGCGCAGCGCGGTGTGCACCAGGTGATTGCGACCGACTTAAATCCGCGTGCTTTGGCCTGCGCCAGCGAGAACTTTGCGCGTTTGGAGTCAGCCGTTCAGTTACAGCAAGCAGATTTGTTTCCGACTAATACACCACTGGCTAATCTGATTGTTTGTAATCCACCTTGGTTACCAGCTAAGCCAACCTCGCCATTAGAATACGCTGTCTATGATGCCAATAGCGCGATGTTGCGTGGGTTTTTGCAGGGCGCAAAACAGCATTTGGCCGAGCAGGGAGAAGTCTGGTTGATTCTGTCAGATTTGGCTGAACATTTGCAGTTGCGCAGCCGTGATGAGTTATTAGGCTGGTTTGTCGATGCTGGTTTAGAGGTTAAATACCGTCTCGATACCCAGCCTAAACACAGTCGTAGTCAAGACACTACTGACCCACTGTTCGCTGCGCGCAGTGCGGAAATCACCTCGTTATGGTGTTTAGTGCCTGTTGATAATTAAAGTAATAGCTGAATAGTAGCTAATGCATAAAAATTGCCTAACAAAAATTTTATTAACATTATGGCCAGTTCAAAATAAGAGGGAGTCATTCCTATCAACGTGCTACTGGTATAAATTTTTCTTGCTTGCTGTGCCTACGCAGACAGAGGCTGCAAAAAGCTTATACCAGCAGTACCGTTCCTAAGTTGGATTGACTCTATTCTGTATTAGGTTAGGTGGTAAATGTCTACACCAATCAACCTGTTCTGTACAACCACCGAGTATTGTCTTATGAGCCGCGACCGTGCCGTACAGCAGCGTCAACCAAAAGCGCTAGCCGTTGATGACGAGCCGACTTATATAACCGAGTTTCGTCAGGCGATGCTCGCTCGTGGTTTGGCGACCCGCACTCGTAACGCTTATGTCCGCGATCTGCGCTCTTGTGAGCTGACCAGTCATACCGCACTGACACTTTGGCAACTCGATGAAGTATTGCATTGCCTATCTATTCTTACTCAAGACGGCAAAACCCCACGTACCCAAGCACGGATGCTCTCCAGCCTACGCCAGTTTTATCTATGGATGATTGCCAGTAATCTACGTGAAGACAATCCTTGCGAGCGTATTAAAACTCCAAAGATTGGTCGCCCACTCCCGAAAGACTTAGCAGAAGCTGATGTTGATAATCTACTGGCTGCGCCCGATAGCAGTACTGCGCTTGGTCTACGTGACAAAGCCATGCTAGAGGTATTGTATGCCTGTGGTCTGCGGGTAAGTGAGCTAGTAAATTTATCAATAGAACAAGTTAATCTCAATGCTGGCTGGCTACAAATTACCGGTAAAGGCAATAAAACCCGATTAGTGCCATTAGGGGAATATGCAGCGGATGCGCTTGAAGATTATTTAGCGCATGGACGCGGTGATTTAATCGCTCATCTGAAAGCAGGGAATTGCCAAGCGGTATTTTTAACTGCGCAAGGCGGTTATATGACCCGGCAAAACTTTTGGTATCTGCTAAAAAAATACGCCAAAGTGGCTAGTATTGATAAAGACTTATCACCGCATACCCTACGCCATGCATTTGCTACTCATCTACTGAATCATGGTGCGGATTTGCGTAGCGTGCAGCTATTATTAGGTCATAGTGATTTATCGACTACCCAGATATATACTCATGTGGCGACGGCTAGATTGCAGAAGTTGCATGCTGAGCATCACCCTAGGGGATGATTCATAAACTAAAAGTGATCATTTAGTTTATATTTTGGCTATAGTCAGCTTTACACAGAAGCTTACAACCTTTTTATAAGCTTAAATTAACACACCAAGTGCAACGCTAAATGATGTCATAGAATACCTGATTAATTTTTTAGATTGTTCATAGTATTTCATCCATGATATAGCTTATGATCCTAATTTGGGACGAGCTTATTTCTAGTTGAACCAAGCGTTTCACACAATACTACTTCGTGTAGAAAATTAATTTTTGCGAGCTGTTCGGTGCGCTGGGAGAATCCTACAAAACTGTTTATGGACAAACGAAGCAATTATTGCCGCAAGGACATAAATCCTGCTACGACAATCAAGAAGATTCCAATTAGAGATAGCATGTCTGGAACTTCGGCAAAAAATACTAGCCCCCATAATATAGCAAATCCAACATACGCAAAGTCAAATGTACCAATGACTGCGGGCGGTGCCTTTTGATAAGCGATTGCTGCTCCTACACTACCTATCAGAATTGCAACTGCCAACAGTGCCATTAACGCCCATTCTACGAACCCCATGTTTGTCCATGAAGCCAATAAGAAACCTTTACGTGGTTCAGAAACGATTGACGAAATAAAAAATGCAGCCAGTGTACCTACGATAATGAAAGTCAAGTTCAGTACGAGCGATAGCATGACTGGATTAACGTCTCGGCACTTGGTACGAGTTAAAATCATTGACAAGGCATAAAGCACAGCGGAAATTAACGGCAAAATAGCAAAAAGGTTAAAATCTCCAGCTTTTGGACGCAGTATTAATAAGACCCCTAAAAATCCGACGATTACCGCCATCCATCCGAGGCGACTGATTTTGTCACCAATGAATACGGCTGAAAAAAGAGTGATAAAAATAGGGAGTGTATAGTAGGTCGCGGCAGCAATCGACAAGTCTAGATTTGGTAAAGCCAGGTAGTAAGCGAGCCACATGCCAACTAGCATGACGCTGCGAAGCATTGTCCAGCCTAGCGCTGGTGGAACAGATAAAGCACTTGGCACTTTAATCCAAAGGTAAAGCAGAAGAATAGGCATCACTAGGAGCGAGCGCAGAACAAATATTTGCCAAATAACAAACTCTGCGCTGGTGAACTTGATTAGTGCATCACCTAGTGAAAGCGCTAATACCGCTATGATAATTACTAATACTGCGAGAGGTAAGTTATCTTTATATTCTTTAAGGTGTGTACTAGATTTCAAGCAGATACTCCTGATAGGTCGAGCTGTAAATATTAAACTAACCTACCCTTGTACCTACTTCAACCCCAACTCTCAATTCTATCAGTACAATTCTACCAATCCATAGCTGCAAACCTGCCCTTTTCTCGTTACAATGTGCACTATAAGGCGTTCGCTTATTTTGAC
This sequence comes from Psychrobacter sp. PL15, assembly GCF_035984995.1. Taxonomy (NCBI): domain Bacteria; kingdom Pseudomonadati; phylum Pseudomonadota; class Gammaproteobacteria; order Moraxellales; family Moraxellaceae; genus Psychrobacter; species Psychrobacter sp. PL15. Next base: position 201,196 of record NZ_JAXCIB010000003.1, read on the forward strand.
TTATTAATTGTCATAAATCGCACGCACTCACCTTTTACTTATCCATTATTCGAGAATCTCATGAGCCATAGACCTCCTACCGACCTATTAGAAAAAGCCAAACACTGGCGCGAAGATATTAATTTTCGTCAAGATGTGCTGGGCAAGCCTTTTGATTTTGCGACCACGTGGGGAATTTTTTCTCCGCAAAAGCTCGATGACGGTAGCTTGATGCTCCTTGATTATATTGATTTTGAGCAGGATGATGACTCAATAGATTTAGGCTGTGGCTATGGCGTGCTGGGAATGGCAGCAGCGCGTGAATGTCCAGATGGTCAGCATACCTTGATTGATAAGGACTTTATGGCAGTGGAATATGCACGCCTTAATTGCGAGAAGAACGGTTTGAATAATGTCGATGTGCATTTATCTAACGGCTTTAATCATGTGGATAAAGCCAAGGATTTTAGCTTGGTGATGTCAAACTTGCCAGCGAAGGTAGGTAAAGAGCAGCATTATCTCTATTTCCTCGATGCGCATGCGCGTATGCGTAAAGGTGGCCGCTTTTATGTGGTAACGATTAATGGCTTGCGTCAATTTATGAAGCGCTCATTTACCGAAGTGTTTGGGAATAGTGAGAAAGTAAAACAAGGTAAAACTTATACTATTACTATGGCGACCAAAGATTAAACGCTAAAACCAGGTAAGAAAGTTTAAGTAATAAAAAGCACGCTAAATCTGTCATGGTTTAGCGTGCTTTTTTAAGTCTATCTGTATCAAAGCGTATCAGTCTACATCTGCCGTTTTAGTAGATAGCCACCCAATAAAGCACTAGCAATAATAGGTAATAACACCATCAATAGGGGCGAAAATCCAGTTGCCAGCGAGATAAAGCCGACCAAATCCTGAATATAACTAAACAGTAAACCGAATAATAATGCTACTACGATACGCAGACCCAAGCTATGCGTACGCAAGGAACCAAAGACGAAGGAGCAGGCGACTATAACCAGCGATAAAATAGATAAGGGTGACAGGAGTTTTTGCCAAAATGCCAGTTCGTGACTTAACGAGCGTTTATCTTGCTGACGCATGAATTGTCGATGTTGATAAAGCTGAGTGAGCGATAAGTCTTCAGCTTGACGTGTGAGTAGGTAGACAGACTCCGGCGCAAAAGGCAGGCTTAAAGTATCTGTTTCTGACTTTGCTTGCATGCTATCAAAACCTTTATTGATCGTCAGCTTAGTCATATTATTTAACTGCCACTCGTAGCGATATTGCTCGCGAGGCTTAGCATTTGGGGTGTCAATAGCTATACGACCCGTATACTGCCCCCCTTTAGCATGAATAGCAGTTTGTAAGTTGCCATTGTTATCTAAGTGCCAACGCTTGACCGTACCGATATTGCCTTGTACATCAGCGTAATCAATATAGAGAATATCGCTGCCATCTGGCTGTACTTCTGCCGTACCTGAGTTCTTACTAGAATCACTACTGTCGGCAGCAGCTTTAAAGCGCGGCTGCATGGTCCAATAACCACGCACTGAAGTGATTGATGCGCCGCTATCTTCGCTATTAATATCATTCGCTAACTGATTAGTGTGCGGAAGTACAAACTGATTAATGGCCAATGCCAATAGTGCAAAAACTAGGGCTGGCTGCAACACCCAACCGACGATACGATAAAGGCTGACCCCTGAGGCACGCATGACCACCAGCTCACTTTTATTCGCCAGCAGTCCCAAACCAATTACCGCACCCAATAGGGCACCTGTCGGCATAAATTGTTCTAAAAAATAGGGTGAGCGATAAAGAATGTATTTAAGCACATCAGACATCGTATAGCTGTCGGTGAGTGCATCAAGTTCAGACAAATAAGAAAACAAAAGTTGTAAAGCCCACAAGCCTAATACTGCGGCAATAATTGCCAGTAAGGCATTGGTTTTGACATAGCGTCCAAGTACTTTTAGGCTGGCATGTTGAGCATTAGCAGTCTGATTTTGAGATGGTTTTTTAGAGAGCTTGGTAAGTAGTGATGCGCGCATTATGATGGCCCTCCATGTGAGCCATTGCTTTGAGTCTCAGCAGAGACCAGCGTATTGCCTTTCACACGGAAGCGCAGACGGTGTTGAATTCGGGTACCCCAGTTCAGATAAAGCGCTAATGCCATAAATCCTAAAATCAGCCACGCATACGACCATACGCTAATACCACCTTTACTCACGGCATTCTTGAGCGAGATAATACCTAACGCACAGCTGACAAATAATAAAATCGATGGAAATAGTCGCAGCCAGCGCCCTTGGCGAGGACGCACTTGCGCCAGCGGTACCGCTAGCATAGGGGCAATGATCATCAGCCATGGTAGCGCCAACCGATAGCCCAGTTCAGCTTGGGCAGCACGCATAGCATTGACGCTGCCCACTTGTGCAGTACCAGTCGCGGCTTGCCATAATGGCGTAATAGCTTGGGTTTCGATGTTGTCTTCGGTCATTACTTCCTTGGACGGTTCAGACAAGGTGATGCGATATCTGTCAAAACTGACCTGATTATACCTCAGACTTCCGGCTCCCACTTCATAACGCCGCCCTTGGAATAAATCCAATTGGGTCACGCCGTCACCGCCAGTATCCACTTGCTGTGCCCGCTTAGCTAAAGTAATGGTGTCTTTGCTAATGGCCAGATCGCTACTGTCAGCTTGGTCAACCAGCGCTTTAGGCAAATCACTAGGTAGCTCTGGAATGCTACGCTGTTCAGTCAGCTCAGCGGTTGTACTTTTAGCGCTCGAGCCTTTTTCTGTGGGTTCAGATTGAATCAATACTACATCTTGCAGTTGTTTTTTATCGTCGCTCAGACTGCCCACATACAGATGATAATTGCCAGTACTGATAAACTCATTGGGCCGTATTAAATCAAAAGCGCTGGTCAGTGCCTGCTGCTGCCAAATGGTCTCTGAAGAGCGTACGCCCCAGGGTTTAGCAATCACAGATAACGCCGCCTCGCCTACGAATAATATCAAAATTAATGGGGTCATCATTCGTGCAAGCTTACCGCGAGAAATACCACTACCGTTAATCACCGCCATTTCTTGGTCGACATACAAGCGCCCAAATACCAACATTAATGCAATAAAAAAAGCTAACGGTAAAATCAGCTCTAAAAAGTACGGCAAGTTATAGCCAATAATACTAAATAACAAGCTGATATCTAAGCGACCTTCAGCAGCAATACCGAAGTAGCGTATTAGGCGACCACCAAGCATGAACACCATCAAAAAACCCAATACCAAAGCAGTGGTCGAGGCAACCTGACGGGTCATGTAGCGGCTTAATATCACAATAGGTACTCTTAGCAGGTGGCGTTCTCGCGATTTCTCGCGTATTTATTAGTAGGTTTATAAATAATATTTGGCGGTTGTCGTGTTAAGAATAAGCCAGGGCTAACTGTATAATGCTATAGTTAAGCCACGCTTAAGGTCACACTTGTATTTGTTAGCGCAAGAGAAATCATGACACAGACCGATATAGCTGCTAATGCTAGCATATTTTTGTAAAAAATAGCGGTGAAATGTGTTCGAAAATATTACCTAACCCTTACTGACTACCCACTTATGTTTTTAGATATCCTGCTGTTAGTTTCTGGCTTAACAGCATAAAAACCAGCCCTTTTCTTCACTTTATTTAAACGGGTTTGTGTGTTGTTGGTATCTAGCTCTAATTATTGTCGAGATTAGTTGTTAGAATTTGCTGTCATACCTTTTTAACTCATACCTTAAAGTCGAAACCGAATAATTTTAATACTTTCTTTTGATAGTTGTGATAAAAGCACATCAATCGATAACAGCCAAGCACTGACTGTCGCTACTTATCAAGGTAGGTACGGCAGGCTAGTTGGCTACGGTATTGGATTTATATAGGTTTAATTATACAACGGAGAATAAAATGTCTGTTCCCTCTACACTACTTAATCTAGCTGGCGGACAATTTGAGCCGATTGATTGGTCAAATTGTGCTATCGTCTTCATTGATTATCAGAATGAATATGTTGACGGTGCCATGCCTTTGGGTGAACTAGGTGTCAAAGCAACTGCAAACGCACGCCTACTACTCGATAAAGCCAGAAAGGAAAACATTCCTGTTTTTCATATGGCGCATCATGGCGAAGACAATGACAAGGTTTTTGATCCATTGACCTCTAAAGTAGACATCGTTGAGGTGTTAAAGCCCAGCGACAATGAAAAAACCATCACTAAGAAGCACCCCAACTCATTTTATGACACGCCGCTGCAGGAGCTTATAGCCGCCGCCAATAAGCAGCAGATTATTTTTGCTGGCTTTATGAGTCACATGTGTGTCAGTTCGAGCGTGAGAGCAGCCTTTGACCTTGGCTTTCAGAGTTATGTTTGCCATGATGCCTGTGCCACTCGTGCCTTACCAAGTGCTGCAGGACAAGCTATCAGCGCTGAAGTTGTACATGATACGGCGATGGCGGCTCTACAGGATAGATTTGCAGCCCTAGTATCGACTGATCAGCTGGTCAACGGTTAATAGCAGTCATTGATTATTGGCCGGTACCTCGACCAGTAAAACCCGCCAGGCTATTAATTAATCATACTATTAATAGTTGATCACAGTATTATTTAATAGTTAATCACAGTATTATTGGTTAATCGTACTATCAATATTATGGCGGGTCGCTGCGTTTGCAGGCGACCAGATAGTACGGCAAATGTGTTCAAAGATATTACCTAACCCTTGCTAAACACGCACTTAGCTCTTGATATGGTACACTGTAAAACTAGCTTGTTAGGCCAACAAATATAACTCACAATCTAATGCGCCTCGCACTCTAACTGACATTGATACTTTTTTGCACTAAAACTTTCTTTGCACTACACAAGGATAAAAATATATGAATATTAAACTAACTGAGCAGTTACCAAAAACTCATAACCAAAAAATTCTCAAAAAAGAAGCGATAGACAAAGACGCCGCCTGTCTGGTGGTCTTAGTCGATGATAAAAAAAATATATTAGCTGAGTCCGCTTTAAGCGATTACCAAACCCGTATTGAGCAACTGATTGAAGTCTCACACTTTAATGGCAAAGCTTGTGAAACTGTTGCTGATTACGCATTGGCAGGTGATAAAAAGACCACCAAGCAAAACCCTGTCCAGCTATTATTAGTTGGTGTTGGTTGCTGCGATAAGCTCAATAACACCGTGCTGCAAAAAATTGCTAATACCATCTACAAGAGCACACAGAAACGTGTTGCGTCTATTACCGTCGCCTTAGGTGATGCCTTAGAAGAAGAGCAGTTTGGACAATTTGCTCTCAATCTGTTGGCTGCAAGCTATCGTTTTGATAAGTATAAGTCTGAACAAACAACACCGATATTAACTGATATCTACTTGCTCGCTGATGACGCTCTACAGCCCGCATTAGACTTTGCACAGTCTGTATTTATCGGTCAAAGCCTGACTCGCGATGTGGCTAATGAGCCAGGTAATATCTGCTTCCCAGTCTTCATGGCAGAGCAAGCACAAGAATTAGCCAACGCCTATCCTGACTTATTAAAAGTGACCGTACTGGGCGAAGACGACATGTCAGCATTGGGCATGGGCTGTTTCTTAGCGGTATCTCAAGGGTCAACTAAAGAAGGCCAGTTGGTACTTTTAGAATATCAAGGCAAATCAAAATTCAGTGCTAACACTGCCAACAACAGCGCAAAGGTTAGTGGCGGTCTAAAAATTCTTACCGATAAACTACCAATGAAAAAAGCCAGTAAAAAGGCCGACAAAAACAATGCTGATAATGCCCAAATCTCAAACGATGATGCGCCTATCGTACTAGTCGGTAAAGGTGTCACCTTTGATTCAGGTGGTATTTCAATCAAGCCTGCCGCTGCTATGGATGAGATGAAATTCGACATGGGTGGTTCAGCCGCTGTATTGGGCACGATGAAAGCCCTATGCGAGGCCCGTCTACCAATCAACGTTGTTGGTGCTCTAGCCTGCGCAGAAAATATGCCATCAGGTGACGCTACTCGTCCTGGTGATATCGTAAAAGCTATGAACGGTAAGTCGGTCGAAATATTAAACACCGATGCTGAAGGCCGTTTAGTGTTGGCAGATACCTTATGCTACGTACAGCGCTACTATCAGCCAAAAGCTATCATCGATGTTGCTACCTTAACTGGTGCTTGTGTGGTTGCCTTAGGCCATGTGCGTTCAGCAGTATTTAGTAATGATGAAGATGTACTGTTTGCACTCGAAAACGCCAGCACCCAATCAGGTGATTTAATTTGGCATATGCCAATGGACGACGAATACCAATCACTCATCAACTCGCCTATCGCTGATATGCAAAACATTGGTGGTAAAGGTGCAGGGGCAGTAACTGCAGCATGCTTCTTATCGCGCTTCGTTGAAGACGGTCAAGCATGGGCGCATTTAGATATTGCCGGTACCGCATGGAACTCAGGTAGTGAAAAAGCAGCAACCGGTCGTCCTGTGCCATTATTCATGCAGTATCTAAAGAACTGTGCAGGCATGGCATAAGCTTTTATGACTGGTACAGACCTTCATGGCCATTATTAATTGATGACTACTATTAATGTAGAGGGTTTGCACCATGCAAATTAGTTTTTATGTGTTAAGTGAGAATAAGGCCCAAGATTTCTTGGGCTTTGTTTGTCAATTGACCCAAACAGCGTTAAACAAAAGCAATCAGTCGCTATTAATCCTTACTGAGGATGACGCGTTACTTGACGATTTTGATCAAGCGCTATGGGCCCATGATGCCAGTAGCTTTATTCCGCACCAACGTTTGGCGTCTGATACGACTATTGTCTCTGCAAATAGTTCCTTAGCGACAAATAAAATGTTAGCACCCGTCTTACTGGGTACTTATTTACCAGCAGAGTTCAATGGTATTATTATCAATACCACCTCCCATCCCATCAACGACTTTATGACTGCAACCAGTAATGCGCAGCCAACCCGTATCCTTGAAATCATCAAACCGGACGCCGCCAGTGTGCAAGAGGGACGTATTAAATATAAGCGTTATCAACAATTAGATTATAAGCTGACTCATTTTAAAGTGTAGTACTACTCTCAGCCCTATTCATAATCCCAATCCCAATCCCAATCCCAAAAAATAAGCTCACATCGTCAGGCTTCCTAGACCTATTAGTGTCATATATACACTCCTATTCTTCTTTATCTTTAATTTTCAAAAGTGACTTAAATACTGATTTATAGTGAACCAGCTACCATTAAACCTATCTGCTTTTATGTAGTCTACTTACTCTGACTCTAAGCCGTAAATCCATACCGTCGCTGTATTGCAGTAGGCGAATATGTAAAAAAATGCTACCATCGCCTGATTATTATATTATTGATATGATTAATTTTTCATTATTAAATTTTTATTAACTCGGATAAAGGTGGTGTGATGCGTTCATTATTTATGATGTACCAACGTATAGGTCTGGTACCGCTGATTATTATTGGCTTAATATTAGGGGTATTAGTCGGCTGGCTGGCTCCCAGTATCGGTATTGCATTAGGACTACTGGGCACACTGTTTGTCGGCGCGCTAAAGGCAGTTGCTCCAGTACTGGTGTTTATTTTGGTGATGTCGGCCATTTGCCAACACCGTAGTAGTAGTGAGGTTTATGTCAAACCCGTGCTGATTATGTATATCTTCGGCACTTTTTTTGCAGCACTTATCGCGGTCGGGGCCAGCTTTTTGTTTCCAACCGAGTTGGTTTTAGTTAATGCCACTATTGAGCAAGTACCACCAGCTGACCTAAAAGAAGTTCTTACCAATCTGCTACTCAACCTGGTCGCAAACCCGGTCAATGCGATCGCTGAAGCCAATTATATTGGCATCTTAGCTTGGGCAATCATTATTGGCTTTGCCCTTCGTCAAGTCAGTGAAACCGCGCGCACCGTGGTAGTGGACTTTGCTGATGCTATCTCGCAAGTGGTAAAATGGGTTATTGCGCTGGCCCCTATTGGTATCTTAGGCTTGGTTGCCAATACGGTCGCTGAAACCGGCTTTGCCGCGCTGGCAGGCTATGCACGTATTTTATTAGTACTAGTCGGTTGTATGCTATTTATTGCTTTGATTGCCAACCCCCTAATCGTGCTGGTAAAAACTGGGAAGAATCCTTATCCACTAGTCTTTACCTGCCTACGTGAGTCAGGGATTACAGCATTTTTCACTCGTAGTTCTGCAGCAAACATTCCAGTCAACATGAATCTTGCGCGTAAACTGGGTCTGCATGAAGATACTTATTCAGTGACTATTCCACTGGGCGCCACTATCAATATGGCTGGCGCGGCGATTACTATTAACGTCTTAACGCTGGCCGCTGCTCATACTTTGGGAATCGAAGTGAGCTTTGCCTCCGCCCTACTATTAAGCTTAGTCGCTACCATTAGTGCTTGCGGTGCGTCCGGTGTGGCGGGTGGCTCCTTACTACTTATTCCACTAGCAAGTAGCTTATTTAGCATCCCTAACGACGTGGCCATGCAAGTGGTGGCCATCGGCTTTATTATTGGGGTGGTGCAAGATTCAGCAGAAACTGCGCTGAACTCATCAACTGATGTGCTATTCACAGCAGCCGCTGACCCTAAATATGCCCGTTAATTGCGGATATATGAGTCATCTATAATGCGACGGTTTAAAATACTATTTTTTAAAGTACTATTTTTTAAAAAATAGTACTTTGCGATACGATTATTTCATAAAAAAAAGGGCCTATTAATGTCCTTTTTTTTTGGCTAAAATTTGTCGAACTCTCCCTACCTTTGGCATGCAATGACTGCTAGCTTATACACTTTTATAAGCATATGATAAAGCCCTCACTTTATAATCTAGTCTTAATAGTGAAAGGTTCATATTAACCTTTATATAGTCCAAAACTATGATTCCAAACAATAAAATCATCATACGTAGTAAGGGTTTCGTGCTTAACAAAACGGTACATACCGGCATACGCATACTGTGGAAACGCAGCTATACTGCACGCCCCGTTCAGACTCTAGTTACAACACCCAGTCTATCTAGTAGTTAACTTTATAGCCTCGTCACCAGCAACTTTGGCGCTTAATAACCTCTATTTATAAAAGACCATCATGTCTTGCCACCCTAACCATTCATGGAAAGGGTTTTTTATCTATTATTAAAAGAAGTTAACATGAACATTAATGAAAAAATGAACATTGCCAGCTTCACTTTCAATATATTCTGCATTACTCGTACAACCTACATGGCCTATATAACCCGTATGGCTATGACTAATATAGCCTCTATAGCAACAGGAGCAATCACTATATGAGTATCGACGATCATCAAGTATCTGCCCCTGTTGCTCCCAGTTTACCTATTTGGAAGCTGCTAGCATTCACCTTGGCAGGTTTCCTCGCCATCATGACTGAAACCATGCCAGCAGGTCTACTACCGCAAATAAGTGAGTCGTTAGGTGTCTCTAAAGCGCTGGCCGGTCAACTGATAACCTTCTATGCGCTAGGCTCAGTGCTAGCCGCTATCCCAGTTATCGCCGCTACCCGCAGTTGGAACCGCAGGCGACTGTTCATGTTGGCAGTCGGTGCCTTGTTAGTGTTTAACATTGTCACAACCTTGTCCAGCAGCTATGCCATCATTATAGTGGCACGCTTTGCTGCAGGGATGGCAGCTGGGGTAATATGGGGATTGTTACCCGGCTATGTGTTACGAATGGTGGCCGACAATATGCGAGGTCGTGCATTGGCCATAACGGGTGTGGGTCAACCCATTGCACTAGCTCTTGGAATTCCATTAGGAACTTGGTTAGGAATGCTGTTTGACTGGCGTGGAGTGTTCTGGATCATGTCAGCGCTAACCTTATTATTGTTAATCTGGGTACGACTAGCGATACCAGACTTTGCGGGACAGTCGGTTAAACAGCGCTTGCCTATTAAGCGCATTTTCTTGATGCCAGGTATCCGTCCCGTACTGCTCACAGTGTTCGTCTGGATAACCGCGCACAATCTACTCTATACCTATATCGAACCGTTCTTAGCCTCGGTTGGGTTGGCAGAGCGGGTCGACGCTGTCCTATTGCTATTCGGCATGGCTGCCATGGTTGGAATCTGGCTGACTGGGCTGTTAGTCGATCACTGGCTACGGGCTATGGCTCTGATAGGTCTGAGTGGATTTGCGGTAGCTGCATTAATATTGGGCTTCTCTGGTGGCTCAACGGCACTCGTGCTAGTGGGCATAGCCCTATGGGGTATCACCTTTGGTGGCGCACCAATAATGCTACAAACTGCGCTAGCGGGTGCAGCGGGTAAGAATGCCGATGTGGCACAATCAATGTTTGTGACCGTATTTAATTTGGCAGTCGCTAGCGGCGGGGTAGCGGGTGCACTACTATTACAGCACCTTGGGGCAGTGTCATTCCCATGGGCAGTACTCGCGCTAGCACTAATAGGTTTATCGATCGTATGGACTGCTAGAATAAATGGTTTCCGCGCTAAATAACAATCTAGACACTATAATCTAACGGGAGAAATACTAGCTTAAGTGTTTATCTATGACAGACAAGGCGGTTATCTATAACCATAAAAAAGGGCTATAACAGCCCTTTTTTGTTGTCTGCAATTTATATTTAACTTTTAATAACTGCCCGATTATTTGCCCACTTTAGCTGGTCTATTTTGCAGAGAATACAGTATGGCTAGAAAAAACCTATGAAGCCTCTAGCATATATCAAGTTCACAGCAAGCAACTTTTTTAGCGGTCGCGTGAAGTTATATCTCATTTTTTATTCAATATCATCGGAAACGAGTTTATCCATGTCATTAGAGTGCTTTAAGCGACTAAACTGATTTAAGCTGATATATCACTTTAAATTGCTAATTTCCACTTCAATCATTGATGACTCAGCGTCCCATTGGCGTTTGAACTGACGCAGTTGCTCAAGCTCATCTAATAGCTCAATAATCAAACCAATCGCTGGCACGCTGGCTTCAAAGTCGCGACTCAAACGAGAAGCGCGGCGAACGGTGGTCAGTTGATAGCCGCTAAACTGTTCGCTGTCAGGCACGTCATATTCAATGACGCTCTCTTCAATCAAAGCAATGACCCATTGACGATCCTGCCCACAAGCAGACACCAGTTCGTCTAAGTTCATGATAATGTCGGTTAATTCAGGCGAGTGTTTCATAATTATTATCCTCGTTTGCTCTGTATGTCATCGGTACCATATAGTCATCATTTTTACGGCTGTTGTCGTTAACACTGCGATAGTGGAATACCAGCATAAGTAACCTTTGCGCTTCTGTGCTTTATAGCCAGTTCTAAAAACTTATCGCTATTTTTAAAAGACTGATTTCATTAGTCGCCAGCTATCATAGTTCATAAGCGGTTAAAATCGTTCAGCACTTTTTAGCAAATGCTATTCATAATGCTATTATGTAGTACAGCTACTATTGACTCACACTATTGACTCACACTATTGATTAGCGGCTAATACTGCTATCAGTAAAGGCTTGTTTTAACTGCTCATAAGCCTCAGTTGCTGCATCGGTATTGACCTCAGGATTGACAATATTTAAGGTTAAATATAAATCACCCGCTTCTTTAGCAGGAATACCTTTGCCTTTTAAGCGTAAATTACTCCCTGATTTGCTGTTCTTAGGAATGCTAACGCCTAGGGTACCCGCTGGGGTACTGACATTAATTTTCTCACCAAGCGCCGCTTCCCATGGGGTGATATTGACCGTTTGATAAACATTGGCCCCTTCTAGACGGATATTGTCAGCATAGGTAATCTTGACCTTTAAGAATAAATCACCATTTTTGCCACTACCACTGCCAGCCGCGCCTTGCCCGGTTAAACGGATTTGTTTGCCCTCAGTAATGCCTTTGGGAATTTTTATTTTGAGGGTTTTATTGTCGTAGCTGACCTTGCCATTAGCTTGGCGAACAGGAACATTTAACTTAATACTATAATCGTCGCCATTATAGACTGACGCCAGATCGACATTAATCTCCGCATGTTGATCCTGACCTTTACTATCTTGACTGCCGAACCCACCACCGAATTGATCAAAGCCACCATGCTGCGATTGTCCACCACTTTGCCCGCGTGCCCCGCGACCAAATGCTGAAAAGATATCGTCGAAGCGAAAACTGCCATCACCAAAGGCTTCGCCCTCACCAAACTGACCTTTCATATCTTCCCAGCGTTGACCACCACTGCCCGCCTGCCCATTAGAGCTGCCACCGAAGCTGCCACCCTGACCAGCAAATGGATTGTTGAGCATGGCATCATATTCAGCGCGCTTGTCTTGGTCTCTTATAGTCTCGTAAGCATTATTAATCTCGGCAATCTTATTGTCGGCGTCCGGATCATCGCTGACATCAGGGTGGTACTGGCGAACGAGCTTACGGTATTTTTTTTTGATATCCGCATCTGAGGCGTCTTTTTTGACCCCTAAGATTTCGTAATAGTTTTTCTCGGCCATGTTATGGTTCCTCAAAATAGAAGCTTTTTAATTATAGTGGCGTACAAATTTTAAAATACAGAGTATTGGACAAGGTTTTTTTAATTCTATTTTTAAGTTCTATCTGACTGTTAAACCACAGTTCTCAATTTGAGGCTTGAAACGATAGCTATAGTTAAAATACCTTAAAAACGCGACGGTACTGCTGGTATAAACTTTTTGCAGCCTCTGTCTGCGTAGGCACAGCAAGCAAGAAAAACTTATGCCAGCAGTAGGCTATGTATCGATATTACTTTTCATTGACTATAGCAGTGCCTTACTAATAATAATACCAAGCAACAGCAGTAGCTGTAACACTATCTGCATTATTCACTGCCCTATTATTATAATGACTGACAATAATTCTAGCATCATTATTTTTTGACAGCTGTTGTCGCAATGTCAGTTCAGTTTGAGAGAGTGTTGGGCGACCTTCACGCTTACTAGTAGTATAAGACAACTCAGCAGCTTGGCCACAAGAACTATACGTATTACCGACAACGCAAATTACCAATAACGTAAATATTATGAATAGAATTATTCATAGACTACCCATACAAACAAGCATGTGTACACTAGAGAAGCCTTTGACCTTGAGTATTTTTTACAAGACTGTAAGAATATGACAAGCTTTTTATTGTAAAATAACTATATTATTCAAACTCATAGGGAGTATGGATAACATAGGCAAGAGTATCTGTCTATCTTATAAATCACGAAAAGGTATTAAATGTCTTATTTAATCAAGTCTTTAGTTATTACGTTATCAATACTGTTAAGCACCTCCGTTTTTGCTGGTAACACCAGTTACTATGGCAATAAATTTCATGGTAAACGTACAGCCAGTGGTAGTATCTTCAATATGCATTCTCTGACCGCCGCGCATAAAACGCTGCCGTTTGGTACGAAGGTACGGGTAACTAACAAAAAGACAAAGCAGAGCGTGATAGTGAAAATTACGGATAGAGGACCTTTTATCAGGGGCCGAATTCTTGATTTATCTAAAGCCGCTGCTGGTAAAATAAACTGCCAACTTTGTACGACTAGTATGAAGATATTATCTTACGGTGATGGTAAATACCGTAGACAATAACTCAGTAGAGTCATAATGTAATAAAAAGGGGAGAGCTAGCGCTCTCCCCTTTTTATGTCTCATTTACTCATTTATGGCTATTTTTGCTTAGCTAAATTCAGCTTCCATTTCTTCTAAAGTCGTCATCGCCAGCAGTAAGCTCTCTTCATTGTCACTGTGCTGCTGCTGTAACGCTGCTTGCTCATTGAGTAATTTTAGTAGATCCGACTTACGGCTGTCTTCATAAAGATCGGTATCGCCAAGCTTAACCTCTAGACTTGCCAGCTTATCGTCAATTTTCGCCAACGCTTTTTCTGTATCTTCAATCTCGCGGCGAACAGGCGCAGTAAGCTTGCGCTGCTCAGCGGCCAGTTTGCGCTGCTCTTCTTTGGTGAGCGATGACGATGCAGTCGTGCTTACACTTGAACTAGGATTTGCTAGTTTTTTTTTAGCCTGCTTTGAGTTATCAAGCTGAGCACCGCTAGTATTGGCATTTGTTCCATGTGAAACGTCGTCTTTATTAACGAATTTTTTCTTGGCCTTTTTGCTCTTGCCTTTTTTGTCAGCACCTTTATCTGGACTATTGGCTTCCTTACGTTTATCCGACAACCATTTACCATAGTCGTTGATGTCGCCGTCAAACTCTTCGATGATACCGTCATGTACCAGGTACAGCTCATCACAGACGTTGGCAATCAATTCACGATCATGCGAAACCAGCACCACTGCGCCTTCAAAACCTTGTAATGCCATAGTCAATGCTTGGCGCATTTGTAAGTCTAAATGGTTGGTAGGCTCATCAAGCACTAAAACGTTTGGACGTTGCCAAACAATCAAAGCCAAAGTCAAACGCGCACGCTCACCCCCTGAGAATAATTCGCTCGGGGTATCAATACGGTCGCCTCGGAAGTCGAAACCACCCAAAAATGAACGCAATTCAGCATCAGATGTCTTACCAGCCAAGCGGCGCATCATCTCTAGCGGGGTGGCGACAGCGTCTAAAGCATCCATTTGATGCTGGTTAAAGTAGCCTAATTTGAGCGTATCTGACACACTATAAGTACCAGATAATACGCCAAGCTCACCGACCAGTGCTTTAATCAAGGTCGATTTACCCGCACCATTCATCCCAAGTAGACCAATACGCGTATCAGGGGTCACTTGCACATTGGCGTTATGGAGTAGCGGGGTGTCGGTATAACCAATATCAGCATTGGTCAGCTCAATCAAGGGCGAGCTCATATTGGCCGGTTTATAGAAACGGAAAGTGAACGGATTATCCGCCATCATCGGTGACAGCTCACTCATACGCTCCAGCTGTTTGATACGGCTTTGCGCTTGCTTGGCCTTACTGGCTTGGGCGCGGAAACGACGAATAAAATCGTCTAAATGTGCCTTAGTCGCTTCTTGCTTCTCAAACGCTTGCTGCTGCTGCGCCATACGCTCATGACGAGTACGGATAAACTGCTGGTAGTTACCGGTATATAAGGTGACTTTCTTTTGCTCAACGTGCAAAATATGACCAACGGTATTGTCCAAGAACGTTTGGTCATGGGAGATGACAATAACCAGACCGGTAAAGGCATTAATCCAGGTCTCTAACCACAAAATGGCATCCAAGTCCAAATGGTTGGTGGGCTCATCAAGTAACATTAAATCGGCACGACTCATCAAGGTCTTAGCTAGATTTAAACGCATACGCCAACCACCCGAAAAACTGTCTACGGGCAGCTCGTGTTGCGTGGTGCTAAAACCCAAGCCCGCCATGATTTGGGCCGCTTTAGTGGGAGTGCGATAGCCGTCAATTTCATCAAACTGCTGATGTAACACCCCAATTTGATCATCACTGACCGTACTCAAATCACTCAAAGCCTCATTAATTTTATACCACTGCTCATCACCGCTGAGTACATAGTTAATCGCCGTTTGCGCACTAGCGCCCACTTCCTGCGCCATGTGCGCCACCTGCCAACCATCCGGGATAGACACTTCACCGCGATCGAGCGTCACCTCAGTATCACCAGTGCCCATGCGGGTTAGTAATAGCGCAAATAGGGTAGATTTGCCAGTGCCGTTATTGCCCGTTAAGCCCACTTTGTGGCCCGGATGCAGCTGAAAGCCAGCACCGGAAAATAATTCACGACCATCACGGCGAACACCAACGTCTTTAAATTCGATCATAGGGTTTTTTCATCTCAAAAGTTTTGTAGAAAGTAAAATATTTTGTAAAATGTATATTTAACAACAACAAGTTCATAGGCACAGCACACTAATGGTGTACCAACTGGCGGCTATTATTTCAAACGCCTACTAGATAGGCAAACAATTAAATAAGTATTTCATCTTTAAGCGTTTAATATCGATAAACTAAGCTTTTATGAGCAGCAAACAGCGCTTTTTTAATAAACTAAGCTTTTCTTTTGACAACCGCTGCTATCACTCTTGACAAACTTATCGCGACCCCAATTATGGTATACTGTTATAACACTATTGACATCAGGCAGTTAAGCGCCAGCAGCCTTCGCTTTGGCCTAATTACTTTGCCACCATGATCAACCCAATCAAAACAACGGTGCTACGTCCTATTATTAATAAGCAAGTATTGCTAAGCAACGCCTATGCCTATTAATAAATAAGGACAACGACATTATTTGATTTTAGCAACTGAGGTAAATATGAACGCAGCAACCAACCAGTATAGTCCAACTACCAACCAGCCTGTGGATCCCACCATCTTAAGCCTCACCGATAGTGCCGCTCAAAAAGTACGTCGGTTGCGTGAAGAAGAAGGTGATAGTAACCTTATGCTGCGCGTTTATGTCACCGGTGGCGGCTGTTCAGGCTTCTCTTATGGTTTTAACTTTGCCAATGATCTGAATGAAGACGATGCCAATTTTGATAATGGTGACGTCACCTTAGTGATTGACTCTTTAAGCTATCAATATCTACAAGGCTCTACCGTTGATTACACCGAAGGGTTAGAAGGGGCACGATTTGTGGTGACCAACCCCAATGCCACCACTACCTGTGGTTGTGGTTCGTCGTTCTCTATCTAAGCTGGATTTTATCTTTAATATTTATGTTTCTTGATCTATTCATAGTTAAGGTAATATGGCTAAATTGCCATTAGAGGCATTAAACGATATAGACGGCTTTATTGCAGCGGCATTAGTTGATAGTGAAACCGGTTTAACCCTTGCAATATTAGGTACCGATATTGACCTTGAGCTCGCGGCTTCCAGTAACACTGACGTTATCCACGCCAAGCGTAAAGTGGCTAATGTATTGGGTGTTGATGAAAACATCGAAGACATTTTAATCACTCTAAACAGTCAATATCACCTGCTACGGCCATTGGCGCGTAATGCTAACTTGTTTTTATATCTAGTGCTTGATCGCCAAAAATCCAATCTAGCAATGGTCCGTTATCACTAGCAATGGCCCGTTATCAATTGAAAGGCTTTGAGACTGAACTTGATTTCTCATAAGCAGGCTTGTCAGAGGCGACTTATAGATGCATGATCTATTAATACCAGTCGTCATACATATCGTGATATCAATAATGGTGTCAGTATAGCTTGATTGCAAACCTCTAAAGCATCGCCCTCATGGGTTGATGCTTTTCTTGTTTTGTAGCTTGATAACTTTTGTTAATATTAGTAGCTCGGTATGAGCACTAGAAAGGTGCCACAAATAATAATACTGTGACCATAAAATTACCGCTATAGTTAAAATACCTTAAAAACGCGACGGTACTGCTGGTATACGCTTTTTGCAGCCTCTGTCTGCGTAGGCACAGCAAGCAAGAAAAACGTATGCCAGCAGTAGGTTATGTATCGATATTACTTTTCATTGACTATATAGTCTTCGTGATAATATAGCGCCAGCTAATGAGGCAAATACCACAAAGTCGCTACAAGCAAAGCTTACTGGTTTTGTAATTACACGTAGTTTTTAAACCAACTTTGGTCTAAACTGACGTGATTAGACCTCTCAAATTTTGAGCAAATACCAGCCGGTTCTCGCTCTGCCATAATGAATAACAATAGATGAGTATTATGAGTAATTTTGCCCCTACCTTTGCCAATTTTGAAATCCCCAGCTGGTTTGACAGTCAACATCTAGAAGGAATGCTACGCGGCATCGAAAAAGAAGGTCTGCGTGTCAAATCTGATGGTTATTTGACCCAGACCCCGCATCCTGCAAAGCTTGGGTCAAAATTGACCCATCCGTTTATTACTACTGACTATTCAGAAAGCTTGCTTGAGTTGATTACTGATCCTAGAAGCACGCCTAAAGAAACCCTAGTTATGCTACGTCAACTCCATGTTTTGGTTTATCGGGCATTACCTGAAGACGAGCTGATGTGGCCACTGTCAATGCCATGCATGCTCTCAGCTGATGATGCCGATATTCCGCTAGCAGATTATGGCAGATCGAATACTGGCAAACTAAAAACCCTTTATCGTAGCGGTCTTGGCATACGTTATGGTCGCCGCATGCAGACGATCGCCGGTCTGCATTATAACTTATCATTTGGGGACACTCTATTTACTGAGTGGCAAGCCCAAGCAGGGGTTATTGATCCTAATACCAAGTTGCAGTCGCTAACAGAATTTAAAAACGATAAATACTTAGGTTTAATTCGTAACTTTAAACGTCTGACCAGCTTGATACTGTATTTACTGGGTGCCAGCCCAAGCGTTTGTCCTTGCTTTTTGGCAGGACGCGAGCATGACTTAGAACGGCTCAATGAATCCACTTATTATAAGCCTACCGCGACTAGCCTACGTATGGGCAAACTTGGCTACACCAATAGTGTACAAGAGCATCTCGATATCCGCTATAACAACCTGCCAGAGTATGTCGATGGTCTGCGCCGCGCTATCCAAACGCCCCATGAAGGCTTTGAAAAACTTGGCTTAAATGATGCAGATGGCAATCCTATTCAAATTAATAATCATGTTCTACAAATAGAAAACGAATACTATAGTCCTATTCGCCCCAAACAAATTGCCGCACGTGGCGAGACTCCAACCGAGGCGCTCGAACGCC
Organism: Psychrobacter sp. PL15; assembly: GCF_035984995.1. Taxonomy (NCBI): domain Bacteria; kingdom Pseudomonadati; phylum Pseudomonadota; class Gammaproteobacteria; order Moraxellales; family Moraxellaceae; genus Psychrobacter; species Psychrobacter sp. PL15. The sequence goes on from NZ_JAXCIB010000003.1 coordinate 219,842, forward strand.
GTGGTATCGCCTATGTTGAGTTCCGAGCTATTGACTTAGATCCTTATAGTGATATTGGTATTCGTCTCTCCAGCGCCTGTTTCTTAGAGGTGATGGCTTTGTATTGTCTACTAAATGACTCACCTGAGCTCATGCCTGAGGAAGAGGAAGAGCTAGCGATTAACCTTGAGCGTGTGGTCAATGAAGGTCGCCGCAATGGTTTACACATCGTTAATAATGGCACCGAGCAATCACTAGAGAGTTGGATGCTAAAGCACTTGAGTAACATGCGTCCATTAGCCGCACTACTTGATGCGCACTATGGTGGCAACGACTACCGTGCCGCTGTAACGCTAATGCAAGGCAAAGCCGGCCATTCTGAGTCAACCATATCAGCACAAGTGAATGCTGATAGTGAGCGTTTGGGTAGCTTGTGGAAACTGGGCTTTACCCTAGCGCATCAGCATCGTGAGTCTTTACTGCAGCAGACCCTAAGTCCAAATACCCAAGCTAAATATGAAGTCCTAGCCGAAAAATCGATATTACAGCAAGCTGAAATTGAAGAAGCCGAAACTGAAGACTTTATGGAGTACATACAGCAATATCGTTAGTCAATATTAATGGAAAATATTAAAAGTAAGCCCTTGTATAGAGAATATAAACGTTCAGAACGCACAGGTTCTGAGCTTTTAACACCTTAGTTTGTCGCCAAACCAACCAAATACGATGTCCGAATTGACACCTAATAAGAGTGCTTACTCCATGCTACAACTGACCACTTATCGTAATTTACAAGTGTTTTTGGTATTGATGACCGTGATAGGCATGAGCTTTGCTGTATTTCTTTTGCAACGTTATATGGGCTTTTCACCTTGCCCACTGTGTATTTTTCAGCGGATCGGGCTGATGATAATGGGTGGCTTTGCCTTATTCGCGGCTCTACTTAACCCAAAATCGATGATTATTAAGCTGTTATTATGGCTAGGAAGTCTAGCAGGTATTGCTTGGGCTACTGCGGTGGCGGCACGCCATGTCTGGCTACAACATTTACCGGCTGATCAAGTGCCGTCGTGTGGACCCGGTCTAGATTATTGGCTAGATACCCTACCGATGCAGCAAGTACTGAACGAGGTATTAGCTGGCTCTGGCGAGTGTGCGTCAGTTGATTGGCGATTTTTGGGATTGAGTATCCCTGAACAGTCATTAATCTTTTTTAGTTTTTTATTAGTTATTCAGATCCTGGTATTATGGCGTATCTTTCGACCTGCCATATCGACTCGCCCTACCTAGGCATCACGCTTAGTTGATGGCTATTCCTATATGTCACTATTGTCCTTTAATACCTATCCTGCCCTTTCTTATTCCCAGATCACTTAATGGAAGTCATTGAGTAAGGGCCAGTCATTAAAACCAGTCATTAAAAATAGTGTGTAAGGGTCCCGTCACACTATTTATTATCACACTATTTATCACACTATTTATCACACTATTTATCACACTATTTATCTTATCACACTATTTACCACACTATTTATCACACTATTTATCACACTATTTATTATCACACTATTTATTACACTCTTTATCACACTATTTATCACACTATCTATCACACTGTCTTGCCATCACACGCCTCTTGTTAAACCCTATTGCTAAGCCTCCCTAACCATTCAGACTGATGAGTCTTACCATTATCATATTTATATCTATTTCATAATTACCACAGGCCTTATTTTGAATTACTCCTAATTACATCCACAACAAAAAGTCCACATAAGCATCTACAACCTTTGTTATCTTAGGACAGTTTATAGGACTTATCCGTGTTTAGACTTATCTCATGCATTTAATACTCTAAACGCTATTAATAGGTTGAGTTGTGAATAATAAATGACTGCTATAATTTTTATAGCTATTACTTAAAGAATGTTGGTTTGTTATTGGTATGATCATGATATGTTCTTCGCTTAGGTTCTCTACTACTACTGTTGTCATAAAACGCTTTAGACGGTTATTTTTAGTGCTGCCTATTTCCATGCTGCTGATTGGCTGTGACAGTCCATCATCTACTAGGCCTGCTGCTAACAGCAGTAACTCGCAAGCTTCACCTATCAAGAGTGCGCAGAATACTGACCGTCAGAATTCAGCAGAAACCTCGCAAGATACTGATAGTAGCAAGGCTAATTCAAACAATGCAATAAACGACATAAATGACATAAATGACAGTCAATCGCTCATTGCAGCTACTAGGTCAGATGATAGTGGGCCACCAATGTTCTCAGGAACGCGTAATAACAGCGCTCTACAGGCAACCTTGATGGGAGATTATGGCGGTATGTTGCCTTGCTCCTTTTGTGATAATATTGATATCACCCTAAATTTATTTGCTGATAGCTCAGTGTTAAAGACCACTATCTACAACAATCCAACACCCCCTAAAGTGCCCTTAATTGAGTCCGGTATTTATCGCCAAGATGACGATACGATTACCATTATCTATGAAACCAAGGTTATCGAGACTTATCGTATTCAAGAGAATCATTTAGTAATGCTGGATCAAGACCAACAACCCAATGCGGACTATACTCTGTCGCGTAAATAGCCTTTTGTGTCAATGAATTTTTCCTGTTATAAGTCGCTTGTTATAAGTCGCTTGTTATCAATCACCTGTTATCAGTATCCTTCAGATAGACGATCTCTATGAAAGATGACACCTAATACTCGTAAAAATCATAGTCTGTTGTAATAACGTGATTGGATAATTAGAGTTTACGAGCTGAATGACGCCTACTTGTTAGGCGTTTTTTATTGGTCATCTAATGGGGTTTACTTTACAATAAGCATTCGTTTATCGTCAATGATGTACCGTCTACTAGCTGCTGTTTTTAGGACGGTATGCAAAGGCTGAGTGGGGCTTTGATACCGCACCCTTTTGATGGTATGACTCTACATTTTTTTATTTAAGCTGGCACGGAACGTCTATGCATATTCATATTCTTGGTATTTGTGGTACTTTTATGGGCTCATTAGCCTTGCTAGCGAGAACACTTGGCCATACGGTGACCGGCTCAGACACCAACATCTATCCGCCGATGTCCACCCAACTTGAGCATGCTGGAATTACTATTGCAGAAGGCTACCTGGTACAGCATCTGCAGCCAGCGCCGGATTTGGTAGTGGTCGGTAATGCTATGAAACGTGGCATGGAAGTGGTTGAATACATGCTAGACACGGGTCTTCGCTACACCTCAGGACCACAATTTTTATCTGAACAAGTCTTGCAGTCCCGTCATGTGTTAGCGGTTGCGGGTACTCATGGTAAAACCACCACCACCACTATGCTCGCCTGGATACTTCATTATGCAGGTATCGATGCTGGGTTTTTGATTGGCGGCGTGCCGTTAGTGAACACCCCTGATGAACACTTGCAACAGGTATTTGCTCATAGCAGTTATTTGGGCGCAGACGATAGTACCAGTAGGACAAACAATAGCGAGAACGAGACCACAGCACAGCCGAAACCTGGCTATTTTGTCATCGAAGCCGATGAGTACGACTCTGCTTTTTTTGATAAGCGTTCAAAGTTCGTTCATTATCGGCCACGTACTGCGATTCTAAACAACCTTGAATTTGATCATGCTGATATCTTTGCGGACCTAAATGCCATTCAAACTCAGTTTCACCATATGGTGCGCATGATTCCAAGTACGGGCAAAATCATCATGCCTGCAGCGACTATTAGTCTAGAAGAGACGCTAGCTAAGGGCGTTTGGACGCCGATTTGGCGTACTGCCATCATTGATAAGCAGTCCGATAGTGAACAAAAAGTTAATGATCAGTCGCTTGATAATCAGCTGCATGACCAGCAAGAAGATAGTGCCGCAATCAACAGCAACTGGCAGGCCGAACTTATTAACCAAGATGGTAGCCAATTTAAAGTAAGCTTTGCGGAAGGTATGACAGCCGATACCGAAACGACCGCTATTATAAACTGGTCGATGAGTGGTATTCATAACGTCAATAATGCCTTAGTGGCGGTCGCTGCTGCTTATGATATTGGCGTAAATGTCACTACTGCCTGCGCAGCCTTGTCAGCATTTGCTGGCATCAAGCGCCGGATGGAATTGATCGGTAATATTAATGACATTTTAGTTTTTGATGACTTTGCTCATCACCCCACGGCTATTACTACCACTTTAGATGGTGCTAAAAAGAAACTGTCTGGCAGAAGAATTTGGGCCATTATTGAGCCCCGTAGCAACACGATGAAGATGGGTATTCATCAGGACAGTTTGGCGCAATCGGCAACATTAGCAGACCATACGCTATGGTATGAACCTGCTGACCTAAAATGGGGTCTAAAAGACATCATTGATCGTGCCCACATGGACGATGAGCACCATGGCACTCAGCAAGTGATTCGTAGCGTCGACGCGATTATTGAGCACGTCATCACGCATGCTCAAGCGGGCGATGCGATCATCATTATGTCCAATGGTGACTTTGAGGGAATCCATGAGCGCTTATTAACAGCCTTGCGCCAGCTCTAATTACCCAATAATATTAACAATACCAGTAGTCTAATCATACGCCGTGTACAAGCTACGCTATTTTTATGTCCAGTGCTTGGTCATCTACTGTTATAGGTGCAACATGCGACGGCGCCTAGGGTAATCTTTTAACTTTCCATTTACCTAACCTGACTTAACAATAGCAAATAAGCAGATTTTCTCACATAGCCCCTACACTGGTAACATTTTGCGCTTACTTTTAAGTGCAACAAGTGATTACACTGTAGTCATCAACATTAAGTCATCAACATTAGCAAGACCCTATTAACTACAATAAAATTAATTACTATAAATTAGGAGAGAAATAATGGGCTTTATTTGGATGATTATCGTAGGTTTGGTTGCCGGCCTATTAGCACGAGCTATCAAACCCGGGTCTGACCCAATGGGCTGGATTATGACTATTGTACTGGGTATTGTAGGCGCAATGCTAGGTGGCTTTATTGCTGGGCTTATTGGTATCAATGCCGATGGTGGCTTTACCAGTCTGATCTTCTCAGTCATTGGCGCAATCATTTTACTGTTCCTATACGAAATGATAATGAGCAAGCGCCGCGTATAACTGAGCTTTATAAAACACCAATCACAGATCTAGTAGCGAAAAGACCTTAAGTAAGGTCTTTTTTTATTGTCTTTTTAATTTATCGACAGATACAGTTAAAATACCTTAAAAACGCTAGGGTCCTGCTGGTATAGGCTTTTTGCAGCCTCTGTCTGCGTAGACATAGCAAGCAAGAAAAACTTATGCCAGCAGTAGGTTATGTATTGATATTACTTTTCATTGACTATGTATGAGTAATTTTTTGCTTAAATTATTTAGGGTTAATGTGATCTATTGTTATTTAATTTACGACTAATTATCTTGCTAGGTCTGATTTCGCCGTGAATATTCTTGATGTGTATTGATAAATGTTACTTTTGCCCCCATTTATCCTATAATAACAGACCTATTTGATCCGTATTATTAAGGTGAGCCGTATGGCATTACTCCCTATTTTGAATTACCCTGATCCGCGCCTGCGTACGATTGCCACGCCCGTAAAAGAGATTACTGCGGAAATTAAAACCTTAATCACTAATATGATTGAGACTATGTACGATGCGCAAGGTATTGGGCTTGCTGCCAGCCAAGTTGATCGACATATTCAGCTTATTGTTATGGATTTATCTGAAGACAAAGATGAGCCGATGGTATTTATCAACCCAAAAATTACGCCATTGGTAGAAGAGAAACAGCCTTATGAAGAGGGATGTTTGTCCGTGCCTGATGTCTACGATAAAGTTCAACGCCCCACTAAAGTGCGTATCGAAGCTTTAGACCAAGAGGGTCAAAGTATTGATAAAGAAGTAGAAGGGCTACTAGCCGTATGTATTCAACATGAGATGGATCACTTGAATGGGGTTATTTTTGTAGATTACCTCTCACATCTCAAACAAACTCGAGCCCGTGATAAAGTTCGTAAAGTACTTAAAATACGTGCAAAGCAGGAGCAGGACGAAAAACAAGCGGCTCAAGAGTCACAAACTACTAGCGTTTAACCTTGTTATTTCTAGCGTTATGGTTGAATTTTAAGACTAGCCAATAAGCGTTACCTGCCATCAGAGCTACCTGTAGTTGCTGTTATTCACTTTATTATCTCGGCTCACTGCTTGGATATTTTTTATTGTTCAAATACTTTATTGTCTTTATTAAAGGTTTTTTACCATGACCATGATCAAAATTGACCAATATTTTGACCCTGCCGGCTGGCAGAAATTTACTCAAGCTTCCGAAGGTCGTAACACGCCTTTTTTGGTCGTTGACCTCAGCCGTATCGCGACCAAATATCATGAAATGGTAGGGTTTTTTCCTGATGCTAAGATTCATTATGCGATGAAAGCCAGTCCTGCGGTTGAGGTGATTAACGTACTCGCTGAGCTAGGGTCAAGCTTTGACTGTGCGTCCGTTTACGAGCTAGATCGAGTACTCGATTGCGGCGTTGATGCCTCACGTATTTCTTATGGCAATACTATTAAAAAAGCCAAAGATGTTGAATATGCTTACGAAAAAGGTGTGCGTCTGTATGCCACTGACTCAGAAGCTGATTTGAAAAATATCGCTAAATATGCGCCAGGCTCCAACATATTTGTCCGTATTTTAGTAGAGGGTTCAGATACTGCAGAGTGGCCACTATCGCGCAAGTTTGGTTGTCACCCTAATATGGCGATTGACTTGCTGGTTCAAGCACGCGATTTGGGCTTAGTGCCTTATGGCATCTCCTTCCATGTTGGCAGTCAGCAAAGAGATGTGGCTGCGTGGGATGATGCGTTGGCTAAGGTCAAATATATGTTTGATTGGATGATTCATGAAGAAGACATCAAGCTAAAAATGATTAACCTAGGTGGTGGTTTTCCAGCCAACTATATCAGTGAAGTCAATCCAGTGCAGGTCTATGCAGAAGAAATAAAACGTTACTTAACTGAAGACTATGACGACGATAATATGCCAGAGATTATTCTTGAGCCCGGGCGTTCATTGGTTGGCGGTTCAGGCGTATTAGTCAGTGATGTGGTGTTGATCTCACGTAAGTCGAATACGGATTTGATCCGCTGGGTCTACACCGATGTAGGGCTATTCCAAGGGTTGATTGAAACCTTAGGTGAGGCGATCAAATACCCAATCTATACACCAAAGATGGAAACCTCAACCAATAAAGGAACGGTAGTGCTGGCAGGCCCGACCTGTGACTCGGCTGATATTATGTATGAGGAAGCGGGTTATCAACTGCCCGAAGAGCTAGAGATTGGTGATAAAATATATTGGCTCACTACTGGTGCCTATACCAACTCTTATTCTTCCGTCGAGTTTAATGGCTTTCCGCCGTTAGAAGTGGTTTATGTTGATTAACCTTTGATAAATCACAATGAACAAAAAACGCGGTACTGCTATCAACAGTACCGCGTTTTTTATGTCTCGAACATTTTGTATTAAAATGAGCTACTGTACTAAAAGCCAAATCGGCGAGCTATTATTACTGACTCTAGTACTATCAACACTATAATTTGAGCTTTTATTTTGTATGCTCTGCGATATCTGTCCAATACTAACCCACTGTCCGCGCGGCACAATAATGGTACTGCTTAAGCTTTGGCCTTTAATGGCACTATTAGAATAACCGTTATTAGGATAACTATTATTATTGTAGTGGTTTCGATTATAAGACGAATTAGATGTTACTAGCGCTTCTTCGACTTGCGATAAGCTGACTTCAACTTGTCCATTAAGTAGTAATCGTGGTTTGACTTGAATGCCTTGCGTGGTTGGCAATAATACTTGCTGCTGAATAACAATTTGTCCTGACGGGCGATTAGATGATGAATAATAGTTAGTACTATAGTTTTGAGTTAATGACCATAGCGTCCCAGTACTGATACTTGCCGCACTTCCGGACAAGGTCTGCACTTGATATAAGCTATTATTTTGCTGTTGGCTATTACTTTGATTAATAATCCCGGTGCCTTGAATACCTTGGTTACTGATAATCACGCGACCTTGCTGAATATTATCTTGGGAGCTGCTGCTATTACCTACTTTTATGGACACAATTAGCGCTTGCGGTTGACCGTCAATTTGCGTGAGTAATTGTTGTACCGCTCGATAATTAGTGGCGGTAGTGTTTAGCACCAATTTATCTTGATAGGTTGTAACCGTGCCGCCATCACGACTGGAGCCAAGCTGTTGGCGGACGGCGGGTAGTAGCGCGTCACCACCATAAGTATGGATGACGTAAGTTTGGTAATTAGAACTAACTGCTTGAACTGTCAAGGGTAACCCTACTAGGCTTAGAGCAAGTATCACCTGCCGCACGTAGTAAGCAACGTCACTAACAAGAAACATCACTTTATTCTTACTTGTGTCCATGCGCAGCTCCTTGTTATTCATACCCCAAACCTATTCTCGCTTGAGCATTATTCATTCAACCCTAGTACATCTTGCATATTATACTGTCCAACTGCTTGCTGGACTACCCATGTAGTGGCGCGTATGGCACCAGCGGCAAAGGTCATACGCGCCCGTGCTCGATGGGTAATTTCTACCACCTCTCCATCAGCAATGAACATTACCGTATGATCACCGATAATCTCGCCGCCACGAATCGCGTGAATGCCAATGGTACCTGTTTCGCGTTCGCCCGTCTGCCCTTCGCGGCCATATACCACCACATCTTTTAGATTCTGACCACGCGCCTGTGCCACAGCTTCGGCCATCATATAGGCAGTGCCAGATGGCGCGTCAATTTTATGCTTATGATGGGCTTCAATAATTTCAACATCAGCGTCAGTACCAAAAGCTTTGGCAGCCATCTCTAACAGCTTTAAAGATAAGTTGACGCCAGTAGAGTAGTTGCCCGCATAAACGATGGCAATTTGCTTGCTTACTGCGGCTAAGACTCGTTCTTGCTGCTCATTAAAGCCAGTAGTACCGATGACCATGGCCACCTTATGGTCAGCACAGATTTTCATGTTTTGCTCAGTGGCAGCAGGCAAGCTAAAATCAACCAGCACATCGATGTCATTAATCACTGCGGCTAAATCATCGACTATTTTTACGTTTAAAAGCCCTATGGCAGCAACTTCACCAGCGTCGGCTCCAACAAGGCTTGAACCTTGACGCTCAATAGCGGCGCTTAATGTGGTCTGCGGACTGTCCTGTACTGCTTCAATCAGCATGCGCCCCATACGTCCGCCGGCACCGATAATACCAATATTTATATTTTGCTTAGCAATTTTATTATCTACTTGTTGAGTCATGTTGTTATCCTAAAACCTTTATTATTAGTAATCTGATTTTGTCAGGAGGTATGGCCGGCTTACTTTGAAACAGATATAGTGAGGTTGAGAAAAATTATTACAGCCTCTGGAGTGGCAAAGCCTTACTGTAAGTAAGAAAAAAATGTCAGCCGCATATGATTATTAGCATATATATTTTATTTGGTATTAACTACAGCGGTTGATAAATGCTCTGAATATCATAGCATGAATTGATTTTGGTGCCTTGTGGACAGCCATAAAAAAGCCCTTAAGTTTCACGTGAAACTTATGGGCTTAAAATAATGATTTACTTAATAAAGCTTACTGCTAATAATCAAATGCTATTAACCAACGCTATTAATCGAACAATTCACCAAACTTTTTAAAGAATGACTTTTTATGGGGCGACTGCTGATGATGGCTGTCATCATCTAGGGTATCTTGGAACTGACGCAATAAGTCTTTTTGCTCACGGTTAAGGTTCACTGGAGTCTCGATCACCACTCGGCAGATCATATCGCCTTTCATGGTGGTGCGTACCGGAGTCACACCTTTACTGCGGACACGTAGCAACTTACCACTTTGAGTGCCTTCTGCAACTTTTATTTTTACTTTGCCATCCAAGGTCGGGATTTCGACTTCTTTACCGAGTGCCGCATCAGTGATACTTACGGGCACGTCCATATAAAGATCGGCACCTTGACGAGTAAAGACATTATGCGGCTTGACTCGTACTTCGACATATAAGTCGCCGTTTTGGATTCCTGCCCCACCGGCCTCGCCTTCGCCTGATAAGCGCACACGATCGCCATCGTCGACGCCGGATGGAATAGCGACTTCTAAGTTACGAGACTTATCTTTGACGCCATTACCGTGACAGTCTGGGCAAGGGTTTTTGATTTGCTTACCAGAACCGCCGCACTGAGGACATGCTTGCTGTACTTGGAAAAAACCTTGTTGTATACGAACTTGGCCTTGACCACGACACATCTGGCAAGTGACCACATCCGAGGCATTTTTTGCCCCTTTACCATCACAGGTGCCACAAGGTGCTGGCGCGGTGAAGCTGATTTCTTTTTTACAGCCACGAACGGCTTCTTCAAGAGTGAGCTCAATGACATAGCGTAAGTCAGAGCCACGACGTGAACGTCCGCCACCACCACCGCCACGTGATTGACCAAAGACATCGCCGAAGTTGCCAAATATATCACCAAATATATCTTGGAAGTTACCGCCGCCAGCACCGCCGCCGCCACCACCCATATTATTTTCAAAGGCAGCATGGCCCATACGATCATAGGCTGAGCGCTTATCAGTATCACTGAGCACTTCATAAGCCATGGAGGCTTCTTTAAATTTATCTTCGGCATCAGGATCATCAGAATTACGATCTGGATGGTATTTCATCGCCAGCTTACGATAAGATCGCTTGATCTCTTTACTATCTGCTGCTTTGCTGACCCCTAATATCTCATAAAAATCACGCTTACTCATGGGCTCTCCTCTCGTCATCACAGTGCCGCCGGCTGCTAAGTCTATCGATCCTGTCGTCAACTATCCTATTGATCTTTTTATAAATAATCGCTTACGACTGTTTCACATGAAACACAGCGATAATAGCGTAAAGAGATACAAAGTGACTGGACGTTACTAGCGAATACGGCGGAATGCTGTTTAACCAAATCAATTATTAAAAGTTTGCGCTATTAATGGAGATGATAGGCTGATTTATCAAGCCATCAAGAAGGGAAATTAATAACGCCTCTACTTACGCTGACATCACTGCTAAAATTTATGATTAAAAATACATAAAGTCGCTTAATATAATTATCAACTATTCATAATAAATACCAGACTAGTTATAGCGTCAGTAAGCTTGAACAACCATCACAAACCTATATATTTTCATACCTTTATACTGCTGACTCATGCTAATATTTGTCGCCCTAAATCTAATTCAATGATCGCAATAATCACGCTGGACAAACACAGTAAAGGTATCGATAGCTATGAAAAATCTAAAAGCATTGCTCATATTGTTGGTGGTTATCGCAATAACGATATATGCCGGCTCACCTTATTATAGTGCTTACCAGCTTAAAAATGCCTACGATGCCAAAGACGGTGCTACCATCGCTGCTGCAATTGACTATGAACAAGTGCGACCTAGCGTACAAACTCAACTGACCAGTAAGTTCGCCAATACCCTGACGTTATACCCACTGGTTGCTGAGCTTGGCGGTCAGCCACTTAAGCAAGCAGCAAATAACTTTATTACACAGGCAGTAAATGGTACTATCACGCCGCAAAATATAGAAAAATTAATCACGACTCAGGGTCAAGCCAATAGCGCTACCAAAGAGCTGGCCGCAGCCTGGGCTATTGCCAGCAATCAGGTCGATCTCAAGAACCTTATTCAAGATCTAATTGTCCAGCGCGGTGATGTCAATGCAGTGGTTAACAACCAAATGCAACAAATCATGAAAAAGCAGTCTACCGAGTTGGCGCAGCAAGTCGCACGAGGGACAGATAGTGACCGGCCAACATTAAGCTACTGCGGTATTAATTGCTTTACCATTAGTGGTCAGGTCAAAGGTTATCCGCTCACTGTGATGATGGCACGTGATGGATTAATTGATTGGAAAATCGTTGATATTATTCTGCCTTAATGTAGGGCGTATCTTTTGGTCTATTTTATAAGTGAGCTTATGATGCACACTCAAACAACGCCTAAGGTGATGAGCGCTCAGTCTGATGCGCCAGCGCCAACGACTATATTAGATGGTGGGATGGGACGTGAGCTTGAGCGACGCGGTGCCCCCTTTCGCCAACCTGAATGGTCAGCACTGTCATTGAGTCTAGCACCAGCTAGTGTTCGTGATATCCACCTAGACTACATAAAATCTGGTGCCACGGTTATCACCGTCAATAGCTATGCGGTAACCCCTTATCATCTAGGAGATAGATTTTTTGCTGAAGGTGAACGGCTCATAGAAACGGCAGCGAAGCTCGCATTCGAAGCCGTACAAGTAAGCAAGAAGCAAGCAAGCAAAAAGCCTAATAATCCAGTAGCCGTACAAATCGCCGGCTGTTTGCCCCCACTGTTTGGTTCTTACCGACCCGACTTGTTCGATGCCAAGCAAGCCCCTGCTATCGCGCGTCCGTTATTATCAGCACAGGTAGACTATGTGGATATATGGCTGGTGGAGACTCAGAGCAGCATCGTTGAGGCGTTAACCTGGCATAAATTAATTACTGAGTTCACAGCTACTCAAAAACAAACCCCACAGAAACCCATTTGGATCGCGTTTACGCTAGACGACAGTCAACTAGATAGCACCACTGATGGCATTGACGGCATTGATGGCATTGATGGCATTGACAGAACCGATCAAGCCACGAGCCCACCTATGCTACGCTCTGGTGAATCAGTAGCCGAGGCAGTACAGGCTATGATGGCATTGAATGTCGATGCCGTATTATTTAACTGTAGTCAACCTGAGGTCATGAATTCGGCATTGCAAGTTGCGAAGGCGATTATTAACCAAGCGTCACATCCTATGCAGCTGGGCGTCTATGCCAATGCTTTTGTCCCAAAACAAATCCACAAACAAGCCAATGCACAACTGCGCCACATACGTAAAGACACTACTCCTGAGCATTACTTGACCTGGGCAACACTCTGGCAAGCCTCTGGTGCAAATATCATTGGTGGTTGCTGTGGTATTGGTGTCGAGCATATTGAACGACTCTCGCAGCACATGGCTGATAAGCAATGAGGTCTTTTTGAGTTTGTGACTTTAGCACTTTATTTAGGTAGTGGTTTATTCTACTCCCAAAAATTCTAAGAATTCTGCACTCTCAAAGCTTGCTTGGAACAAAACCCCATCCTCACGATAAATCGCAGGGGTCGCAAATATAGCAAGCCCAGCTGCTTTTTCGCGGTTAGCCGCCAGATAGTCAGCGCGACAACTTGCCAGCGCTGGGGTCATCTTACCGGTCAACATCGCTTTATCCAAAGCGCTCCGGCGACTGGCATCATCAGCTTGACACCAGATACCACGCATCTGCTCAAATGATTGCTCATAAATAGGATAACCAATGGTCTTGACGGTTACCCCTTTTTTGTTCAGTAGCTCTAGTTTTTTATGCAGCATACGACAATAAGGGCAATTGACATCGGTTGCCACGTAGATGACTGCTTTTTCAGGGCTAGTCGCTTTATAAGTAATCAGTTGTGCCTGATCGAGTGTACTAAATACCGATTGGTTTTTACGCTTTTCAAAATTCTCATCAAGTCCCGTAAACTGACCGTTTTCAATTACCGAAATTTCGCCATCAGTTATGTACTGGGCATCATCAGACACTAAGAACGGTACCCCTTCAAGCGTTGCGCCCCAGATTACCCCTGGCACTGCGGTATAAAAGAATGGCGTCTTGGTACTCATATTTTTGAGTGCACCCATATTGGCCAGCATACTAGCTTTAGTTGTGGGATTAACAAGAGTCCCTACTTGCGCACTACTGCTACGCACTGGGATCTCGGTCACTAGACGCTTACTCGGATTCTTTTGCAGTTCGCCTTGAATGACATATTTACCATCAGCCGTCATATGTAATGGTGGCTGTTCGGCGATGTTGATTTGATACATATTAGGCAAGTTCGATGGCACGATAGACCTTATCTGAGTTTTAATCCCTGCTTGCTTTAATACTTGGCGTAGCCGGCTATCAATAGCCGCGCTTACCTTGCCAGCTGGTTGAGCACTTGGTCTAATGTTAGTTTTGCTAGCATCACTACTGCTAGCAGTCTTGGTAGCTAATGGCTGGGCGCAAGCAGTAGTTGCCAATAGCATAGCAGCGATAAGACTAGCAGGTTTTAATATAGGTAATTTCACAGAGGTTGTCCTATCAGGTCTATACAAGGTTATCGACTAATCTAATTTTAAAAATACTAGGCTGATACCATTAATCTAATTTAAAGCTGACATATAACTTCATAGTAGTATTTAATAAACTTAAATTATATTATATAAAGAAGTAGATTAAAAAAGATCGACTGACTGTAGCACATTGGCAGGTTTTTATAAGAGCATGATAAGGACTTGGCGGCTAATTTTGCAAAATTGCTACCTAGCTTTAAGAGACGGGCAACAGAAACAGGCAACATCGGTAGACAGCTGACTTTATTAAGTCGCTGCTACCGATGGCTTTTTTGTAGTTATAGATTTTGTGATAAAAGGTTTTATGATAGAAGGTTTTGTGATGACGCTTAACCCTTATCCAATCTTAAAACTGGGCGACTTCTTCGTCGGTCAAAAAGCGACTGTCGCCTTTTTCCAGACCTTCTAAATTAATATGGCCGACACTGGCACGATGTAGCTCAGTCACTCTATTGCCAAAATAGCCCATCATGCGTTTGACTTGATGGTATTTGCCTTGCTCTAAGGTCAAGCGAGCATGAGTCTCATCAATGAATTCAAGAGTGGCGGGTTTGGTATCTTCATAATCACCATCTAATAAAATACCGTAAGCAACTTCTTCTACTGCATTTTCTTGGGCAACGCTGTCCATGGGTTCGGCTAGTGTCAGCTCATAAACTTTGGCATGCTCACGCTTAGGACTGGTAACGCGGTGCAACCATTTACCGTCATCACTAATAAGCAGTGCGCCCGTGGTATCGACATCGAGCCGTCCGGCAATACGTAAGCTGCCAATCTCTGGTACTGCAATGAGCTCAGTCACGATAGGATGCTCTTTAACTTTAAGCGTGCATTCAAAACCTTCAGGTTTATGCAATAAGATATAACGATTGCCGGCAGCAACCGATAATGGCTCGCCTGCCCAAAGAATGTCATCATTGACGATATCAACGTGCAAGCCAACATCTTTAGTCATCTTATCATTGACCGTGACTTCACCGGCGTGCAGAATTTTTTTGGATTCTTTACGTGACAGCTCGGTGGCTTTACTAATAAATTTATCTAAACGCATGCTATTTGCTACCATCAGTTGCTATATAGTTAAACCCATATAAATCCGCTACGGCGTGATCCTTGCTTGATGTAGCTGCTTTAATAAGCCAACTACTATCTACACTTGGCTTGCTGGTATCGAAACTATTTGGTTTAGTCTATAGTGGAAAATGAAATGAACACTGCATCAAATATGGACAGCAGTGATAATAGTGCAAGTTTAGCATATCCAACCTAGACCCTAAATTAAATATGAGCTATCAAACGTTACAACGTACGGTGAACGCCCGTCTTGAAATTAAAAAGTCTGAATTCATTGCTTATGCCTATCCAGTGACTTCACGTGAGCAAGCTATGTTTCACGTGGAACAACTGCGCGAGCAATATGCCGATGCCCGCCATTATTGCTGGGCTTATATTATTGGCGACCCCAATAATACTACTAGTGCTGGCTTCGATGATGATGGTGAACCGAGTGGTACGGCAGGACGACCGATATTGAATGTCCTACAGCATAAGTCGATTGGCAATATCATCATTATAGTGGTGCGTTATTTTGGCGGAATTAAACTGGGAGCAGGTGGTCTGACGCGGGCCTATGCAGGCTCTGCGCAAGCAGCTGTCAATGAGATGATATTAAGTCCTTATGTGGCAATGGCTCAAGTACAGATACAAGCTGAGTTTGCTACTGAAGCGCAGTGCCGCTATGTGGTTGACAGTTTGCACGGCAGTATTGATGACGTTGCTTATAGTAAGCAGGTACTATTAAACATTACTATCGCTGAGCGGGAGATTGAGACATTAAAGACAGCGTTGGCGATGGCAGGTAAGGTTCTACATGACGACGGCTAATCAAATTGTTAATAATAACTCATCTTCTGAGTATATATCTGTTCACTGAACGGTTCACTAAAAAATATTGGAACCCTGCTCATAGCTGAGTATGATAGTTACTTTTAATACTTTAGTTAAAATATATTATTTATTTCACGTGAAACTTAATGTTTGAAAATACAGCAATTCTATTAAATAAAAAATGTACTATTACCCTTTTTTCTTAATCAAACCTGATACGACTCTATGACTAATTTTACCTATAACAAATTTAAGCCACCATTTTGGCTCACCAATCCGCACCTACAAAGTATCTTGCCTAAGTTTTTTGCCCCAAAAGCACCCACTTACAGAAGGGTGGTCGAAAAAGACTCTTTAGATGAAAGCGATATTGCTTATGACTTTTATGATGCTCATGAGCTGAACGCAGACACAGATAACGATGATGCGCTAGAAAAGACACCGTTAATTGTGCTATTTCATGGTATGGAAGGCAGTAGCGACAGCCATTATGCGCGCGTGTTGGCTTATGAGATGCATGCTCAAGGTTGGCACTTTGTCGTAGCGCATTTTCGCAGTTGCGGTGGTATTCCTGCTAGCGGACGCGTGTTTTATAATGCGGGTGACACGGGTGAAGTACATCACGCGCTAGAAAACTTACGCCAAAAATATGCGCATATTTATGCCGTTGGGGTCTCATTGGGCGGTAATGCGCTGGCAAAATATATGGGTGAGTATGGTGATAAAGCGTTGTGTGATGGCGCAGTGGTCATCTCCGCACCCGTTGATATGTCATCGGCGGCCATTACTATGCATAGTTTTTTGAGTCATCGTATCTATACGCCGTATTTACTTAATCCCATTATCAAAAAAGCACTGGCCAATGATATAACCAAAGAAGAAATTGCCTCTATTAAGGCTGTCAATCGCATTAGCGACTTCGATAATATTTTTACGGCCCCGCGTCACGGCTATCGCTCTAAGAACGACTATTATCATTCCTCTTCTGCTCTACCCCATTTATTAGGTGTGACTCATCCGCTACTGCTCATTAGCGCCAAAGACGATCCTTTTATTGGCTTTACCGCTACCACCAACGATGTTTCTGATAGCGTTACTATTCTGGAGACGGATCACGGTGGTCATATCGGCTATCTCCGTTATCGTTCAGACAAAAAGCACTCTAATAAAAAAACCAACGCTACTCAGTCAGATGCCAATCCGTCTCTAACTAATGGTAAAAAAGCAAAAACATCAAAATTTGATATTAATTGGATACCCGAAACTGTCAGTGCTTTTTTTCATTCCATTGGTGTGTAATCTGGCAGACCATAGCCCTACTTTTTAGACTTTTGACTACACTTTTGAGACCGCTTTATGTACCCCTACATCCGCTATACTAAGTCTATCGTTGATGCTGTTATCGCTAACAAAAAAGGCCGGTCTCTAAATATTACCCAGACCAGTGAAGTAAGTATTCGCTGTAGCCTAACCGATCTTGATCCTATGTTAGAGATGAATAATGGTCGGGTATTGACCATATACGATATAGGACGCACTGATTATCTCATCCGTACGGGCCTTGGACGTATGTTACTCAAAAAACGTTGGGCAATGGTGGTCGCGGGCAGCACTATCCAGTACCGCAAACGTATTCGCTTTTTAGACAAGATCACGATTAAGACCCATATCGTCGCTATAGATGAGCGGTGGCTATACCTTGAGCATTCTATGTGGGTCAAGGGTAAACCTTGCTCTTCGATATTACTACGGACTGGCTTTACAGAAAAAGGCCGAGTGATTGATACTCAACGCGTACTCAAAGCAATGGGTAAATCAGAGTGGGATATACCACCGACCGGCTATGTAAAAGAATGGATTGCGAGTGATACTCACCGTCCTTGGCCGCCGGTCGGGTAAAGATTTAGATCAATAGGTTATGGTGTAAGTGAAACCCAAAAAATAAACGTCTTTATGATAGTTACCTTGTGACGCCTAACTTAACGACAGTGTCGTAGTCAATAAAACCGGCTCAAACAAAAAAAGAGACATCAGATATCCTAATGTTTCTTTTTCTTATTTGAGAACACAAGTTTAAAGAGCTAATATTTTCGGCTAACAGATATTACTCTGACGGCAACTCAACTGCCTTCAACCCAGCACGGAAGGCTCTATAATCATTCACGGTATCTTTCACTGCTTCTACCATCGGTACATGACCGACGTCATCCATCATAATAACTTGTGCTTGCGGCATCAACTCAGCCATTAATGTGGCAGTCTCAGGCTTTAACACCTTGTCTTCTTTACCCCAAACGATCAGCGTGGGAATATTGTATTTTGCGACAATTTTGGCACGCGCTTCCACGTTATCTTCAAGCACCTGATCGATGATTTTGGCTTGCAAATCACGATTGACTATATTTTCCTGTGCAAAGACCGCCTGTACTGTTTTAGGAATATAAGGCGGCTTGTACATTACCAACTGATACAGTTCAAAATAATCTTCAGTATTGTTAACCAACAGGGGGTTATCATCGGGGTCTAAATCTAGAAACTCTTCTCGCAAGCCTGCTGACCAAAAGCCACCACTGTCCAGTAGCCACAGGCTTTTGACGCTATCAGGATACATTGCTGCGTAGGCGACACTGATACTGCCACCCATAGAGTTACCGCCAACATGAATCGCTGAGGCCACACCCTTGGCTTGCAACAGCTCATGCAAGCGCTGCGCCTGGGCGTCTGCGCGATAGTCTTCCTGTGGCGGTTTACTAGAGTTACCAAAGCCTAATAAGTCTGGGATAATCAGATGATAACCTGCTAACTTATTAGCGATACGCGTAAAGTTATCCTTATTGCCCCCAAAGCCATGGACTAATAGTAAGGGCTCACCCACTAAGTTACCGCCTTCTAGATAAACCATTTTATCACCAGACATCAGGGTAAAATCTTTGGTCTCAAGGTCTGATCTAACCCGTTCAAACTGTACGAGCTTTTGGGTCGTGGCGACTGTGAAAGTGTTGGGTGTCGTACAGCCAACTATAAAAAGAGTCAGCAAGGCTGCCAGACTCGTACGCATTAATTTCATTAAACATCCTTGTTAATACTGAAAAAAAGTTGGCTAATACCATAATCTTAGCACAGACTGATTTGCTACAAAACGCTTGATCATAGCCATACTTTGTACTGGTTAGGCTTCATAATAACCTCCTGACCCAGTGCTCCTACATAAGTCACCATTAAGCATAAACACTACTATAGTGTGCCTTAGTTTATAAGGTTAAGCTGTCTAGCTAAAATATTATTAAGCATGAGTAATAATAGCAATTGCTCTGCCGCCAATGCTCAAATACAGTGACTAACAAGGTGCTTGTATAAAATATCTTAGGTAGAATAAGTCACAGATACACAAATTCAAATAAAAAGGAAATAACACTATGACCCTATCAAGCCAACTTCTAACCAAACTCGGTATGACCTACCCCATCATACAAGCCCCAATGGCCGGCGGTGCGACCACGCCTGAGTTAATCGCTGCTGTTAGTAACTTTGGTGGCCTGGGCTCATTAGGAGGAGGCGCAACCGCACCGCACGCTCTAAACAGCCAAATTAACCGTATCAAAGCACTCACTGATCGACCGTTTATGGTCAATTTAATGGTGCTATCCGAGCACGATGCCAGTACTTTTGACACCTCAATTCCGGATTGGCTGATCCAGTATTATCAAGAACAAAAGATCGCAGCGACGTTGCCTGAACGCCCAGCACATAGCTTCCCTGAGCAGCTGCAAGTGCTTTATGATAATCCAGTCCCCGTTGCTAGTTTTACTTTTGGGATTATTAGCGCCGAGCAAGTTGCGCGCTTGCAACAGTTAGGCACTCGCGTCATTGGCACAGTCAACCATCCGCTAGAAGCGCAACAGTGGGCAGCAGTTGGCGCAGATGCGGTATGTGTACAGGGAATGGAGGCCGGTGGACATCGTGGAGGTTGGTTACCACAGAGTTCAGCAGATCCGCTAGGTCTACTGACTCTGATTAGCCAGACGCGGGCTAGTACGGAGATTCCTCTGATAGCCGCTGGTGGCCTTATGACTGGACAAGATATCAAGGCAGTACAAAGCGCAGGCGCACAATTAGCGCAGCTGGGCACGGCATTTTTAACCACAGATGAATCTGGTATTAGTGCGACTTATAAGCAAGCGCTACTAGATGCCAGTGATGGTACGCGCAGTTCTGAAACCCGCTTAACTCGATTATTCTCAGGCAAGCAGGCTCGTGGCTTGGTTAATAATTATCTGCACGACTTTGCTAATTTTGATAAGGAAGATGAATTACCACCGTACCCACAATTAAACGCCATGACCGCATTTATGCGTGCCAATGCAGGTAAAAATGCTGATCCAGAACATCTGTCATTGTGGGCGGGACAAGGTGTAACGCTAGTAAGACAAGAGCGTGCGGTTGAGTTATTAGAGCGATTGGTAAAGGCGTTATAGCCCTAAACTGAGCTATTTTACTGGCTATTCTATCGGCTGCTATTTTTTGCTGAACCTGGTTAGAATATACATACTGGTATTTGACAGCAGCGGGTTGCGTTGCGTTTACTTCAATCACGCCTTAAAGATATTGTCACAATCAACTAACCTTAAAGCTACTATTTTATAACAATACATTATACCAATACATATATTAAGTGCTAGGATATCCCTCAAGGTATGATTTAATTAAATACAAACCTATAAGGATAACAATATGCTTACCACTACAGATTATGTCAGTACGTTATTTGATAACAGCGAATCAAATTCAAGAAAAATCACCCTAGCCTTTACGATGGCAGGTGTGGCACTTAAAAAAGGGCACTCTGCATCAGTTATATTGATGGTAGATGCGATACATTTGGCGTTGCCAAACGCTTTGGATAACGTCGATGTTGGCGCGCCGTTCGAACCCGCTGGAAGATTGCTAGAAGCCTTTATTGAAAAAGGTGGGCAAGTATTGGTCTGCAAAGCATGCATGGTACATAACGGCGTAGAAGAATCAGCTATCGATAAGCGCTTCACTGTTATCAGTGGCGATGATGTGGTTGAGCTGCTTATGAGTGCCAAAGGCTCGTTGCAGTTGAACTAATAATTAAGTAGACGTAGGTGAGTTATATTTTATCTGCGCTTTAGTCAGGCTTAAAAGACCAACCTACTCTACCCAAATTAACTACAAAACCGTAGTCAACTATTTTAACTACAACTTCAGAGTCAAAGTCTACAAAATAAAAAAGAAACACCAGATATCCTGATGTTTCTTTTTTTGGCATTTAATATTCTAAAAACCCATATTTTGAAAGCTAATATTTTTGGCTAACAGATATTACTCTGCCTTTAGCTCAACTGCCTTTAGCCCTTCACGAAACGCTTTGTAATCATTCGCCGTCTGTTTTACCGCCTCTATCATCGGTACATGACCAATTTCTGGCATCGTAATAATCTGCGATTGTGGGATGATTTCTTTTATCAGCGTAACTGTTTCAGGCTTGATTACCTTATCCTCCTCACCCCAAACCACTAGCGTTGGAATATTATATTCAGCGATAATCTTAGCGCGCTCCTCGACATTATCTTCAATTATTTGCGCTAGTATTTTGGATTCTAGCGCTTTATTAGCGATACGTTCTTGCGCGAATACAGCTTTTACAGATTTAGGGATATAAGGCGGCTTAGACATGACAAAGTCATACATATTGTAAAAGTCTTCCGTCTTATTGATCAATAATGGATTATTCTCAAGGGTTGCATCCTCCAAAGACTTCGGCACGCCCGCTGACCAAAAGCCGGCACTATCTATCAGCCACAGGCTTTTGACCTCTTTAGGATACTTTGCTGCATAAGCCACACTGATAGCGCCGCCCATCGAATTACCACCGACATGAATGTTAGATGCCACACCTTTGGCTTGCATAAGCTCGTGTAAGCGCATTGCTTGCGCGTCTGCGCGATAGTCTGCTGCCATAGGTTTGCTAGACTCACCAAAGCCAAGTAAATCAGGAATGATCAGATTGTAGTTCTCTAATTGCTGAGCAATACGGGTAAAGTTGTCTTTATTACCGCCAAAGCCATGAATCAGTAGTAAAGGCTCGCCCGCTACATTGCCGTTTTCGGCATAGACCATTTTGTCACCAGAGTTCAGCGTCAGCGCT
Organism: Psychrobacter sp. PL15; assembly: GCF_035984995.1. Classification (NCBI taxonomy): domain Bacteria; kingdom Pseudomonadati; phylum Pseudomonadota; class Gammaproteobacteria; order Moraxellales; family Moraxellaceae; genus Psychrobacter; species Psychrobacter sp. PL15. The sequence goes on from NZ_JAXCIB010000003.1 coordinate 242,182, forward strand.
TTTACGGCTAAGTCAGATTTTGAGCGTTCATACTGAATAATCTTTTGGGTGGTATTGACGGCTAAGGTATTGGGCGCGGTGGTACAGCCAACGACTGACAGACTTAGTAGAGTGGCAAGGCTTAGGCGTTTTAATAGCATTGAAATATCCTTGTTAAAATCTGGCAGAGTGAATTAAAAAGCATAATCCTAGCACAGACTCATTTTAAGCTTAAGCCATGACCACCACAATGTGTGCGAATACTGGGAAAAGTGGCGATGTAGAGCATCTGCCACTATGGGTGGGATAAGGCGTTGCATTTGATGTGGTTGAATTACTAACGATTGCGAAGGGTTCGTTACCGCTGATCTGATTACCGTTCTAATAAAGATGGCACAAGCATTCTCATTTATAATAAGTGTCTTTATTTCATCAACTATTTAATTAATCCTAAATTAACTATTTGGCATCTTTCGTAGGACGTTTTTTTACCATCAACCAAAGCCAACCAACTAAAGCCAACCAACTAAAGCCAACTTGGATGATGCAAAAGGAAAGAAATTGAGTAACACAGCTACCTCCACGGGTAAACCGCGTGACCTCACCGAAGGATCAATTGCCAAAACCATGCTCCTGTTTGCATTGCCAACACTTGGATCGTCGGCACTACAGTCATTAAACGGATCGATCAATGCCGTCTGGGTGGGTCGGTCCCTAGGTGAAGAGGCGTTGGCAGCGACGGCGAACGGCAACATCTTGATGTTTATACTGATCTCCTTCGTTTTTGGTTTCGGTATGGCATCTACTATTTTGATTGGTCAGGCAATGGGCCGCCGCGACGACGCCATGGTCAAGAAAACTGTGGGAACGGCGCTGGGTAGCATTATTCCGATAAGTATATTGGTGTCGGCTGTAGGGTGGATATTTGCGCCGACCCTACTTGATCTGCTAGGTACGCCGCCAAGTGCTGCAAGCCTTGCCCTGACCTATCTGCGGATGATTTTTATTGCGATGCCCGTCACTCTAACGTTTACGCTGATAATGATGGCACTACGCGGAACGGGGGATTCTACAACGCCGCTTTGGTTTATACTGATATCAGTCATTATTGACCTGATTTTGACACCGACGCTCATTTTGGGTCTAGGACCCTTTCCCGAATGGGGTATATTTGGCTCGGCCTTCGCAACAGCCGTCGCCAACACGCTAGCGCTTATTGGCATGGTCGTCACCATGTACCTGCGTGGTTCTGTGCTAACACTCAGCATGCCAGAGCTTCGCTTTCTGCGCGCAGATCGAGAAATCCTGAAGTCGATGTTCTCAAAGGGCTTGCCGATGGGCCTGCAGATGATCGTCATCTCTTCGGCGGCATTGACGATGCTGTCGCTGATAAACCGCGAGGGTGTACAGACGACAGCAGCTTACAGCGCGACCCAGCAGCTTTGGACATACGTGCAGATGCCTGCAATGGCACTAAGTGCCGCGGCCAGTGCAATGGTTGCACAGAACATCGGTGCCAATCAATGGCACAGGATTGCAGGGATCACAAGATGGGGACTCACTTTTAACCTGATATTAACAGGTACACTCATTGGGGTGCTGACAATTTTTGATCAAACTATTTTAGGCTTTTTTCTTGGCAGTGACAGCCAAGCGGTGCCGATCGGGCGCCATATTCAGTTAATGGCGACATGGGGCTTTATATTTTTTGGCATAGCACAAGTGCTGTTCGGCACCATGCGTGCGAACGGCTATGTGATTTGGCCACTGGTCGTCATGGCGGTTTCGATGTACCCAGTGCGTCTTGGGTTTGCTTTTGGGCTTTATCCACTACTTGGAGAAGATGCGCTTTGGCTGTCGTTTCCAGCAGGCATGGTGGCAACCGCTGTGATGGGGGCAGGGTTGTATCTGCATGGCGGATGGCGTAAGGGAAAAATCTTGCCCGCGGAGGAAGCTGCGCAAAGAACCGAGGGCTATCGCGCGCATACAGGCACCAGTGCGTCGCTTCGTGATATTATACCAACGACGGTATGGAAGCGACTGCCTTTGCGCCGCATCACAAGATTGCACCGACGACTTCATAAAAGACTACATAGACGTCATATGATAAAAAAGAATAAACGATAATAGCCTCGATAACCTTATTCATAAACATTGTTCATATATACGCGTCTAGTCGGGCAACTTTCGCTTATCAGTTTGGCGAGTAAATGGTTCATAATACTTGCCTACTACCGCACATACTAAACCCAGTTTTAGAGTAAACAAGACTTTGGCGTGTCAAAAAACCGCTATATGCTGCTATATAAAGTCACTTGCTAGGCTGGGAGTATACTCGCAGAACCTTCAAACTTTGTATTACCTAATAAAAACTCCACCGCTGCGGCTGCATGAATCGCGGTGGTATCAAATACCGGAATCGGGCTGTCTGCTTGTAGCGCACCAATCGGCGCAAAATCTACACTATGAATTAGTAAGTCCACTGAATGTAGGCCGCCTAACTGTTGTTTTACGCCTTCGTTAATCAATCAATAATAGCTTTGGGTACTCTCCCAACTCATACCGCCAATGATGCCTAACGCTTTCTACCGATAAACTGACATACTATCTTCTTATTTATTGATTATAATATTACGAGCCTTATAATTAATAATAACCATTTTACCAATCCGTTATCACTCTATATTATGATTGACGATAAGTGTAACCATAATTATGCAGGACTAAGTCAAACCATGGCAGAAACACCTACTCTTAGAATACGTACCCGTAGAAAATACTACCGGCTTATTTTTACTGGTTTAATGGCGATGATGATGTCACTCATTATCTCAACCGCGCTGATATTAGTAAAAATAGGATTTATTGATGGTTTTTTTATGGAACTTTTGCATTCATGGGGCTTGGCATTTGTTTTTGCCTGGCCGAGCGCTTATATCTGTGCCTATATGATACAAGAGCACGTGTTGACTAGAATCGAGTTTTATTAAGACAGATCTTGGTATGAGGAGGTCACACTTACTGATATCTGTGACTGGCCTGTAGTTTAATTATCGACGCTAGATTTAAACCATAAACTTTAGTTATCATCCTCAAATATTCATTCAATATTAGTCAGCGCTGTATACGCTTTAGTGTGCAATCATCTCAAAAAAAACAAGCTAAGCTACATAATCTTTTTATTTAGAGAGCGCTATGAGCCTACCACGACGTACTATCGAAAAATTACTCGATCAAGGTGTTTTGCCCTTAGAGCATGCCAATGCGGCAGCGACTCATCTAGAAGTATGCCCGTCTAAACCTTCATGGCTGGCCTTTTTTGACAAGGCGTCACTCATTATTGGCGTGGTGGCATTGCCTTATCACTGGTTTTTTTCATTGCCTATAATTGGCTCAACATGAGGGAAATGGTTAATGGGCTGTTTGAAATGATCATAGGCAAGAGCAATCAAGATGATGAAACGTCAAATTAGCAGGTCACGACTACACATATTATGTTTATCATTATCAATAGTTAATATTGATAGCCAACAACCTTCCTTAACTAAATTGATATTGCGCTACCGGCGTGCGACTTGTTATTGTTGCTCACAACTTAAAAACAAATAAAGGAATTTCTCATGCGTAGCGCCACTTATGACCATTTTGGCAAACCTACTGAAGTCTTGAGCCTCGGTGACAGCCCTATTCCAAAGCCCAAAGCCAATGAAGTGCGGGTCAAAACCATCTTAGCCTCTATTCATAACCACGATTTATTAACCATTCGCGGCAAATATGGCTTTAAGCCGGAACTGCCCGCTATCGGTGGTAGCGAAGCCGTAGGTATCATCGATGCGGTGGGCGATGAAGTCAAAGACTTAAAGGTCGGTCAACGCGTTGCGGCAGCTAGTGTGCAAGCGACTTGGGCAGAGCTCTTCACTGCCTCAGCTGATATGGTATTTCCCATGCCAGACAGCTTAGACGATGAAATGGCCGCACAATTGATTGCGATGCCGCTAAGTGCTTTAATGCTGCTTGAATTTCTAGAGATGCAAAGTGGCCAATGGGTTATTCATAACGCGGCCAATGGTGCGGTCGGTAAGTCGCTCGCTATGTTAGCGGCTGCGCGTGGCGTGAAAACCATTAATCTAGTACGCAGTAGTGATGCGCTAGACGATTTAGAAACACTGAATATTAAAAATAATATTGATACCTCACAAGACGACTGGAAAGATCAAGTACACCGTATCATTGGCGATGACAAAATCAGTGCTGCCGTTGACTCTGTTGGCGGCGAAGCCAGTGGCGATTTACTATCGCTACTCGGCCATGGCGGCACCTTTGCCGTATTTGGTGCGATGTCAGGCAAGCCAATGATGCTCAATCCTACTGATATGATCTTTAAGCAAGCCGTTCTAAAAGGTTTCTGGGGCAGTAAACTCAGCCAAGAAATGAGTGTCAAAAATAAACAGCGCTTGGTTGAAGAGCTGATTGATAGAGCGGTGAGCGGACAATTAAAACTACCTACAGAAGCGACTTTTGATCTCGCTGATATCGTAGCGGCGGTCTCTGGAAAATTGCAGGGAGAAAAAAATGGTAAGGTGTTGTTGAAGCCTTAAGTTTTTGCAAGCGAATAAAAACGTTCATGGTTTCATGGGCTTTTTTTATTTTGATAACACGAGTAAGCTGTTACTGACCGCAGATAAAAAAACAAACCTAACGAGGAATATAATTATGTCTAACCATACAACTTTTAAGGCACTGGTAGTTGAAGAACATGCTGATGGCACCTTTAGCAACAGTATTCGCGAACGCAGCGTAGACGACCTTCCCCAAAATGAGCTCTTGATTGAGGTTCATTATTCATCGTTGAACTATAAAGACGCGATGTCGGCCACTGGTAATAAGATGATTACTAAGCATTACCCGCACACCCCAGGTATTGATGCCGCCGGCATAGTGATTAGCGATAAGTCAGGTACTTTTACGGCTGGCCAAGAAGTGCTCGTATTCGGCTATGATTTAGGCATGGATACGCCGGGTGGTCTGGGTCAAATGATCTCTATCCCAGCAGATTGGGCATTGGCTTGCCCCACTTCTTTGACCTTAAAAGAAGCAATGACTTACGGCACTGGCGGTTTGACCGCGGCTTTATGTATTCAAAAATTAGAAAAAATGGGCGCAAAACCCGCCGACGGGCCAGTAGCGGTAACAGGGGCAACTGGCGGCGTAGGCAGCATCAGTATCGCAATTTTGAAGCAGTTGGGCTATGAAGTTATTGCCTTCTCAGGTAAACCTGAACAAAGCGAACATCTAAAAACCTTAGGAGCCAGCGAGGTACGTCATCGCGACACTATTAATGAGGTAGGCAAAAGACCTGTTGGCCGCGAATTATGGGCAAATGCTATCGATACTTTGGGCGGTGACTATCTAGCAAACTTACTCAAACAAACCAAGGCTGGCGGTGCAGTATCTGCTTGCGGCCTAGCATCATCAGTTGAATTTGCAATGACTGTGCTGCCTTTTATTACTAGAGGCATCTCTTTATTAGGCATCGATTCAGTATTTATTCCACTTGCTGACAAGCAAGAGATTTGGACACGGGTCGCCACTGATATGAAACTTCCTAATCTTGAGCAGTATTGTGAAGAGATTACCTTAGAACAAACGCCTGACTATTTAGAACGCTTTATTTCCAGTAAAGTTGTGGGTCGTTATGTGGTGAATGTGCGGGGTTAGGTTTTTTTGTTTAGTAGGTAGTTATTTACCTACTTAATCCTTTGTTGGCAATGGCAGCGTTCTTTATACATGGGCGCTGCCATTGCTTTTTTTGTTTTGGGAAGATAGCTACAATTTGCGTTCATTTGCGTTCATTTGCGTTCATTTGCGTTCATTTGCGTTCATTTGCGTTCATTTGCGTTCATTTGCGTTCATTTGCGTTCATTTGCGTTCATTTACGTTCATTTGCGTTCATTTGCGTTCACAAAATAAACGATAGCACGACTCTGTCCACGTTTATCAATAAGTTTTAATTCTATTAATTTTGTCAATCTTTGATAAATCTTTGTCTTACTTTCTTGTAAGTAATCCTGAATTTCTTGACGCGATTTATCACCATTTAGTGTTAGAATTTTAATGATTTTTTCATCATTAGCGTCAATGTACTGTTTAACATCAGCAATAACTGTATCGCTCTCTAATAGGTTATCCGGAGAAGTAAAACCTAATTCAAGCTGTTCAGCTTCACTTAAATTTTTCTTCAAATTATTATTAACCCAGCCCTGCTTCTCATCATCAACCAAAGCGTAGTGTCTATTATATAAAACAACCTTAAATTGATTAGGAGTGACAATGAACCTTGGTTCTTTATCAAAATCCTTGTAGCTCGCTAAAATCCGCCTAATACCTGTTGCAAAATTTTCGATATAGTTAATTTTATCTAGAACATGAACAATATTAGGGTTACGTTGAGCACTTATACCTTCTTTGATATCTGCAATACTTAAGCCATCAGGTAAACCACCTGCAGAGAATATTTCCATTCTATCGTCATAAACTTCAACCTTTATATCGGCTGATAACGAATAATCGCGATGAGCATAAGCATTTATGACTGCTTCTCTAATAGCTTTAGATGGATAGCTCTCATGTTCTATACGCGCAGCCGCACCAGTGAAAGATACTTTCGTATCATTCAACAGAGAAATATACTCAAGTGTCATATCAATTTGTTTAATCAATGACCCATTAAACTTCTTCTTCGCTAAAAAGTCTACTGACATATCTAATCCATCAATGACTGCAATTTTAGTAACCCGAGAGTTTTGTTCACTTAATAGTAATGCGCCATTATTATATTGATTGTCGGTATTTTGAAGTCTTAGTCCTTTAGGATCAAACACTATGTTGCTGTCCAATAACTTATCTTGGAGATAATGGAAGGTTAAGCTTTTCTGAATGCTAGATGGCTCACTTTCGAACTCATTAGCAACTTGGGCTTTTAACATTCGCCTAACCTCATCATCAGTCGCACGTCGCTTACTACTACCATTACGGATGTAAATTCCTCTGCTATTAAAACCCTCACCATCCTTATAATAATAAGGTGGTTTATCACCTTGCTTGATATGAATAGCAAAGTTTTGAGCTGATACTTCAAGGGTCACAAATTTTTGCACTGGTACACTAAAAGCGCTATGAATCCAATCACTAATCCACGACTCCCATTGCTTATACTGATCAACTTTTTCGGGAATAAAAGTACCATCATCGTCAAAACCAAGAAATATCGTCCCATCATTTGTATTAAGGAAAGCAACAATTTCCGCTTTAAAAGGATTACTTTTAATGGGAATATCAGACTTATATTCAACTGCTTGACTTTCCATAGTTGACCTTTTCAATAAGAAAAATGACGGTACAATATTATTAGCCTATCAGCTAGGTAACTTATTCCCACTCAATAGTAGCTGGTGGCTTACTCGATACATCATAAGTCACGCGCGACACCTCGGCAATCTCATTCATAATGCGATTAGACACGGTCTCAATCAAATCATACGGCAGATGCGCAAAGCGCGCAGTCATAAAGTCCACAGTCTCAACGGCACGTAGCGCGCTCTAATAATTCATAGCACTCCACTGTTAACTCACTTTTTCTTCTTTTTCTCGGCACGTTTTTTCTCAATTAAGGCTTGCGCGGTAGCGTTATCCTCCCACCATTCACCCATGTCCTCCCAGTAAAGATAAGCCTGCTCTTTACCACCAATTTCTATACCTTGATTAGAACTATGCAGACCGCGAGGTCTAGTATGACGTTTTTTAAGGATTTCATGAGCGATATTAGGCAAGTTTTTCTGTGCTATATCCCAGGCTTTTTCTGCTTTGTCTAGCTTATCTTGATAGCAATAAGCCAGTACTTTACCAAAAGCAATATTGGCGAGCATATCCTCAGGATAGCTGTCACAGAGTTGAATGATTTTTTGGTATTGCTCGGTCAGCATATATAGCTCTACCAAGCGTTCGCGTATGCCTAGATTGTCGTTAGGACATACTTGCAATAGCTTTTCACCTTCCGTGCATGCCAGCTCAAAATTACCGTTGTCTGCATATACATTGGTTAATTGAAACAAAGCGCGCAAAAAGGCACGGTTTTCCATGATGCCCCAAGGCAGTTTGCTTTGTTGCCAATTGAACTTTTGCGGAAAATATCGTAAATACAGACGCATACATTCGCGGCTACTCAGCAAGGCCAAAAAGCTATCGCCATGCTCCTCGCATAAAAACGCTAAGTTAAAATAAGCATCAGGGTCATCTATATTTTCTAATACCAAAAACTCTGCCACGTCACGAGCGGCTTCATAACCATTTTTCTCCAAAGTCATCCGAATTACTTGAAACGAGGTAGGCGGCTGTTCACCGACCTCTTGCATGATTTCATTTTGAAACTTGGTCATGACCTCATTCATGATGTCATTAATATCACGACCCTTTTTTACCTCTGTCTCAACAAAGGCTTTGACTCTTATATTAAGAGCACTACCAGCACTGTCAGCACCTGACTTATTACTCGCTGATTTTTTGTTAGGAAAATCAATAACCGAATCTTCAAACATCCATTCATCTTGACCGACATGAATTAATTTCATAGCTTATTGCTCCTTGTTTATACCACTCTAAAATATATTGTTCTAACATATATCATTTTGAAACTAAGTATTAAGTAAGGTTTTACTCCCACTCAATAGTAGCTGGTGGCTTACTCGACACGTCATAAGTCACCCGTGACACCTCGGCAATCTCATTCATAATGCGATTCGATACCGTCTCAATCAAATCATACGGCAGATGAGCAAAGCGTGCAGTCATAAAGTCCACAGTCTCAACGGCACGTAGCGCAATCACCCACGCATAGCGGCGACCATCACCAACCACGCCGACAGATTTAATCGGTTGGAATACCGCAAACGCTTGCGCAGTCTTCTCATACCAGCCTGATTTTTCTAACTCTTCCATAAATATCGCATCAGCGGCACGTAAGATATCAGCAAATTCTTTGTTGACTTCGCCTAAGATACGCACACCTAGACCGGGTCCTGGGAACGGATGACGATTGATCATCTTCGCCGGTAAACCAAGGGTAAGACCGAGTTTACGGACTTCATCTTTAAACAAATCACGTAATGGCTCAACCAACTCAAAGGCCAAATCATCCGGCAAACCACCCACATTATGATGGCTCTTAATGACGTGCGCTTTACCTTGATGCGACTTAGCTGATTCAATCACGTCGGGATAAATCGTCCCTTGCGCTAAGAATTCAACGACTTTACCATCGCCTTGCTCGCTGACTTGACGAGCACTTTCAGCGAAGACATCAATAAAGGTCTTACCGATGATTTTACGCTTGGCTTCAGGGTCAGACTCGCCAGCCAAGGCGGTTAAGAACAACTCTTCTGCATCAACACGAATGACTTTAACGCCCATATTCTCCGCGAATATCTGCATGACTTGATCGCCTTCGTGCAGACGCAGCAGGCCAGTATCGACAAACACACAAGTCAGCTGATCGCCGATGGCTTTATGCAATAATGCCGCCACGACTGAACTGTCTACACCGCCTGACAAACCTAGCAGTACTTGCTTGTCACCGATTTGCTTCTGTAATTGTTCAATACGCATATCAATAATATTGTCGGACGTCCAGCTACCAGCGCAGCCAGCAATATCATGGACGAAACGACCCAGTAACGCCTGACCTTGCTCGGTATGAGTCACTTCAGGGTGGAACTGTAGACCATAATAATGGCGCGACTCATCGGCCATAATCGCAACTGGACAACTTGGGGTACTGGCGACGATATCGAAGCCTTGTGGCAAATCAATGACTTTATCGCCATGACTCATCCAAACATTCAGCTTACCAGCGGCGTCTTCAATGCCGTCTAACAGCTCAGATTTGCTATCAATATTAATAATCGATGCGCCAAACTCATGGATGTCACTGGCGTGAACTTTGCCACCGAAGCGCTCTGCCATCGCTTGCATACCGTAGCAAATACCTAATACTGGTACGCCTAAGTCAAATACGGCATCATTAATGCGCGGGCTGTTCTCAGCATGTACGCTCTCAGGGCCACCCGATAGGATGATGCCTTTTGCGCCAAAATCAATGATGCGCTGGGTGTCGATATCGTAGGGAAACATCTCGCAAAATACACCAGAATCACGTACACGGCGGGCGATAAGTTGGCTGTACTGCGAGCCAAAATCAAGAATTAAGATGCGGTCTTCTTTGATAGTAGGGGTGGCAGCATTGGGCGTAGTGGCGGTTGTCATGAATAGGTGTCCATCAATAGATAAAATTGGTGAGCTATTTTAACAAGTTTAAGCGGGATAATGGCGGTTAGAATGTCGATTATTTAGGACTATTTTTATTTTATCTTACTAATGTCTAGTCTATATAAAATAGTGGCTTATATTGTGATATGCTAAAAAATCAATATTATATTTTAGAACTGCCTGTTTTTATAGTTAGGCCTGTATCTTTTTCATAGCAATTCACACCTATAAAGGGTTAAAAGCACTCATTAGAAGCGCTAGTATTAAAATATTAATATTAGACTATCAAAGCCTGTTTAGAACTAGAGCTGCACTATATTAGTATAATTGGTCTAATTTAAAAACGATGCCGTGTTGTTGGCATGAATTTTTTACAGCCTCTGTCATGCGTGCGAATAGTAAGCAAAATTTATATCAGTAGCACCTTGATATAGACAACTTTCTCTTATGTAGAACTGACTATATGGCTCTAATAGAGACTATTTACGAATTGCATTCACCATCCAGCTGTCAGCAGGTTTGCCAGCAAGAAAATTATCCCCTACATTGTTCAAATCCCAATTATAATGAATAACTATGGTAAATAGTTATAATGAATCAATAGGTTATAGCCCCTATGAGCAACATTAAATCTCTTATTCGTAAAACCACCAAGCCTGCTTCTACTGCAGTGACATCGACTACTAAAAATACTGACCATACCAGGTTAGATACCGCCTCAAAAAGTAATATGCCCGTCAATTCACCCATCAATACACCCATAGAGCAGATCCGCTGGAATGGCTGGGGCAATGTGAATATCAATAAAAAAGTATCGTCACACGGTGCGAAATTAATTAAATCACACATCGGCAAAACCAAAAAACTATCGTCGGTTAGCCTACAAGAAGTACTCAAGAAAGTACCAAAATCACGCTTGCCTGCTGCCATCATTAACCTCGACATGGTTTCTATCGATAATGAAGACAGACTCAGGCATGCCCGTGGACAAAGCTTTCCTGATTGGATAGCCATGCACGGCGGCGACTTTGAGGTATTCCCTGATGGGGTAGCGATGCCGCAAAGCACCAGCGATGTCGAGATATTGCTACAATTGGCGCGCGAACATGACCTTATCGTTATCCCTTATGGTGGCGGCACGTCAGTGGTCGGGCACATCAACCCACCAAAGGACGTGCGTCCTGTATTGACCGTGGCAATGAGTAAGATGGATCAGCTCATCGACTTGGATACTGAAAGCCAAATTGCCACCTTTGGCGCAGGCTCGCAGGGACCAACCGTTGAGGCGCAACTGGGCGAGCACGGCTACCGGCTAGGGCATTATCCGCAGTCTTGGGAGCTATCGACACTTGGCGGCTGGATTGCTGCCCGCTCTAGTGGTCAGCAATCATTAGGCTATGGACGTATCGAGCAAATGTTTGCTGGTGGGACCTTAGTAACGCCGCAAGGGGTGCTCAATATCGCTGATATTCCAGCGTCATCAGCAGGCCCTGATCTGCGTGAAATGATGATGGGCACTGAAGGTCGCGCTGGTATTTTTACTGAAGTCAAAATTCGCGTTCAGCCTCAGCCTGAAGAAGAGCTATTCAAAGTTGTATTTTTGCCTAACTGGGAAGCGGGTAAGGCTGTGTTAAGACAAGCGGTACAAAAGAACATCCGCCTCTCTATGCTACGTTTAAGTAATGCGGTCGAGACCAATGCTCATCTGCATTTGGGCACCAGTCCCAGTCAGTTTTTGGCCATTAGTACTTATCTGAAAGCGCGTGGACTAGACTCGCAAAAAGTCATGCTTACTTATGGCGTAACAGGCGATAAAGCGCAGAATAAACTGGCACTCAATCAGTTCAAACAGCTATTAAAACAATATGGTGGCGTGAGTGGCAAGTTAACAGATCTGATGGGCAAAATATGGGCGCATGGACGTTTTAAATTCCCTTATCTACGCGGTACCTTGTGGGAAAAAGGCATCATGGTCGATACCTTTGAGACCGCGACCAACTGGAATAATATTGACGAGCAAATGCAGCAAATGCAAGAAGCGGTGCAAACCTCTCTGTCAGATGAAGGCGAAGAGGTGATGGCATTCACGCATATTTCGCATGTCTATAAACAAGGTGCTAGTCTTTATACCACCTACTTTTTTAGAGCCGGTAAAGACCACACCAGTACGCTCGCCCGCTGGCAAAAAATCAAACATGCCGCCAGTTTAAGTTTGGCCAATGGCACCGCCACGATATCGCATCAACATGGCGTTGGCCGTGATCATGCCCCTTACCTTGCTGCTGAAAAGGGCGAGCTGGGTATCCAGGTGACTAAAGATATGCTCAAAAGCTTAGATCCCGAAAAGCGTATGAATCCGGGCGCGTTGCTCGAAGACTAGCACGGCTATTTGGTTAAAGCTGCTCTGCTAAATTGGCTGGGTTGACAAAATTGACCAAGCTAATCCAAGTTAAGCTAAGCCAAAGCTATATCACCCTTTGATTGTTAGCGTACTACCATTTGATCGTTAGCGCATTACCATTAGGTGTCTTAAGATGAGTCATTTATGAACCAAACCAAACAATACCAACAGCGGCAGCAGGCACTGGCTCCCCTATCACGCTCTGAACCGTGGGATATGTTAATCATCGGTGGTGGTATTACTGGCGCTGGAATTGCTCGAGAAGCGGTACGCCGAGGCTTAGCCGTTTTATTAATTGAGCAAAAAGACTTTGCTTGGGGCACCTCTAGCCGCTCTAGCAAGATGGTACATGGCGGGCTACGCTACATTGCCTCAGGTGATTTCAAGACTACCTTGCTCAGCGTACGTGAGCGTGAACGAATGCTCAACGAGGCCGGTGGCTTGGTCAACGAGATGCACTACGTTATGCCACATTATAAAGGCAAGTTTCCACCACCGTGGATATTCAATAGCCTACTTAGGATATACGATAAGCTGGCTGGCCAGCGCTATTTTAAGTATTTTAAAAAAGACGCTTTTTCAAGTTTTGATCCTGGTATCAAGCAAGATAACTTTTTGGGTGCCAGTCAGTTTAGTGACGCGGTAACCGATGATTCGCGCCTAGTAATGCGCGTACTAGAAGAAGCTATCCATGAAGGCGCTTGCGCTATTAACTACCTTAAAGCGGAATCGCTAATTACGGATGATCAAGGCTTGGTGGTGGGCGCTAACCTAGCAGACACCTCTTCTCAAAATAACAGTCATACTTACGAAGTCCATGCCAAAGTGGTGGTCAGCGCTACTGGCGCTTGGGCAGACAATCTACGGATGCAAGCCACCAACCAGACTGAGCAAACATTTCATAAGCAAATTCGTCCCTCTCGGGGCAGTCATTTGGTGGTCAGTCAAGAGCGCCTTCCTATCAAGCAAGCCTATACATTATTGCACCCTGTCGATAAAAGGGCATTTTTTGTCTTTCCATGGGAGACCCGATCGGTCATTGGTACTACTGACTTGGACCATCCAGCATTAGGGGACGAAGAGGTCGGTATCACTAGCGCAGAGCTAGATTATTTATTGACTGGGGCAAACGACCTTTTTGATAGTGCCCACCTGACTAAAGAGGATGTGATCAGCACTTGGGCAGGGGTACGTCCACTTATTTCAGAAGGCGGCGATGACAAGCGAGTCAGCCCCAGTAAAGAAAAGCGCGACCATAGCGTGTGGCTAGATAATAACTTAGTAACCGTGAGTGGCGGCAAGCTCACGACCTTTCGCCTTATTGCACTTGATGTGTTGAAGGTTTGCCAAAAAGTTATAGCTCTTGATCAAGCTGCTGTTGAAGATGGCAAAGTTAATAATGACAAAGTTAATAATGACAAAGTTGTTAACGACAAAGTCTTTAGCAAGCAAGCCCCGACCAGTGCCAAGTTTGCGACGTTGCCCCAATCGCTGCAAGAGCGCTTGCCAGGGTTTTATGGTCGACAGCTCGACACCTTACTTGAGCTGGCGCATGAAGATGATTTAGCTTATGTTACCGACAGCAATACTATTTGGGCAGAAATCCGCTTTGCCGCCCGTCATGAGCAGGTCATTCATTTAGATGATTTATTACTGCGGCGCACTCGCTTAGGTCTTATCTTAACCAATGGGGCGATGATTCCGTCAGTTAGTGACAGATTTAAGCAAATATGTCAGCAGGAGCTGGGCTGGGATGAGCAAAAGTGGCAGCAAGAAGTTCTGCGCTACAAAGACATATGGCAGCGCTACTATCATCTGCCTGCGGCCTAGCACTTTTTTATATGATATTAATAGACAAGTGCTACTGGTATAAGTGTTCCGCAGCCTCTGTCTGCGTAGGCACAGCAAGCAAGGAACACTTATACCAGTAGCACGCTATAATCATAGTATTTTTAGTGAGCTATATATCTATTTCCACATAGTAAAGGACTACTATGACCAATAACCTTGATGCCCCTATTTATTTTTTAGCCATCGACAATGGTACTCAAAGCGTTAGAGCGCTTATTTTTGACCAATTTGGCACAGAGATTGCCAAAGCCCGCGTCCCTATTGAGCCCTATTTTTCAACTCAAGCCAGCTTTGCTGAGCAGCATGCCGACTATTATTGGCAAAAGTTAAGCGAGGCCTGCCAGCAGTTGTGGCAAACCTGCGACATTACCCCAGCGCAAATTGTAGGGGTCAGTCTCGCGACCCAGCGCTACACTATGATATGTCTGGATAAGGATAAACAGCCACTACGCCCAGCCATTGTTTGGATGGATTTTCGCCAAGGTGAGCCCAATGATTTAGGCTTTCTCAGCCCGCTTACTAAATTGATCGGCATGGGCGAACTGGTAGAAGAAGCCCAACAAAAAGCGCGCTGCAACTGGCTTGCCCATCATGAGCCAGAGATTTGGGCAAAAACAGCACATTATGTTAATTTGTCAGCATACCTGACCTATCAGCTCACCGGTCAATTGGCCGACTCCAGCGGTCATGCCCTAGGCTATCTGCCTTATGACTACAAGGCGCAAGCCTGGTTTAAGCCTAGCAATCTCAAATGGCGATTGTTCAGTTGCCGACTAGAACAGATGCCCACGCTCATTTCACCGGGGCAGCAGCTCGGGTACATTACCGCTAAGGCCGCAGCAGCTACTGGTATTCTGGAAGGCACACCAATGATAGCGGCCGCCAGCGATAAGGCTTGTGAAGCCTTGGGATCAGCCGGTCTCGCGGCCGACACCGCTTGTTTAAGCTTTGGTACCACTGCCACCATCAACACGACCTCAACGGGTTACGTCGAGATACTCAAGCACATGCCCTCATATACGGCAGCCGCGCCGAATTACTACAATCATGAGTATATGATATATCGTGGATTTTGGATGGTCAGTTGGTTCAAAGAACAGTTTGCTCAATTTGAGCAGCAGTTGGCTAAAACTCAGGGTATCGATACTGAAAAGCTACTGGATCAAGCGATCAAAGACATTCCAGCAGGATGCATGGGTCTAATGATGCAGCCGTATTGGTCGCCAGGCGTACGTCATCCTGGTATTGAGGGCAAAGGCGCATTCATTGGCTTTGGCGATGTGCACACTCGGGCACACGTCTACCGCGCTATCTTAGAGGGGCTCGCCTACGAGCTAAAGCTTGGCTTTGATACCATTGAGAAGCGCACTCGCAAACCCATTAAACACTTGCGCGTCTCTGGTGGCGGCTCACAAAGTGACTCGGCCATGCAGCTCACGGCAGATATCTTTGGCATGCCCGCTTACCGCCCACACACCTTTGAGGCCACTGGGCTAGGCGCCGCCATTAACTGCGCGGTTGGTCTTGGCATCTATCCTGACCACTTAACAGCTACTGAAGCGATGACTTGTTTGGGTGATGAGTTTTTGCCCATTGACGCCAATGTTCAGCTGTACAAGCGCTTGTATAATGAAGTCTATCTCAAAATGTATGACCGCTTGCAACCCTTGTATCACAGCATTCAAGACATTACGGGTTACCCTGAGCTATAAATAAACAAAGCGTCTGACCTAGACCTTCTGCGACCACCATAAGCATTGCGCTTAGGTCGCTACCGGCTAACTTAATTCTTGGAGATACAGGGGTCGGCTTAAGACTCGCATTCAGATAGAGCGTTTGAGTGGGCGTATTATTATCAAAGCCCACCTTTTAACCTATCAGGCGGATCACCCGATGCCATCCGCTGGGCTACGACCTACGGTATGTTTCACTGGGGGCCTGTGGCTTGGGCCATCTATTTAGTACCCGCTGTCCCTATGGCTTACTTTTATTATGTGCGTCAGACGCCGGTACTCAAAGTTAGCCAAACCTTAATGCCATTATTGGGAGAAAAGCTTGCTGGCAGTAACTGGGCCAAAATGCTAGATGTGCTATTTATCTTTGGTATGGTCGGCGGCGGCGCCACGACGTTAGGGCTCGCTTCCCCGCTTATCAATGAGGGATTATATAACCTCTTTGGTTTACCTCGTAATATCACCATGCAGATTGTGGTCTTACTGATTACCACGATGATTTTTGCTTATAGTGCGTATCAGGGGCTAAAAGGAGGTATTCAAAAACTCTCAAATATCAACTTTTACTTGGCCATCGTATTCCTATTATTTATTTTAATTGTCGGCCCCACTGTATTTATTTTAAATACTGGTTTAGAGGCTCTTGGGCGTTCTATTACAGAAATGCCGCGTATGATGACTTATATTGAACCCTTTAAAGACTTCGAGAGCTTCGGCTTTGCACATACGACATTTCCTCAAGATTGGACGGTTTTTTATTGGGCTTGGTGGTTGGTATTTGCGCCAACTATCGGACTGTTTATTGCCAAAATATCTAGAGGACGTACTATTCGTAATATGGTTGTAGGCTCCATGTTCTATGGCTCGCTTGGCTGTGCAATGTTTATGATCATCTTAGGCAATTATGGTTTATACCTACAATTGACTGGCACTGTGGATGTGGTTGCTATATTAAACAATGAATCACCCACTGCAGCAATCTTTGCGATCTTAAATAGCCTACCGATGTCTTATTTAGTCGTTGCTGTATTTACCTTTTTAGCGCTCATCTTTACCGCAACCACATTTGACTCTATCTCTTACATCTTAGCCTCCGTTGTGCAAGTAGAAGTAGATGATGAGCCCCATCGTTGGAATCGGCTATTTTGGGCATTCACTTTGTGTTTATTGCCTGCCATTTTGATGTTCTTAGGGGATCTACAAACCTTACAGACCGCCTCAATTATCGCCGGTGCGCCTTTGATTATCATCTTATCTATGATGATGGTATCCGTAATTAAAGCGGCTCGCTATGATCTGTATTATCAACCTGATTATGGTCTAAAAACCATTCACATCGAAGAGTTACCTAATACTGCACCGTGGGAAGAAGGTAGGACTTCTGAATCACTAGAAGGGTCCGTATTACAACAAAACGAGGAATGGGAGCAAATGCGAGAAGATACTGAGAATGCAGAGAATGACAATGCTGAAAATGAGAAGTAATTAAGATTTTTTAGAGAGTTAATAGGCTGGGTTGCGTTTGCTAACTCAGCCTTTTTTTGTGTGAGTTTTAAATGAGTATAGTCAATGAAAAGTAATATCGACACACAACCTACTGCTGGCATAAGTTTTTCTTGCTTGCTGTACCTACGCAGACAGAGGCTGCAAAAAACTTATACCAGTAGTACCGTAGCGTTTTGAGGTATTTTGACTATAGTTCAGATATGCTGAATAATAATTGTTAAGCAACGACTAACAAGGGCGAGCGGCTTATCTACCTGATAAGGATTTGATATCACTAAAGGCTAGGTATATACGATTTAACCCTTCAATTAGCAGCGCTTTAGGACACGCTACGTTTAGGCGCATTCTAAGATGTCCTTCATCACCGTATTGAATACCCGCACTTAACTCAACTTTAGCGTCTCTAAGCTGGTCATAAAGGGTTTGATCGTCTTGACCATAGGCTGAGCAATCAAGCCATATTAAATACGACGCCTCTGGGCGCATTACTTTAACATTGGGAAGATGCTGCTCTAAAAAGCGACAGACCAATTCAATATTGGCTTCAATGTAAGTTAACACCTGCGCCAACCACTCACCGCCTTGCTCATAAGCACTAGCCATCACTTCATAAGCAAATAAGTTAAGATCATGCTCGTCACTTAAGCGCTGCTGCTGGCTAATTTTTTTAATCAATGCCTCATCTTTAGCAAAGATCATCGAGCTTTTAATGCCCGCTACATTGAAGGTTTTGGTCATTGAAGTAATACTCACCACTTTGTGCTCATAGCCTTTTGCTACGCGTAAAAAAGGCATAAACTTGTGACCGCTCAAGGTTAAATCTTGATGAATCTCATCACTCACAATCGCTACATCGTGCTTTTTACAAATCACAAGCAAGGCCTCAAGCTCATCTACCGTCCACACCCGTCCGCCCGGATTATGCGGATTACACAACAAATAAAGCTTCACCTCATGTTCGATAATCTTGGCTTCGATATCGGCCAAATCTAGCTGATAGCGTCCTTCAGCTTCTGTTAATGGCGAGAGGATAAGCCGTCGACCATTATCCCGAACCTTATTCATAAAAGGCATATAGATGGGATCGTTGACTAGTACTGCGTCACCCGCCTCAGTAAATATCCTCATCATCAGCGCCAAACTTGGTATCACGCCGTGGGAAAACAGGATGTGTTGTTTATCCAGTGCTAAACCATAACGACTGCCATGCCAGTTGATAATCGCTTGATATAAAGCTTCAGTGGGTTTGGTATAGCCCAATATGCCATGATGCACTACTCGTTCAATGGTTTTTAGGATAGGCTGTGCCGCTCTAAAATCCATATCCGCCACCCAAAGTGCAATAGTATCATCGGTATAATGCCATTTAAGCGACCCGGTATGATGTCTGTCGATTATTTCATCAAAGTTGTACAACACTGTATTCTCCAGAATCAGAAAAAATAATGGTTTAGGGTACAACATGAATAGCATCATCGCCAATCGCTTTATGGCGTTTGCATAGATGCGCGATGAGAGTAACGCTAGAAGATTGATGCTGTGAAATAATAGAAAGGAGATTTAACGGTTTGAATAGAGTTGAGTGTGTGAGTAGCCAATCCTGCCATCCGCTATTATCTGCCTAGTCAATAGACCTCTTGCGAAAGTACCAATCTATTGAGCTGTATTAACGAAGCTTCAACGCTTAGCGATGACTTATGCAAGAGGTCTAATGGCGTGCGGACTAAAGTAGCTGGTAGCGTTGCTGCTACCTCGACACCTCTCCCAGCCACAGTCCACATCGCCATTATCATTAGCAGGATAACCGCTACTGTCAGGGCTAAAACGCTTTTTAGGGTAGCTCTTATGAACCAAAGCGAAATTTAGCTAAGGGCCGTAGACACCATCTTACCAAAGTACAATCAAGCAGCAATTTTGGCTATTTGAGACTCATAAGGTGATTGATGTTTTAGCACCCCAAATGAGAAACGTTAAGAAACAGTCTAGTGGACTGTTTTAGTTTCGCAAGGCGTAGCACAAGCGGAGTGAATATCAACCAGTTTACACATAGCCGCATAGATAGCTTGCATCTTACACTTACCATTAGCTAGCAGTCGCTCATATTGAGCCTTAATATCAGGATTATGTCTCGTTGATACCACCGCTGCCATGTAAAGCTTTGCTCTAATAGCACTAGAGCCATTCTTAGCTAAGCGGGTTCTACCCTTAAGCGTACCTGATTGTACTTGCTTAGGGATCAGTCCTAAGAAGGCAGCAGCCTGAGACGCTTTAGTAAAGTCTTTATTGTGCATTAGGGACAGCATCTGTCTTGAGACGACAGGACCAACGCCGTTAATCGTTTGTAGCAGATCTTGGTCTTGCTTATTCTTGGACACGCAACATGGCATGCCTACCGTGCCCTTAATCCGTTGAACGAAGACCTTGATCCGCAGGGTGAAGAGCGCGCAAGCGATTAGGCGAGACCACTGCCGCCTCCTATTATGGCGGCGGTCATTATCTTAAACACTGGCCCGCATGCCTAGGGTCAGGACCCTAAGCTTGTCTGGTTACGGATACCGATTGGTTGACCAATTCCATGGATCCAAACGCGGCTAAGAACGCGACGCTGGACGCGTCGGATCCAACACCGATGCGGGCCATCGTGCCGGCATCTGCCATGCCGGTCGGATCAATGAGGTGCCAGCTCCCCCCGAGATAGACCTCGGCCACGGCATGAAAGTCTTGTGGCGTCACCTCGGGCGCATAAACGCTCGCGAACCTGGCCGGTATCGACGATGCGCGCGCTAGTGTCACGAGAACATGTGCGAAGTCGCGGCATACGCCCTGACGTTGAACAAAGCTGTCGAGCGCGGTGGTTTGTGCGTGGCTCGATCCAGGCACATAGCTAAACGCCGACTGGATCCAATCGCGCATCGCGGCAATCCGTGCGCCGCCAGTGAGATCGCCAAACTCGGCGTCCACGAAGGCTTGGAACTGGTCTGACGGGCAATAGCGAGACGGCATCAAATGCTTGATCGTCTCTCCAGGCAAAAGATGGGGAGGCACTTGGGGCAGTGCCGATATGTCCAAGGCAGGACGGTCAACGGCAATTTCTGCGATGTAAGTGCAGCTAAAATCCCCTTCGGCGCGGATCCAAATCCGCTCTCCTATGCCATCATCGGCGGCAACCCGTGAAAAATGCGCAACGTCTGATGTCCAAATCTCGGCCGAACGCACCCGCTGATCCGCAAGATCGGCGGCTTCGATCTGGAGC
This sequence comes from Psychrobacter sp. PL15, assembly GCF_035984995.1. Classification (NCBI taxonomy): domain Bacteria; kingdom Pseudomonadati; phylum Pseudomonadota; class Gammaproteobacteria; order Moraxellales; family Moraxellaceae; genus Psychrobacter; species Psychrobacter sp. PL15. The sequence goes on from NZ_JAXCIB010000003.1 coordinate 263,225, forward strand.
AAAAGGTCTATCGGCGCGGGGAGCCGATAATGGAGCTTGACGTTAAGTTTCAGGATCATGTTCGAACTCCCTAAGGGTGTTGATCTGGCGGGCTGACGATCGCGTGGGGCTTTCTGATCGGCGCGAGGCGACACCTAAGCCACGCAGGCCTATCGAAATCGGAATCTTTTGCAGAGCGCGTAGAGTGGGTTATCAAGTCATTGAGCTTAATAATATCTTTTGGATTATAATTCAAAAAAACTAACACCCTCTAAACTCAGCCGCCCTTCTCTCAACCATCGCCATTACGCCCTCTTTCGCATCTTCTGAATGAAATAAATGCGGTAGATAGCTATGAATATTAGCCAATGCCGCGCTTGCGCCATTACGACTGGCATCTTGCGCTGATGACAGTAACGCTTGCACACCAAGCGGTGCCGACTGGCAAATTTCTTTTGCGAGAGTAAGCGCGCGCTCATATTCTGTGCCGTTAGCGACAACTTCACTGACCAAGTTTAGCTTATCCGCAGTTTGTGCATCGAATGGTTTGCCCGTTAATAGATATGGCATGGCTTTTTGCCAGCCAGCCGCTTGTACGAAGCGTACGGTCGCCCCGCCAAATGGCATGATACCGCGCTGGACTTCCATTTGTGCAAAGTTGCAGTTGTCACTAGCGATGACCACATCGCTATTTAACATCAGCTCAATCCCAGCGGTAAAGCAGGTGCCTTGTACCGCGACCACGATAGGTTTGGTGCGTAATTTGCCACTAATACCCCACGGATCGATTTGACTATTATCAAATTCAAACGCGCCTTTGTCCCATTTATCCTGTAGCTCCATCAAGTCCAACCCAGCGGTAAAATGCTCACCATGCGCAAATATTAATGCACAGCGTAGATTGTCGTCATTGTCATAACGAGTCAGCGCCTCTGACAACTGCGCTATCATATGGCTGTCAAAGGCATTGCGTTTGTCCGCACGATTAAACCCAATCAGGCAAATATAATCTTGGATGTCATAAGTGATGCGGTTGTCTGTGCTGTTAGTACTTTCCGTAGTCATGATTTCGTCCTTATTGAAATTATAGCTGTTGTATAGTCAGTCGTTATAAGCTTACTTTTAATATAGACACCCATCTGCCATAACGCAAGCCACAAGGCGCTGATTCATAAAAGTCACCATCAGTAAAAGCGGGCATTAATATCAGTTGACCTCGTTTGTGATAAGTGAAACTATTATACAAATGACAGCATTACTCAGAGCACTTTATGGAATTTTGGCACGGTTTTTTACTTATCACCAGCGTCCATCTACTCGCTGCCGCCTCACCTGGTCCTGATTTTGTATTAGTCTCGCAGCAGACTTTAGCAAAAGGTCGACGCACGGGTTTGATCTGTAGCTTCGGTATTACCTTGGGTCTAGCTGTTCACATTATCTATTCGGTATTAGGACTAGCGACGGTAATCGCCCATTCGCAGCCATTATTGACCGCTATCAAATGGTTAGGCGGTAGTTATCTTATTTATTTGGGTTGGCAAGGTATTCAAGCCAAACCTAAAAAGCCATTAGACTCAGAAAATTCAGCAGACTCAACAAATTCGGTCGTTAACATTTCACAAGCCACGCCTACTGAGCAAGGTCAGCCACTTTCTAATGAAAATATGTCTTCAAAAAAACCTTTTGCTAAAGAGCCCTCTCCTAAAGAGCTTTCTACCAAAGAAGTGTCTATTAAAGAATCGTCTAGCAATACAGACTCTACAGTCGCCATTCTGCGCCGTGGCTTTTTTTGTAATGTGTTTAATCCGAAAGCGCCGGTATATTTTGTGGCGATATTTACTCTCGTATTATCACCAGATATACCCCTTTGGCAGCTGGCAATCTATGGCGTATGGATGATGGTCTTGCAGATGGCCTGGTTTAGCACGGTAGTGATGTTACTATCTATCCCTGCGATTCATCGCCGCTTTCAACGCTTTGAGCATTGGATAGACCGCGTATTGGGCACAGCGATGATAATATTGGGATTAAACCTAATTTTACGTAGCCGATAAGACATTAGTTAGCCACAAAATCTGCTAAACTGACTGATTATATCCACACATCGTAAGCCCGATACTATGACAAGTAAGCCCATGACCAGTAGACCCATCAACAGTAATCATAGAAACAGATCCCCAGCTTCAATTCAAAAACTAGGCAAGCTGCATCCGCGCAATCCGCACCAAGGTCGTTATGACTTTGCTGTATTGACTCGCGCATTGCCTGAGCTTGCCGACCATACCATTACCAATCCGAATGGCGAACCGACCATTAACTTCTCTGACCATCAGGCTGTACGTGTACTCAATCAGGCACTGTTGGCTCATTATTATGGTGTTAAGTTTTGGGACATTCCGGCAGGCTATCTGTGTCCACCAATTCCAGGACGTGCAGACTATATTCATTATATTGCTGATCTACTTGCGCAAACGACCCATATTAATGAAGACAATACCCCGCCTACAGGTAAGCAAATTCATGCTCTCGATATTGGTACTGGTGCCAGTGCCATATACCCTATTGTTGGTAGCCAAAGTTATGGCTGGCGCTTTACTGCCACTGATATTGACCCAGTATCTGTTAATACAGCAGCGCTTATTTGTGAGGCCAACCCCAAACTAAAAGGCGCGGTTAAAGTAAAACTACAGCCTGAGCCTAAGCGCATTTTTGCTAATATTATCGGTCGCCAGGATTACTTTGATGTAGTTATTTGCAACCCGCCATTTCACGCCTCTCTTGAAGAAGCTATGGAATCTAATAGCCGTAAGCAAAACAATCTACAAAAGCACCGTGCTAAAAATGACAAGGTGAATCAAAGCTCGTCTAAATCTGGCGACGCCGTGCAAAATTTAAATTTTGGTGGTCAGCATAAGGAATTGTGGAGTGAAGGTGGCGAAATCACCTTTTTGACTAAGTTCGCTAAAGAGAGTCAAAACTTCGCAGAGCATGTCGGTTGGTTTACCACTTTGGTATCAAAATCTGAAAACATTAAACCGTTACAGCTATTATTAAAACAACTTGATGTCGCACAAATGCGCATCATTGAGATGAGTCAGGGACAGAAAAATACCCGTATATTGGCATGGCGTTTTGATACTGACGAAGAATAGTAAATGTAGTTATTAATAATAAAAGTTTCACGTGAAACAAAAACACCGCTTTGGTTACCAAAGCGGTGTTTTTAATTATGGTGATAAAACTTGTGCTTAGTTGACTAAAGAACACCTCTTCCCTTCATTTAGAGTTCGCTGTCTTTAATACTTCCATTCGATGGTTGGAAATTGCCAATCGTAGCGAATAGCCAGCATGCGTAAGGTAAAAATCGTACCCATAGCTGAGATGTCAGCAACCCAATCGGTCACGCCCAAATTCTGCAGTGCAAAGTAGAGAACACCGCCCGTTAAAGCGGCGGAGATATAAATCTCTTGCTGAAGCACTAGCGGAATCTCGTTACAGATCATATCGCGAATGATGCCGCCAACCACAATAGTAATCACACCTAACAGTAATGCCACTGGCATATTTTCGCCCATGTTATCGGCAACCTTGACCCCGATTAAAGTAAATGCTGACAGACCGATAGTATCGGAAAGTTTGAGGAACTTATCGACTCGTCTTGAATTAGGGTGAAAAAATATTTGCATCAACAATGAAGATATTGTGATGACCGTAAGGTAGCTCATATCCTCCATCCAGAATAACGGATGACGATCTAAAATCACATCACGTACCGTGCCGCCACCAATAGCAGTGACTATAGATACCAGCAAGCAGCCAAATACATCAAAGTTTTTATGTTTGGCCAGTATTGTGCCCGAAATACTGCAAGCCACAATGCCGATCATATCAAACAAATATATCAAAGAGCGCGGATCAAAAGTAGTGATCAGCGCTACAGGGTCTAATGCGATAGCCAACATAGGCAAGTCTCACTAATGTCGTAATTATTATTAAACGATATGGGGAGTGTTAACTCTAAAAAACAGTCTCTGTCAGTGCCATGGTCGAATGTTCAACACAGCCTAGGCATGCTAACTATACATACATACATTCATTTATCTTTTCACTTATTATAATGGATTGTGTAACTGAGTTTCACGTGAAACAAAAATACCGCCTTGGATGCCAAAGCGGTATTTTTATGTTTTTGAGCAAGGACTGCCTTTTAAACCTAGATATCCCAGTTAGATATCTAAGTTAGACACTGTCAGTGCATTTTCTTCAATAAAGATGCGACGCGGTTCAACATGATCACCCATTAGACAGGTAAACATATGGTCGGCGGCGATAGCATCTTCGATTGTGACGCGTAACATCCGGCGATTCTCAGGATCCATAGTGGTATCCCAAAGCTGATCGGCGTTCATCTCACCCAGCCCTTTATAGCGCTGAACAGATAAACCGCGACGCGCCTCTAGCATCATTTGTTGCCACAGGTAATCAAAATCACGTACTGGAATGTCTTTACTAGTTCCTGACGTAGCTTCACGGCGGATAAAGGCACCTTCTTCTAACAAGGTATTCCACTCGCTTGATAGGCGCAATAGACGCGAATATTCACCCGAGTTGATAAAGCTGGCATCAAGCAGATAATGATGCGCCAACTGATGCACATAAACGGTTATGCGTGGCAACCACTGTGCTTTAGTCGATAGCATTTCGCTATTTTCTGCCACTTTAATTTCGTTTTCAGTACCGGTTTCAGTATTAATATCGGCATCAGTATTAAGTTCAGCTTCTACTGGTTGCGGCTTCATACCGAGCAGATCTGCAGTTACGGCATCCATTACCTTAGGTTGCGGCGCGTGGATATTAACTAATTTAATCTCGGGATTCAGCTCACTACCAAAGTGATTAAGCTGGACCTGTAGCGTGTCTTGCCATGCTTGCATCGCAGACAAATCATAAGTCATATCTGTTGTAAGCTTTGGCGTATGAGTTAAGGCATCTAACAAAACCGCTGGATAACGAATTTGCAAACGCGCTTTGATCAGCTGAGTTTGGTTATAGTCGTTCAGCAGATTCTCCAGTGCTTGACCCGTAATCGCCGGCGCCTCATCATTGATATGTAACTTAGTATTATCAATAGTTGACGATAACAAATAAGCTTTCAGTGCTTCATCGTCTTTTAGATATAGCTCTTGACGACCTTTTTTCACTTTATATAGTGGCGGCTGAGCAATATAAATATAACCACGCTCAATCAGTTCGGGCGTTTGACGGAAAAAGAAGGTTAATAGTAGGGTTCTAATGTGCGACCCATCAACGTCCGCATCGGTCATAATGATGATTTTATGATAGCGTACTTTATCAGGGTTATATTCGTCAGGACCAATACCGCAGCCTAATGCAGTGATTAGGTTACCAACTTCTGCAGAAGATAACATCTTGTCGAAGCGGGCGCGCTCAACGTTTAGAATCTTCCCTTTCAATGGTAAAATTGCTTGAGTCTTACGACTGCGACCTTGCTTGGCTGAACCACCAGCAGAGTCTCCTTCCACGATGTAAAGCTCTGATAATGCCGGATCTTTTTCTTGGCAATCTGCAAGCTTACCTGGCAGACCTGCGATATCTAAAGTGGTTTTGCGACGGGTCATTTCACGTGCTTTACGAGCCGCATCACGGGCACGAGCAGCATCAATAATCTTGGCCGCGATAGCTTTGCCTGCACTTGGATTTTCTTGTAGATAGTCATTAAATTTATTGTGCATTGCTGATTCAACAGCTGGTTTTACTTCACTTGATACTAGCTTGTCTTTAGTTTGGCTAGAGAACTTTGGATCAGGGACTTTAACCGAAACAATCGCTGTTAAACCTTCCCGCGCATCATCACCGGTGGCGACAACTTTTTCTTTTTTAAATAAGTTTTCGCGGTCCATATAAGTATTTAGACAACGCGTCAATGCTGAGCGAAAGCCGGATAAATGAGCGCCACCATCGCGCTGTGGAATGTTGTTGGTGAAGCACAGTACTTTTTCGTTATAAGTGTCCGTCCACTGTAATGCTACTTCGACACTGATACCCTCATCTTGGTTACTGATGAAGTGGAACACATCATTGACGCCATCTTTGCCAGCATTAATGTAGCTGACAAATTCAGACAAACCACCTTTATGCTCAAACTCATGACGTTTATCAATACGCTCATCAGTCAAGATAATACGTACACCTGAGTTTAAAAACGATAACTCACGTAAACGTTTGGCCAAAATATCATATTCAAAAACCGTACCCGTGAATACGTCTGTGCTGGGATAAAAACGGATTTGGGTACCTGTCTTGTCGGTAGCTTCCATTTGCTGGATGTCGCCATCTGGTACGCCATCAGTGTAGGTTTGCTGATAGTGATGCCCTTCACGCCAAATGTTCATTTCAAGCTTTTTAGACAGGGCATTGACTACAGAGACCCCCACACCATGCAAGCCGCCTGAGACTTTATAACTGTTGTCATCAAACTTACCACCAGCATGTAGTACGGTCATAATAACCTGCGCGGCTGATACACCTTCTTCTGGATGGATATCTACAGGCACGCCGCGACCATTATCACTGACACTCACCGACTCATCTTCATGGATAATGATGTCGATTCGGTCACAATGACCAGCAAGCGCCTCATCGATGGAGTTATCTACCACCTCAAAAACCATATGATGTAAACCAGTACCATCATCGGTGTCACCAATATACATCCCAGGACGCACGCGCACCGCTTCTAGCCCACGCAATACGCGAATATCTTTGGAGCTATAATCGGACGGGTTGCTTTCAGTAACAGCGTCGGGGGCGATGGTTTGAACAGTGGTATCTGACGTCATCTGTTCATTATCAGTAGGTAATGACTCACTCATGTACATTCCTTAATCAAGCCATAATCAGCTATTTATCACGATCACACCACTACGGTGCCTCATCATGACGTTATCTCAGACTTAACGTATTAATATTAAGCGCTTTAATTGAAAACCTTTAGTTAAAAGGATTTAGTTAGAATATTTCAATAAAAACCTATAGGCGGCATATAAAATATAGAAAACCTTGAATTATTAGTCTAACCACAGGCTTCATTTTGTTCTAAACATTATAGAAGACGAGGCTATTAAATAAAACCCAAACTTATCAACCACTTAGCGCTTTATACATACCAAATACGAAATTTATAAAGTTATGAGATAACTTGCTGAAAATAGGACAAAAACAAAGCCTCATTTTAGCATTTTTTTGCCTCTAAGTCACTGTTTACTGGCAGTTTTATACCCACTGCTACAGTAGGTTATGATTGCGGGAATCTATATAAAATAGCAGCCAATATAAAAGTGAATAACAGCAAATGAAGCAGATACGGAAAGAGACTAGGCTAGGATAAGCTTAGCTAAAAACAATGAAATTAAGAAATTAATGGCTTAAGGAATTAGGATAAAAACCCTAATAGATAGACAGTTATTAATAAGAAGACAGCACGCCTTGTTTCATGTGAAACATACTTGGGTTTGACCAGTATTTATTAATAAGAGGCAAAATATCAGCGGTCAGACTGGTTATGAAAACCTGACAAGGCAGCTGAGACAAGGTTGATAGCAAAATATCTAATGCCCTATCATCTAGCTCTGCGGTAATATCATCAAGTAAAACCACTGGGGTAGCATTTGTGTGATTAGAGTGTTGTGAGGTGTCAGCTGTTTCTGTATTGTTGAGTAGCTCGGTATTATTAAGAAGCAAAGGCAGTTGCGACAGACGCAGCGCAGTAATCAACAGCTTTTTTTCACCGCGAGACAGTATATTTGCCGCTTGTTCTTTTATTATAGGTAGCTTTGCGGCAATACCAGATGCCGGCTCTTCATCTATCACTTTATCTATCGTTTCGTCCACTACTGTAGAAGTTGCCGATAAACGGCTATTGTTAGAGCGCCAATGCACATGAAGATCAGCACGGTGGCTGCCTGTACGGGTATAACCCAGCTGTAAATCTTGCGTTAAGCGTTCTGTTAGCTGCACATCAAGAGCAATACTAGCATCATAGCCGGGGTTATAACTGAGGCTCAGTTGCTGGGCATAAGATGGCAATAGACGCTGAATACTGTCTTCAAAATAAGGCTGCCAGGCTTCGAATATCCGCGCACGATAATGATGAATCAAAGCAGCATGACTCGCTAGCCCTTGATCCCAGGCTTTTAGCTCAGCATGCTGGCTCTGTGATAGATGCTTGGTTTGTTTGAGTAAGCTATTGCGCTGTTTTAATAAACGCTGGTATGCCACCCATTGTGGATGAAAGCCCTGTTTCATGTGAAACACTAACCAATCTAATAGTTGGCGCCGACTGGCACTGCCCTGCTCTAGCATATCCATCGTCGATGGATCTATTAACAAGGTTGGCAATTGTTCCGTTAAAATACTTTGATTGTAAACGGTGGTTTGATTTAGCCGTAAAACTGTAGTGGCATCAGCTTGTTTTTGAATCGCCAATGTACCACCATCAGACAGTTTGGCGTGTACAGTTGCCGCATTTTGATGATGCTGGATATAACGTTTGGGCTGATGATGACGGAAACTTTTGCCGCGTGACAATAAAAATATAGCTTCCAGCAGTGAGGTTTTACCACTGCCGTTGGCGCCAATGATGACATTACATGCTGCCGTCTGTAGATTAACCTGACTAAGATTGCGCAGATGTGAGACTTGTAGACGTTCAATCATAATAATCAAAAAAGCCTGTTAGATATTGTCTATTGTTGCCTGCCTAAATGATGAAAAAACCAACTAGATACGCATCGGCATAATCACATACTGATGCAAGTCATCATTAAGCTGATTGACCAGTACCGAGGCATTTGATTGACTCATGTGCATCTGCAAGTCACCTTGAATAACACCAAGTACATCTTGTAGATAAGCGGCATTAAAGGACAGCTCCATCGGCTCACCTTCATACTTAGCTTGTATCATTTCAACTGCTTCGTCTTGTTCAGCATTGTTAGCGCGTACTTCTACCATGCCGTCGCTGGCGAAATTAAACACCACACCGCGAGACTTCTCATTACTCAAGATAGCGACACGACGCAGTACATCAGCCATTTTCTCTTGATTAAATAGCGCTAATTTATCAGTATTGCTAGGCATAACACGACGATAGTCAGGAAATTTACCATCAATAAGACGCGCGGTAAAGGTAACCATTAAATTTTGACTGACTTGTCCTGTGCTATCAACATCGCCAAACGGTAGGCTGACTTGCAAAAACTCACGACCGAAACTTAATGTCACCACGCTATCTTGGTCACTGAGCATTTTTCCTAACTCAGTGGTCAAACGTTCAAGCTCAATGACTGCTTTACGCGGTAAGATAGCCTGCATATTTAAATCTGCGCTAACGTCAATGACGCTGCGAGCCAATGCCAGTCTATGGCCATCAGTAGCCACAGTCGTTAGTTGCTGCTGCGAGACATCAAATAGCATACCAGTAAGATAATAGCGTACATCTTGAATCGCCATCGCAAACTGAGTCTTATGTATTAAGTCAGTCAGACGGCTACGGCTGATCGTAAGTGGCGTGATATTTTCAGGATTACCTAAGCTTGGATAATCTTCAGCCGGTAGTGTTCCCAGAGTAAATCGGCTCTTACCACTGGTGAGTAAACAGCGCTCATTTCCTTGGGTCGCAAGATTAACCTGTGCTTGGGCAGGTAATGACTTACAAATATCTTTTAGCTTCATCGCTGGTAAGGTAGTCATACCTGGTTCAGTACAGGCACCTGCCGGTAATTTGAGAGTTGAAGTCAGCTCTACCTCTAAATCAGAAGCCGTTAAGATCAGCTCAGATTCGGACAACTGCAGCTTAATATTGCCCAAGATAACCATATTGTGGCGTTTATCGGCAGCCTTGGCGATCAAATTTATGGCTTTTAGTAACGACTCTCGATTAATCGATAATTGCATGCTGGGTTACTCTTATTTGAATGGCTGTTATGTTGCTAGTTTTTCTTTGAATGTTATTTTTTTCAAACTCTTTTATTCTACTAGCGTTGATTTTCAGTGCCTTGAGACTATGTTAGCCATGCTGACTTACACCAATACAGATATATGAATATAGAGATATAAAGTGTACAGATATCGTATTTATTGAAAAAATAGTATTCATCAGTCATTTATAAACGGTTAATAGCTATTACTGACTGACTTGTAACGCAATGCTCAATAAATAAGCACCTTTTATTTTTAACCATTATAAACCATATCTACTGGCTAAAACACAATAGTAACGACATCCTCTATTAAGCTTGTAGCATCATCGCCAGCGACTTGTAATCCTTGTCAAATGCAGGATCTGCCGCCCGTAGTTCCGCTACTTTATCACAGCCATGCATCACCGTTGTGTGATCACGACCTCCAAAGAACTGGCCAATCTCAGGAAAGCTGTCGCCTGTAAGCTCGCGCGATAATGCCATAGCAATTTGGCGTGGGCGGGCGATACTACGCGTACGCTTACGACCCATTAAATCTTTTATCGTCACATCGTAATACTCTGCGACTACTTTACGGATATTGTCCATATTAACGGCTTGTACGCGCATAGCCACGATATCTTTTAGTGCGTACTGCACCATTTCAAGTGTAATCGGCGCCCCAGTTAAATTAGCATTGGCAAATACTTGATTCAATGCGCCCTCTAAACGTCTAACATTAGAGACCACATTTTGAGCAATAAATAACGCACAATCTTTGGGTAAGGTCATTCCATACCAGGCGGCCTTTTTCTGTAATATTTGCACGCGCGTATCAATCTCAGGCGGATCAACGGCGACTGTCAAACCCCAAGAAAATCGTGAGCGAAAACGTTCATCGAATTCAGTCATTTGTGAAGGATGACGGTCAGAAGCCAAAATAAGTTGTTTGTCACCACTAGTAAAATCAGCGAATAATGTTAGAAACTCATTACTACTTTTGGTTTTTCCAGCTAGCACATGAATATCATCAACAATTAATAAATCTACTTTTTTTATTTTCTTTTTAAAGTCTTCTATTTTATTATTTCTTAATGAATAAACCAGTTGGTTAATAAATTTTTCAGAAGTAAAGTAATAAAAACTTCTATTATTTTTTAAATAGCGATGTGCAACCGAATGCATTAAATGCGTTTTTCCCAAACCAGAAGGTCCGTATATGAACAAAGGGTTATGACGATTTTTTGATTGACGCTTACTTAGCTCATAACAAGCTTTATAGGCAAGATTATTAGATTTACCTGTAACAAAAGTTTCAAAGGTAAAGTCAGGATTGAGATAACTTAGCGATTTGGTATCAGCAGAGTCAACGAGCGCAGCGTGCTGCATAGCACCGTCATTATCTGCCTGCCTGCTACTGGTTTTTGTAACCTGAAGCGCTAGGGGAGGGGATGGGTTATTCTCCTCAAATAAAGAGCCTGACGTTTGAGGTTCACTATCTGCCGGCTCGTAATTGGGTTGTTCGCTGTTGTTAGCGTGATCAACACGGACGATGACTTCTTCAATGCTACCCTGACTGTGCTTAGTAACCAATTTCTGAATATCATGTAGGTGGTTCTTTTTGATGTAAGAAACAAAGTAATCATTGGGAGCCCGAATGATAAGCGTCTGTGCTTCTTGATGTGCTGACAAGGGTCTCAACCACATAGTAAATACGTTATCTTTAACGTGATAGCGCAAATCATCTAAGCATCTATCCCAAATTGTAGCAGTATCTATCATGAAAAATATTAGCCTCATAACTTAAAGTAATTCGACTCTCTAGGCGTTCGTTATTAAACACCTAGTAACGAGTATAAACTCTGCGAGCGGCACTAAAACTAGTGGCACAAAATGGTCGTTTGTGCGGGATGCTAATTTAACATAAACAGCCTGTGGATAACATCTAATTTTTTGTGGATAAAGCTGTGGATAGTTTTGTGGATAAGTCTTGATGTTGAGTTATCCATATTCCACCCACAGGTTGTCCACAGGTTTACCCATAGCCTAGTCTTTTGATATTAAAGAGGAAAAGTGACTTAACCACAGATATTATACCTCCCAATAACAACAATACTTATATATATTAATTAATAGTTATTATGGAATAGCGACATTTCTGTGGATAACTTTGTAAACTGTACTGAAAATTTGAGCTAGTTTTCACTTTCACAGTTGACAATAATTTATCAGTAACCCATTAATATTTGAATCAATTGCATTGCTTATTCACAACCATTAGTAAAAAATAACGAGCAAAGAGGATTAGTTGATTGACCCAGATATGATGGAATGATATAATCCTTCGTTATTACGGATTTAGTCCATTATTTTGATAGGTGAGTTATGAAACGTACATTCCAACCAAGCGTCATCAAACGCAAGCGTACTCACGGTTTCCGTGCTCGTATGGCAACTAAAAAAGGCCGTCAGGTCCTAGCACGTCGCCGCGCTAAAGGTCGTCATCGTCTTACCGTATAGTCCAATCAATCGGTAACATACGACCTTCATGGCTCATGATGCGCGTTGTGCGTCTATTATTTATAGACCATATTTAATTATCAATATTGACCACAACCTTCACATAGCTATATATTAAAAGCGCCCACATCGGCGCTTTTTTTGTCGCTACATTTCGTCATGCTTATTTCGATACTGCTATTAGCTCTCATTTTAGGTTGTACTATGCCCGACATCATCCCAGCTACACCCACTGCCTGTTTCACCAAAGAGCAGCGCCTGCTGACACCAGCTGCCTTTCGTGAGGTGTTTGATGCACCTGAGCGTAAACTACATCAAAGTCATCTGATGGCTTTTGTGAGCTCTAATATCCACGCTCAGCCGCGTATAGGTATGGCAATTACCAAACGTAAGGTACCTACTGCTGTCATCCGTAATTTAATTAAGAGAAAAATAAGAGAGCAGTTTCGTAGGCAAGCCTATAGTTTAGAAAACAAGGATATTGTTTTCATTGTTAAAAAGTCTTTAAAAGATATTGATAAAAAAGAATTAGAGAATCAAATAAATAATATATTTAAAAAAATAGAAAAAAAGTAAAATGAATAATTTAATAAAAAATATAAATATTTTTTTCTATAAATTATTTTCTAGCCTTATATTTATTTATCAAAAAATAATTAGTCCTATAACACCTGCTCGTTGTCGGTACTACCCAACATGCTCAAACTACGGTAAACAGGCGTTAGCATGGCATGGTGTTTGGGCAGGTAGCTGGTTACTATTAAAACGTATTGGTCGCTGTCAGCCTTGGGGTGGACATGGCATTGATTTTGTACCGCTACCTTTAGCGTCTTATATTTATCATTATTTACCTATCACTGTCACTGTCACTGTCTCTGGTTCTAATGCGAATACATCTACTGTTGCAACAGATAGAGATAATCACGTTTATCGTGATAACGTTAGCTATGGCGCTCGTTTAAATCACCTTCTGAAACCGTAATAATTTCAACACTTTATAAGTGCTTTGAGTCACCTACCAGCTTATCTATACTGTTGGTATCATTTAAGGTGGTTTTTTAGTAAAATGATGAGCATTTTATGCCAATGACAACTGGCGTCGTGGCTCTACACAAAAGCTGCGGCTAAATCTTGGTCATGGCACACGCCCAAATTTTTCACTCTAGGATAGGTTTATGCAAAAGATATTTCGGGTGATGATCATCATTGCGATGTTGATCACCGCTTATCTGCTGATTTTGGCATGGCGAGATGATAATGCTGATGCGCCCGCTGTAGATGCAGAGCCAATAACTGCAACCTCAGTAGGTGCTGATATTCCATCTACCACTGGTGCAGCAGGTGACATCCCGGTACAGACGTTACCTACTGATGTTAGTGTGGCGGCAACCGTGCCGACTGCATCGACTAAAGATGCTGGTCTCATCACGGTAACGACTAACCGCTATGATATCAAAATCAGTCCAGAAGGCGGCGATATCGTCTATGCTGCCCTCAAGCAGTATGATGCGACGCTCGATGGTGAAAAGCCTTTTGTATTGCTAGAGAATGATAGCAATCGTGTTTATGTGGCTCAGTCTGGTCTTATTGGTAAAGATGGTATTGATACTGCGGCAGGTCGTGCTACTTACAGTCATACAACCAACAGTTATGTCATGAAAGAGGGACAACAAACGTTATCAGTACCGCTCACGTACAAAAAAGATGGCGTTACGATTACCAAGACTTTTACCTTTACCCATGATGAATACCCTATTGATGTTAGCTACCAGATTCAGAACGCGTCTACGCAGCCATGGCAAGGACAGTTATTTGCGCAACTAAAGCGTGATGATAGTAAAGATCCTGGTATGTCTGATAAAGGCGCGCTGAGCATGGCGACCTATTTAGGTGGCGCTTGGGGTACACCTGATGACCCTTACAACAAGCTGAAGTTTGATGACTTTAGTGATGGTGAATTGACTACGACCAGTGATAAAGGTTGGGTTGGTATCGTGCAGCATTATTTTGTATCAGCATGGACGCCTAACAACTTCACCGGTCAATTCTTCAGTCGTGAAACTGGCGATGAATACTTTATAGGTTTTAATAGCCAGCCTATTAATGTCGCAATGAATAAGCAAGCAACGTTAAGTGCAACGCTATACGCAGGGCCAAAAGTACAGTCTGAGCTTAAAGATGTTGCTGTTGGTCTGAATCAGACGGTCGATTATGGTCTGTTATGGCCAATCTCAAAAATATTATTTGCGATACTTGATGGTATTCATAACATCCTTGGTAACTGGGGTTGGTCAATCATTGGTTTGACGGTTTTAGTTAAGTTTGCCTTGATGTGGTTCTCTAACAAGAGCTATTACTCAATGGCGAAGATGCGTGCTATTGCACCGCGTCTAGCAGCGCTTAAAGAAGAGCACGGCAGCGACCGGATGAAAATGTCGCAAGAGATGATGGGAATTTATAAGGAAGAAAAGGTCAATCCAATGGCCGGTTGTCTGCCTATATTAATGCAGATGCCTATCTTCTTAGCCTTGTATTGGGTGCTGGTCGAGAGTGTTGAGCTACGTCATGCCCCTTGGATCTTATGGATTCAGGATCTATCAGCGATGGATCCATGGTTTATTTTACCACTGCTGATGGGTGCTTCTATGTTTGTACAGCAGCAGCTTAACCCGCAGCCAACTGATCCCATGCAAGCGAAAGTAATGAAGTTTTTACCAATTATCTTTACTGCTTTCATGCTGTTCTTCCCTGCAGGTCTAGTATTGTACTGGACAGTTAACAACTTATTTAGTATGACGCATCAATATATCGTCAATAAAAAAGTTCAAGAAGAGCAAAAACTGCGTACTGTTAAAGTGCTTGATTAATGAGTTGGTCCATAACTAGTTAGGTTAATAACTAAAAAACCATCGCTCTAGCGGTGGTTTTTTTATGCAATATTTCATCGTTCTGTGCTGAGCAAAACTAAATAAAAAACACCAAACACTGTTATATAAAGTTTGCTTTGTCAGTCTAGGCCGAGCCGTCTATAATGGGGTTTTTAGCTATTGAGAGTAAGTGTGGATACTGACGCAACCTTGTCACCGCCAACTGATCTACCAGATCCGTCTACTGTATCTGGATTGGCCACGATTGCCGCCATTGCTACCCCTCTTGGACGAGGCGGAGTAGGAGTTATCCGTTTGTCAGGAGCTAAGGCGTATGCTATCGCTTGTCAACTGACCGGTAAGTCTGCTTTTACCCCAAGATTAGCAAGCTTTTGCCGTTTTTACCAAGCGGATGGTACGACTATTGATGAAGGGCTAGTGCTGTATTTTAAAGCACCCCATTCCTTCACGGGTGAAGACGTGATTGAGCTGCAAGGTCATGGCGGTATGATATTACAGAGCCAGCTGTTAGCGCGGACCTTTGAATTGGGTGCGAAGCAAGCTGGTGCTGGTGAATTTTCTTATCGTGCTTTTGATAATGACAAACTAGATTTGGTACAGGCAGAAGCTATTGCTGATGCCATCGATGCGACCAGTGCTGCTGCTGCCAGTAGTGCGATTCGATCATTGAGTGGCGAGTTTTCACAAAAAATTAACCAGCTACTAGAACAACTTATTCACTTGCGTTTACATGTCGAAGCAGCCATTGATTTTCCTGATGAAGAAGACGTTGATTTCTTATCTGATGGGGTGATTCAGAATAAGCTTGAGCAAACCCAAGCACAGATCCAGCAAGTATTGGAAACCGCCAAACAAGGTCAGTTATTACGTGATGGTATTCACGTGGTATTAGCAGGTAGGCCAAATGCGGGTAAATCTAGCTTGCTTAATCGTCTGGCAGGTCAAGAGCGCGCTATCGTCACCGAAGTGGCGGGTACTACTCGTGATACCTTACAAGAAACGGTCGTACTGAATGGTTTAACGCTACATTTGACTGATACTGCAGGCTTGCGTGATACCGAAGATACGGTAGAACGCATCGGCATTGCACGTGCACGCACTGCTATCAAACAGGCAGATATATTATTAATGGTTTATGACGTTACGCGTGATATCGAGGATAATGGCACACCGCTACAATTAGCAGAGCAGTTGTTCGGCGAGTTACCAGATGCTGAGCGCCTACTCATTATTGCCAATAAAAGCGATTTATTAAGTGATTCTTTAAGCACTAAGGTAAACGATAACGTCACTGCTATTTCTCAAGCCCAAATCAATAATCGAGGTTATGAACAGGTGCACGTTTCATGTGAAACAGGTGCCGGTATCGAAGAGTTAGTTGAAGTCTTATGTGCCAAAGTAGGGTTTCATCCCCCCGAAAATAGCCTAATTGCCCGTACTCGCCACTTAGATGCCTTAAGACGAACGGCCAATCACCTAATAGAAGCCCACGAACAGTTGACGGTGTTCAGCGCCGGTGAGTTGGTCGCCGAAAGCTTACGTCAAGCACAGATTAGCTTAGGCGAAATCACTGGAGAGTTTAGTGCTGATGACTTATTAGGCAAAATTTTTGGCAGTTTTTGTATTGGCAAATGATGCACTAAGTCTATTAATGCGTCGTTTAAAATAAAGTCTCTAAGGAATGACTCCGCCTGTTATAGTTAGGTCATTCTAAAACGAATAAAGCGAGGCTGAAAATTTTTTGCAGCCTTTTGCAGCCTTTTGCAGCCTCTAGTGTGGCATAGCCGCCCAGTAAGCAAGAAAACTTTCACTAGCTGCAGGTCATAGTTCAATATTAACGGCGTAGCTAGTTTATTTTATATTAACTATATCAACCTAGTTTTCAGTACGAACACAAGGAAAATGGTATGCATTGTCCTTATTGTAATGCGTCAGAGACTAAAGTTATTGACTCACGTTTGGCTGCTGAAGGTGCGCAAGTCCGTCGGCGTCGGCTTTGCAGTAGCTGCCAAGAGCGTTTTACCACTTTTGAGATGGTAGAAGTGGTTATGCCACGGATTATTAAATCAAGTGGCAAAATAGAGCCCTATGACAATGAAAAACTACGTCGCTCTATCCTGCTACCGCTACAAAAACGACCGATTACTATCGATGAACAAGAAGCCATGATCAGTCGTATTGAGAAGCGGGTACGGCAAATGGGCGAGCGTGAGATTAGCAGCAAAGTGTTAGGAGAGATCATTATGAGCGAGCTAAAAACGCTTGACGACGTTGCTTATGTGCGCTTCGCTAGTGTCTACCGCGACTTTCAAGATATTGATGCTTTTCATCAGGAAATTGCTAATATTCGCCCTATAGAGAAAAATGACAATTAACTATGTATAGCAACCATCAGCTCCTTTTTTATTAAGTGTAATCTCTTTATGCCAACATTAAACCACGCGCAAGATGCTCAGGACCGCTATTTTATGATGCTCGCTATAGAGCAGGCGAAGTTTGGCCTATACACTACTAGGCCTAATCCTGCCGTAGGCTGCGTAATCGTAAAAGCAGAACAAGTGGTTGGACAAGGGTTTCATCCACAAGCGGGGCAACCGCATGCCGAAGTGTTCGCGCTTAAACAGGCAAGAACGCAAGCAGTAGGTGCGACGGCTTATGTGACTCTGGAACCCTGCAGCCATACTGGACGCACACCACCTTGCGCCCGAGCCCTTATTGATGCAGGTATTGAGCGGGTAGTGATCGCTGGTCTTGACCCCAATCCACAGGTGGCTGGTCGTGGAGTAGCTCTGTTAAAACAGGCTGGCATTGAGGTTATAGTTGGGACATTAAATGCTCAGGCAGAAGCGTTAAATAAAGGGTTTTTAAAGGCCATGCGTACGCAAATGCCTTATGTGCGACTCAAGATTGCGACCAGTCTTGATGGTCGTACCGCGATGGCGACAGGCGAGTCAAAATGGATTACTTCAGCAGCCGCACGAGAAGATGTGCAGAAACTGCGTGCGCAAAGTGGCGCTATCATTACCGGAAGCTCGACTGTCATCGCGGATGATCCACAGTTAAATGTACGCTCTACCCAGTTAGGGGTAGCTCCTGAGCAAGTGCCTGTACCGCTAATTGTGGTACTTGATCGACGCAAGCGTTTAATACACGATGCGCAATCTTCTTATCGGTTATGCCGCCAACCAAAGACTTTATACTGGCGTGAAGACAATCTGCACCAGCTACTACAAACGTTAGTCAGTGAGCACCAGTGCTATGAGGTATTAGTAGAGGCGGGTGCTAGTGTCGCAGGAAGCTTTTTGAGTCAGCAGCTAGTAGATGAGTTGATTGTTTATCAAGCGCCTTGCTTATTAGGCGCGCAAGCTCGAGCAATGGTTGAATTCAACCCCCTATCTTTAGCGCAGCAACTGCGTTTTGATTATCACAGCCATGAGCCAGTCGGTACTGATATTAAACTTACCTTACTGCCCCTCTAAATAGCTAATATATCTAAATCAGCTGTGCATAAGTGCTTGGTTATCCACAATATTATCAAGTTGTGCTATAAATGTGGATAACTCCACTACTTTAAGTTAAGTTTCACATGGAACTGTGTATAACTTTATATAGTTATGTTTCACATGAAACTTTTAAATGACTAATAAACCGCTAATTCATAAAATAACCTTCTATTAATCAATGGTTTATCTAATAACCTGTACAGCCGTCACTCTATATATTAACAAGTGGATAGCTTGTGGATAACTATATGATAATAATGGTTTTAAATTAAAACAGCACACACAGTAAGTACTTATCCACAGTCCATTCCTGCCCGCTGCTTCGTTAAGTGTTAAATATACTTAGTTTTAAATTGAAAACATTAGCCGACAGAGCCAAGTGAATCAAACATAGCCGCTGATTTAGTAATAACTGTCCTTAATGACGGGTATTAATGATTATAAGCAATAATATTTAGCTATAGTCTGTTCAACATAAAAGACAGTCGTTCATAGCAATAACCTTGTATCCTTTTTTAAATTGGATCGACTATATGGCTGCTCAATCAGTGGTATAGTTAAAATACCTTAAAAACGCGACGGTACTGCTGGTATAAGCCTTTTGCAGCCTCTATCTGCGTAGGCACAGCAAGCAAGAAAAATTTATGCCAGCAGTAGGTTATGTATCGATATTACTTTCCATTGACTATAGTAGATTATTAGAATAACCAATATTGATAATTGGTAGATTTTGTTATTAATGTACGAGTGTAGTGCTATGCTAATGAGTAGTTATCATAAATTATCAGCTATTAAAAATGAGTTGTTATAGTCGGTTCAAAATAAAAGACAGTCGTTTATAGCAATGTGCTGCTGGTATACGTTTTTTTCGCTTGCTGTTCGCAGGCGTGACAGAGCCTACAAAAAATCCGTACCAGCAGGACTGTGTCCCTTTTAAATTGAATTAACTATATCAACAACCAATAAAAAGAGGTTTATATGTTTACAGGAATTATTGAAAGTGTGGGTAAAATTAAAGCTATGGATCCCGTTGGTGGTGATATTCGCTTAATGATTGAATCTGACGACTTGGACTTTAGTGATGTGTCATTAGGTGATTCTATTGCTTCTAATGGTATCTGTCTCACGGTAGTAGATTTGGGTAGTAACTATTATGCTGTTGATGTTTCACGTGAAACTATTGCTTGCACTGCGCTAAAAGATTTAAAACCAGGTCATGTGGTGAATTTAGAAAAAGCCATGCTGCCAACCACACGTTTTGGTGGTCATATCGTTGCCGGTCACGTTGATGGCGTTGGTACTGTCAGTAAGCTTGAAAAAGATGCGCGTTCTATTTATATAGAAATCGAATTACCGCAAGAGTTGGCACATTATACCGCCACCAAAGGATCTATTACGCTCGACGGCATTAGTCTGACAACCAATTTAGTACGTGACAATATTGTCTGTTTAAATATCATCCCACACACTGCTCAGATAACTAATATTTCTAAGCATTGGTTGTTAGGCGACAAGGTTAATATTGAGGTAGATATTGTGGCACGCTACCTAGAACGCCTGTTAAATAAGTCGCAAACGGGAACAATGAATGCGGATACTGTAACGAGTCCGCAAAACCCTATTACTGATGCTTTTTTAGCGGATAACGGCTTTATGAAGTAACAAACAGTATGGTCAGTATAGCCAGTTCAAAATAAAGCAGATACATTTGTGTCAGTGGACTACTGGTATAAATTTTTCTTGCTTACTGTTCGAATGCGTGACAGAGGCCGCGAAAAATTCATAACAGCAGCACTGTATCGTTTTTAAATTGGATTCACTATATGACGTATCCTATCAACAACAGTAGCTTGCTGTCGTAAGGCTTATTTATCAAACTTTAATTAGGTCTTGCAAGATAGCTTGTAGCTTCAATTTATCTATTGGTTTAGATAGAAATTCGTCCATTCCTACGGCAATACAAGCATCGCGATCCTCTGTAGTATTGTTGGCAGTGAGCGCCACGATAGGAATATCATCACCTTGCGCGCGAATAGCTTGGGTGGCCTGCAAACCGTCCATAACCGGCATACGGCAGTCCATTAAGATCAGTGCAATATCTTGGCGCTGAACCTGTAGCTGATCTAAAGCTTGTTGACCGTCTTCTGCTACCACAGTACGATAGCCAAACTTACTTAATAATTTACAAATAATTTTTTGGTTGGTCAAACTATCTTCTACTACTAAAATTAACGGTAATAAAAGATCATCTACAGGGTTATTTAACCTTGTAGATAGTTCACTGTTATTATTCTTAAAATTTTGTTTGTGTGCTATTGGCCGCATTACTGGCTGGGTTAACCGCATTAGCTCAGATAGTAACAAGGTGCTATCTAAAGGCTTGCTTAAAAACCCATTAAATTTATCCAAAAGGGTAGAAGATATACGACGCTCAGGCTTCATGCTGAGTAATATCTTAGGCAGCGATGTGACAGCGAGTAGGCTGTCTAATGCTTTTTGGCTATCAATGTCAATCGCTGTTTTATTACTGTCTTCTGATAGGTTAGATAACTCCATAACACTGGTTTCATAATCTAATAGCAATATAGGTGACAGCATTTTTTTATTTTGCGCCAGCTGTTCGGTTAGCTGCTGTAGGGTCGCCTTGTCTACTGAGGTATAAATACTAACAGGCATTGATAAATATTGACACAGCCGTTGCAGACTCGTAGCGTAAAGCTTATGGCTGACGATAGCGAACAAGTGAATGTGAGTCAAATTAGTATTAAAATGATATACCGGCTGATAATTTGGACGGCGACAAGGCAGATATAGCGTAAAAATATTAACTTCATTATAGGTGTTATTAATGTAGGTACTATTAATATAAGTACTATTAATATAAATACTGTCAAGATAGGTACTGTCAAGCTCAATAAAGCCTCCTAATAAATGAGCAAAACTATTAGAAGTAGCCAGACCCGATCCTATATCATCAAAAGGTTGGCTAACTTGGATTTTAGCTTGACTAAAGTAAGTAGACAGCAGCTGCTGTCTAGCAGGGATTATACCCATTCCGGTATCTTGTACGCTAAACCGAATCCAGTGAGGCACGCTACTGTCCACAATGTCAGGGGTAGTGACCGTTAGTCCTTGCTCTAATTTTTGGGTTTGAGACCAATGTTCAGTAGTAATAGGTTCGATGATCAGCGCGACATAACCCGAGGTGGTAAATTTGATGGCGTTATCTAATAAGTTGAGTAAAATTTGGCGCAAACGGTCGCCATCGGTATCGATATAGCGTGGACTGTAAGGATCAAAAGTATACAGTAGCTCAAGCCCTTGTCGGCGAGTGCTATCTGTCATTAAATCGCTAATATCTTGTCCAAGCTTAAAGATATCTACAGGCTCATTAGTAATAGGTTTTTTCCCTGTTTCTGTATTCACCATATCTAACATATCATTAAGCATTGCGAGCATAGAGTGGCTTGACTGCGTTAACATGGACAGTACTTCACGCTGCTTAGCCGATAAAGTATTAGGGTTTATTTGTTCAAGTATCACAATAATGGCATCTAGCGGTGCACGCAGTTTATGACCAATAACGGATTTAAGCTGATTAGACTCAGTAAGCTTTTGTTGTAGCTGCTGATTTTGTTGTTGTAATTGATCAGCATGGCTGACGAGCTCATTAACACTATTAAGAAGCACGGTAAAACCATGGACCTGTCCGTGTTCACCGAACCATGGGGTAATATGTAGTTGGTAAGCTTGCTTGTTCTCTATACCGTAGACCAACAACGTACGGGTAACGCGCTGGGTTATTAGTTTTTGTAGTAATAGTTGAGTCGATTCATCTTTACCGTTGACAAAGTCAGTCAGTTGATAATTGGCATCACTCTGGAATGAGGTGGAAAATATTTGCTCAAAACGTTGATTAAAAAAACTAATCTGACCGTGACGCATAATCATCAGCATCGGCAGTGGTGCTTGATCGACTAAGCGCTCTAAGCGATGGCTGAGATTTTTAATACGACGATGATTGTTATGTAGCTGATAATTGACACGGCTCAGGGCGTGACCTAAACGAGAGAACTCAGAGGTAGCTGTGGTCTCAATAAATGGCGGTGGGGCATAAGCGTCTTTCGCAGTGGTCGTTAACGCTTCGGTATATTGTAGTAGCTGTACCCAATTGGTATGGCGTTTGAGCATATAAATTAGCGCTAGTATAAATAGCATAATAGCAGCCATTAACGGCAACCAAAGTTGATACGATAGCCAGTCTATTTTAGCTGGTTGGTGACGCAGTACAATGTACACCTGATGGCCGCTTTCAAGTTTAATCGTGCTTGTTAACGTATTATTAGTGAGAGTATAGGCATCATTGATATTTGCGAATGGTGATGCCAGGGTGGGCAAGGTGATATTAGTAAATTTATACCTATAAGGCCGTTTATAGCGATATACGTAGGTCTGTCCAGAAGGTAGGGTAAAAATCAGCTGATAACTGATATCTTGAAAAAATGACTTAGTGAGTATTGTTTCAATTTCAATATTTGTTGGTACGGAATGCTCAATCAATTCATGTTTTAGCGCATTAAAAACAACTTTGCTGTGCTGCTGACTTTGGCTTTCAAGTGCCAAAAGCAACATGACATAATATAAGATCAGCATAATCAGCAGCGTGAAGGTATAAAATAAAAGCAGGCGTTTTAAAGACTGAAACTGTTCCATAGAAGCATGATCCTATACCGGCACGACAAAACAAAGTGAACCAACGATAAGCCTATTACGGTGGTAGGTACTATTCAATATACTTGCGTTGATCAATTAGCCGTAGTTTTCAATTGGTATCCAGCCTTATGTTTGAGATTCACTATAGTAGCGGAGCCGTAGTATGGCGCGATTTGTTATACGGACATATCGTAATAATACAGATAGTGTGGTTAAAAGTACTTCTATGGATAGTATTTTAATAAAGTACTTTAGCAAAGAGAATCCTAATAAGAGTGTTTTGATAAAAGGCATTGTGATGATATATCATTTTTACGATAACGAAATTACCGTAGCAGTCATTGTAACAAATCGTGTGTCGAAGACCTTATAATAAAAGCCTCGTTGGTAATATCCGTTTTATCATAAATATACGCAGCGCCATTATAAGGTTAAATGGCGCTATCTGTAAGTCGGGTTAAGCGCTATCACAATCATGGCGAAACGCAGAAAACTCGCCTATAATAGGCCCATCAATTATATGTAATACGCTGCTATGACTACACTTGTTTCTTCTTCCGATATATCTATTGCTACCACAACTCAACACCAGCCAGCTATTGGTCGATTGCGAGTAGTATTTGCAGGGACGCCTGAGTTTGCTGCTATAAGCCTTGAAGCTCTAATTAGCCAGCAAGATGCACTCAATATAGACATTGTGGCAGTGTACAGCCAGCCGGATCGCAAGGCAGGTCGTGGACAAAAGCTAGCTGCCTCTGCCGTCAAACAAGTCGCATTATCGCATGATATTCCGGTTGAGCAACCTGCTACCTTTAAAAAATCAAGCACTGAAGGTCTTGCTGCTAGAGAAACCTTGCGAACCTATCAGCCTGCTGTAATGGTAGTCGCTGCCTATGGGCTTATTTTGCCTATTGGGGTTTTGACTATTCCGACTTATGGTTGCTTAAATATTCATGGCTCATTACTGCCGCGCTGGCGCGGTGCAGCACCTATTCATCGAGCACTACTAGCAGGTGACGTCGAGACTGGCATTACTATTATGCAAATGGATAAAGGCTTGGATACTGGTGATATGTTGCATAAAGTTAGCTGCGCTATTGAGCCAAATGATAGCGCCGCTAGCCTACATGATAAGCTCTCAGAATTGGGTGCAAATGCCATCAGTACGGTGCTCCAGGATTTGCTCAACTATCAAGCGCAGGCTATCCCGCAAAATGATAATGAGGCTAACTATGCCGAAAAACTTATCAAAACAGAAGGCGCTATCGACTGGACGCAATCTGCTACTATTATCGAACGAAAGATTCGTGGCTTAACGCCGTGGCCAGGTGCTTATACTTTTTTAAACGATCAGCGCGTCAAAATTTTAGCCAACTTGCCCGTTAATGATACTCAGCAAACCAAACAGCCTGCTGGTATGGTTATCAGTGTTGGCCGTAAGGCAATTTTGGTGGCGTGCGGCAAAGACCAACAGCAAGCAGATGACATAGAGCAGGCAGGCGAAGGTCAACAACCCAATAGTACAGCACAGCAAACCAGTACTTTAGCGATAACCACATTGCAGTTTGCTGGTAGCAAGCCCATCAACGCCGAGCAAATTTGTCAGGGCAATCAACTGAATGATGGCGACCGATTCACCACTGAATCAAACTAATACTTCAAATTAATCAGCTAACGCAGATGCCCTAATAGGCATAGGAAATTAAGTAATATGAGACAACCCGCAACCGCATCTAATAGCCCTAGAAACAATAAGAACAAGCCATCAAGCAACCTTAAAATGACTGGTAGCGTGCGCGTGCGTGTCATACGTACTTTACTTGCGATTCAAAATGGTCAGTCACTATCCAGCGTACTTGACCCCTTATTAAACAGTTTGCACGAGGGCGATAAAGGCTTTGCTCATGCGCTGTTATTGACAACATTGCGTCAGTGGTACGCTCTTGAACGCTTGCTTGATAGCTTGGCGGATAATAATATCGATGAGATCGAAGTCCGCACGACCATTCAAGTGGGGTTAACCCAGCTGTTATATTTGCAAGTTGCTGATCATGCGGCGATTCATGAAACAGTTGAGGCGGTCAAAGAGATTGATTTTGCCCATGCCTCTGGTCTAGTTAATGCGATTTTGCGAAAAGTCGTTAAAAATACCAATAAATTCCGTAAAAAATGTGATAAAAATCATAGTCTGCCTAATTGGCTTGCCTATCAGCTCAAGCAAGATTGGAGTGAAGAGTATCCAGCATTAACTCAGGGATTACGCCAGCCTGCACCGATGTTTTTACGGGTTAATACGACTATTAATACTGTTGATGCCTATCAAGCAGCTTTAGAGTACGCCGATATCGATGCTGAACTCGTTGAGTTGGTTAGCGATTTAAAACTACCAGCTTCAGCGACGTCAGCTGACATCGAAAATACTAGCATCACCACTCAAGCATTGCGTCTAGGGCAAACTATGGCCGTTAGTGGTTTGCCGTCATTTGCTGAAGGAGCGGTCAGTATTCAAGACATGAATGCTCAGCTCGCCGCGTCACTGATCAATCAAGCACTTATTAATAAAGTAAGCTCAGATGGCAACACTACTGACATTCAGGTTTTAGATGCCTGTGCGGCACCTGGTGGTAAGCTCGCCCATTGGTTAGAGTTGCTAAATGCAGACAAGCAATCGCCACTGTTTCATGTGAAACATGATGGCAATAACAATAATGAAAGCGATGATAAAGATGCTTCGGTGGGCAGTCATGCAATCAAGCTAACGGCTATCGATAATGAAGCGCCACGTATTGGGCGTATTCATGAGAATTTAGAGCGCCTACAGTTAGAGCATTCTGAGCAGGTTGAACTTAATATCGTTTGTGCTGATGCGACCAGATGGCAAGGAATAAGCAACAAAGCAGATAAAAACGAACCCGTATTTGACGCTATTCTACTCGATTCACCCTGTACTGCCACTGGAGTGATTCGTCGTCATCCTGACATTAGCTTATTGCGCGCTGAAGAAGATGTTGAGCAAACGGCGGCATTACAAGCAGAAATCTTAGACAATCTATGGCCACAAGTAAAAGCTGGCGGTTATTTGTTATATATTACTTGTTCGATATTGAAGCAAGAAAACGTAGAACAGATGCAAGCTTTTTTAAATCATCATACGGATGCAGCGGCTATTGAATTTACTGAAGCCTGCAGCTGGGGTATCGCTCAAGACATTGGTCGCCAATGTTTGCCTATTGATAGAGAAGGCGGTGATGGCTTTTATTATGCATTGCTACATAAGACAGCTTAATAACTTAATAAATAGGTACATATTTATATAGGTATATATTTACATAATCAGTTTAATTTAAAAAACACAGTGTGACTGGGAGAAAACTTTGTAGCTGCTAGAGTGGCACAGCTACATAGTAATTGAGAGGTTTTCTCCCACTCGTATGTGACCATAAACGGCCTTATTTCTAAAATATTAAAAAATCATTACAGGTAGGAAAATGCTATGAAGTATATCAGTACCCGTGGTCAGACAGCGCCGATAGATTTTAGTGATGTGCTGTTAATGGGGCTCGCGCCTGATGGTGGCTTAATGCTACCTGAGCATTATCCGCTGATTGACAACGCCACGCTTGATGAATGGCGTACGCTCAGTTATCCCAAGCTTGCTCTAGCAGTGATGCAGCGCTTTGCCACTGATATTCCTTATGCTGACCTGCAAGACATCGTTGAGCGTACCTATACCGCTGAAGTATTTGGTAGCGCAGAGATTGTTCCGGTTCGTAAGCTTGAAGACAGCTTATATATTTTAGGCTTGTCGAATGGGCCTACCTTAGCCTTTAAAGATGTAGCGATGCAATTTTTAGGTAATACTTTCGAATATGTACTCAAACAAAAAGATGCCCGAATTACTATTATTGGCGCGACCAGTGGTGATACTGGCAGTGCCGCTGAATACGCCCTCCGTGGTAAAGACAATATCGAAGTCTTTATGTTATCGCCATATGGCAAGATGAGTGAGTTCCAGCGTGCGCAGATGTACAGCCTGACTGATGATAATATTCATAATATCGCTATCGATGGTATGTTTGATGATTGCCAAGATATCGTTAAAGCCTTACAACAAGATGCTGAATTTAAAGCGGCCTATAACTTAGGAACGGTTAATTCTATCAATTGGGGACGGATACTGGCGCAGATTGTTTATTATTTTAAAGCTTATTTTGCCGTGACTAGCAGTAACGATCAGCAGGTTAGCTTCAGTATTCCATCAGGCAACTTCGGTAATATCTGTGCTGGTCATATTGCCCGTGAAATGGGCTTGCCGATTGGGCGCTTAATAGTTGCTACTAACGAAAATGACGTGCTCAACGACTTCTTTAATAAAGGGGCTTATCAGCCGCGTCCGACGGATAAAACCTATATCACTTCTAGTCCATCAATGGATATCTCTAAAGCCTCTAACTTTGAGCGCTTTGTTTACATGCTGCTAGATAGAGACAGCGCGCGTGTTCATGAGTTATTTGAAGGGGTAAAATCAGGACAAGGTTTTGATTTATCAGATTTGCTGGAAGCAGTAAATTCACGTTACGGCTTTGCAGCCGGTAAATCTAATCATAGCGACCGTCTAAAAACTATAAAAGCGCTATATGAACAACATGGCGAACTGGTCGATCCACATACTGCAGATGGCATCAAAGTCGCTAAAGAATTACAGCAAGAGGGCGAGATTATAGTTTGTGCTGAGACGGCATTACCCGTTAAATTTTCTGAGACTATTATCGAAGCTATTGGCCAGATAGATATTGCACGTCCTGCCCATACCGAAGGCTTAGAGGATTTACCGCAGCATGTGGTGATTCTAGATAATGATGCGCAATTGGTCGCTGAACAAATACGTCAGCGTGTCACACCAAACCCAGCATAAATTTAGAAAGTGCCATTAACAACAAGGGCTTTGTTTCACATGAAACAAAGCCCTTGTTGTTAATGGCAGAAAATTAAGTCAATTTAATATTAGAGAATAAGCTCAACAACCTTAACAAGCTTAAGCTTTTGCAAAACAGCGTTTGGTATTGTGCTATGGTTCATATCATTGTAAACTCAAAAA
This sequence comes from Psychrobacter sp. PL15, assembly GCF_035984995.1. Lineage (NCBI taxonomy): Bacteria > Pseudomonadati > Pseudomonadota > Gammaproteobacteria > Moraxellales > Moraxellaceae > Psychrobacter > Psychrobacter sp. PL15. The sequence continues at coordinate 291,906 of NZ_JAXCIB010000003.1, forward strand.
GCACTACTTTTAAGTATTGGTTTGAACACTGCTATAGAAACAAGATCTATAAAAACAAGCTCAGATAAATGCGTGCTTTGTGTTAATAGCTAATGATGGTTGATAATTAATCAGTGGTAACCACAACAGCCTCAACGCTATATTTTACCCATTATGGATATGATAATGAAAATAAGCCTAAACGGTATGGCAAAAGCGCTGCTGATCACCATATTTAGTAGTGTAATATTGATCCCTACTGCCTATGCTAATAATCCACTGCCAACTATCAAGGCAGATGCGCCCAATCGCTATACGGTCAAAAAAGGCGATACTTTATGGGATATCTCTGGTCGTTATTTAGACAGTCCCTGGCGTTGGAAAGAAATTTGGGCGACTAATAAACAAATCAAGAATCCTAATCTTATTTATCCTAACGATATTCTTATCTTATGCGTAATTCAGGGCAAGACCTTAATTGGTGTTGACACTGGTGAAGGCTGTGCAGGGGTAGAAAAACAACTGACTGGTAATATGGTCGCTAGCAGCGTAACGATTACCTCGACTGCCAATAGTATTCCAGCGATTCCAATGACGGCAATCCAACATTGGCTTGATAAAACCATCATTGTTAATCCCAAAGATTTTAATACCACACCCTATGTGCTAGCGTCTAAAACACGCAACCTTATTACAGCTAGTGGTGATAAAATTTATGCCAAGGGTGTACCGCTTATCGTTGGTCAGCGCTATGGGGTCTACCGCGAAGGCGAGATGTACGTCGATCCTAGGACTCAAAAAATCATCGGCTTAGAAGTGACACAAGTGGCGACTGGCTTGGCCATTAACGTGGCAAGTAACGGCGTGACTAGCTTGCAGCTTACTGACAGCTATGACAAAGAAGTACGTGAAGGTGATCGCGTTTTTGTTGAGTTAGACAATGCTATTCCACCGGTGTTTTATCCGACGCCTGCTACCGTCAATCGTGGTGGTATGATCGTACGCGTGATGGACTCCATTAGCTCAGCGGCGCGTGGCAGTGTGGTCGCTATTAACTTGGGTAGCATTCATGGTGCCAAACCAGGTGATGTATTGACGGTTTACCAGAAAGGACCGCTAGTGCGCGATACCATCGATAATGACACCCCAGTACGTTTGCCAAGCGAACCGACTGGTATGGTGATGGTATTTAATACCTTTGATGATATCAGTTATGCGTATGTGCTGAGCTCTGAGTTACCCCTTAATGTCGGTGATCAGTTGCTACCGCCACCTTACTTATAGGCGTTTATAATCTACTAATACGAATTATTCAATACGAGCTAGCCAATACGAGCAGACAATTATGCCGGTAACTTCATCTCTCTTCTCCGACAATCAGCGCGCCGTATTGGCATTATGGTATGAGGTCAATGCGTCGTTATCCGCTTATCATAAGCTTATCAGTACCTTTGGTAGCGCGCAGCAAGCATGGACCACTAAGACTGAAGGCTGGCGGCAACTGGGTATCCATCATACTCATATTAAGCGCCACGAGCAGCAAGATCAGACCATAGCCAGTATTGAAGTTATTGAGCAAGCGCTAAAGGCTGGGAATTATCAGTTACTTTTTGCTGATCAGCCTGACTATCCGGCACAGTTGCTGCAAATATACTATCCACCGCCACTTTTATTTTATCGTGGTAATAGCGCGTTGCTCCATCAAGCGCAAATCGCTATCGTTGGTAGCCGAAAACCCAGTAACCATGCGCAAAAGATTACCTTTGATATAGCACAATATCTGGCGCAAGCGGGGTATGTTATCACTAGCGGTTTGGCAATTGGCGTGGACAAGCGGGCGCATTTAGGCGCTTTGGCACAAACTGATTCTGACTACCAGGGTCGCACGATTGGTGTGATGGGTACTGGTATCAATGTTTGTTACCCCAATCATCATGATAAATTGTTTGATCAAATTATCGATCAGGGTGGCTGTCTTGTCAGTGAGTTATTGCCACATACCCAGCCACATAAGCATACTTTTCCACGGCGTAATCGCTTGGTTGCTGGACTCAGTTTGGCAACCATTGTCACCGAGGCCACCATTAAAAGTGGCTCGCTGATTACTGCGCGGCTCACCTCTGATCAGGGCAAACAAGTTTTTGCCGTTCCAAGTCATATCGATAATAGTAATGCTGAAGGCTGCCATCATCTGATCCGTGAAGGCGCAACGTTGATATATCATCCTCATCAAGTGCTGGACGACGTCAGTACGCAACTACCGAATCACAGTCTAACGAATCACAGCCTACCGAATCATAATTTACCGAATCACAGTCAGCCTAGCAACTATGCGCATAGCTCTTCTGAAAAGAACCTATCTAAAGATAATGTTTATTCGCTAGCCCTAGCCAATACCGCGCAACTTGCAAATGCTAGGCAAAAAACATCGCCTCTTAACGTTACTATACCTAAGCATCTAGATGCTGTTTTTGGTCAACTTGACTGGCATGGACAAGATCTAGATGCCTTATTGGTGTCCACAGGATTATCACCACCACAATTGATCGGGCAGCTGATGGAGCTTGAGTTATTAGGGGTTATCAGTGAACAAGGTGGGCGTTATTTACGGGTATAGTTGTTTGTTTTAATAGCGACAATTGCTTACTTAGTATTGATTGCTTATGGTTATTATTCATTCTTAATATTGTGCAGACCTTAGTTTTTTTGAGGACAATTTTAAAGACTACTTTTTTAGGCTTCAAGCGTAGATTATGAAATCATCCAAGTCTTATTCCACGCCGTTAATGACTAAATCTACCACCCAAGCCGCTCAATGGCTGAGTGCAGGGCAGCTGCTCGTTTATCCGACCGAAAGTGTTTGGGGTATTGGCTGTGACGCTTTTAATCAGCGGGCAGTACAGCAATTACTCACTATCAAGCAGCGTCCAGTAGACAAAGGAATGATTGTGGTGACTGATAGCGTTGACCGTATCGTACCTTTATTAGAGGCCTTAAGCACTGAACAGCGTCAAACCGTTGTTGATAGCTGGGATATCGCGCCTAATATGGTATCCCAGCAAGCGCATACCTGGTTATTACCTTTGCCTCAGTCATTATCTCAATCATTACCTCAATCATTATCTCAATCATTATCTCAATCGTCGTCCCGACCATTATGTAATGCACTTGCGGTACCTATTCCAGCTTGGATTAGCGGGGCTCATAATAGCGTGGCGGTACGTGTTATTAGTCACCCTTTGATTCAACAGCTGTGCGCCCAAGTAGTTTCAGCAGCCAATCCTTACGGTTTTATCGTCTCGACCAGCTGTAATCTTTCAGGTCAGCCACCAGCGTTATCGTTAGCCCAAGCCCAAGCTTATTTTATGAGTAGTGATTTTTCTACTCACGTCGGTTATTTAGAAGGGGAGACCTTAGGCTACCAGCTACCTAGCCAAATCGGAGATGCACTGACTGGGCGGGTTATTCGTTAAGGCAAATTACTCTGTTTTCTTGGGATAGATAAGACAGTGGCTATTAAGTTAAGTGAGTTAAATTATAGTAAAACCTATGATGATGATTTTATATTTCAAGTTTTCCTTGATACTTTATGATTTAGTTTTTAATAGCAATAGAATAATAGTGAAAGCCAATCATTCAGTTATAGTTAAAATACCTTAAAAACGCGACGGTACTACTGGTATAAGCTTTTTATAGCCTCTGTCTGCGTAGGCACAGCAAGCAAGAAAAACTTATGCCAGCAGTAGGTTATGTATCGATATTACTTTTCATTGACTATAGCTTAGATTGACCCAGAGTGTAGTCTTACGGTCTTGTACCCAGTTAAAGGGTTTATTTACCTTACCAAAAGTACGTAAAACCAATTTTGACAACCCATCTAAAAAAGGCCACGATATTTATTAAGGGCTATATTAGTTTGGATGTCTATAAATAACCATAAGGAAGCGAATATGAATATTTTAATCAGTGGTGGATCAGGGTTTTTAGGCAGCGCGTTTAGTGATGAGCTCATGAAACGTCATAATGATACTGACAGAGATTTAGGCATCACCTGGTTAACACGTGATAGCAGTCAGGCACACCCCAGTATGATTAATATGATGACTTATGATGAGCTAGCGCAGACGGACAAAAGCTTTGATGTCATCTTAAATCTCGCTGGTGCTGGTATTGCTGACTCACGTTGGAGTGATAGCCGCAAAGAGCAACTGCTCGCCAGTCGTATCAAGCCTACCGAGTCGTTAATAGCATTTATAGCGCGTACCAGCCCCAAGCCTAAATTATTGGTTAGTGGTTCAGCGATTGGCTGGTATGGTACGCAAGGTGACAAGCCACTAACTGAGAGCAGTGCCTCTGAGACCGACTTTTCGCATCGCTTATGTGATGAATGGGAGCAATTGGCTCTAACAGCGACCGAGTACGGCGTACCAGTCGCTATCGTACGAACAGGAGTGGTCATCCACCCTAAAGGCGGTATGCTTGGCAAGCTACTATTACCATTTAAACTGGGACTTGGTGGACAATTGAGTGATGGTAAGCAAATCATGAGCTGGGTTAGCCGTGACGATTGGGTAGGGGCGACCATTTTTATTATTGAACAACATCTGACAGAAAAAACTGACACTCAGCAGAGCGATAGCATAACCACTGCTGAGAATACTATAAGCTCAGAAAATTCTACGTCAGCAGTGGTATATAACTTGACGGCGCCCAATCCAGTGACCAATCATACCTTCACCAAAGACGTTGGCGCGTGGTTGCATCGTCCAACCTTTTTTACCCTACCGAGTCCTTTGCTAAAGCTAATGTTTGGTGAGATGTCGACATTACTGATTGATGGACAGAAGGTATTGCCACAAGCACTGGATAATGCTGGTTATGAATTTAAGCAACCGACGCTCAAACAAGCATTAGAACAACAGGAATAGTAGGCACTGAAACCCGCAATGTTTCATGTGAAACATTGCGGGTTATCATCCTTTAATACTGATGAAATAAACAGCCTAATAACACCTAAACGCAACCCCAAGAGCACCAGTAATGCGAGCAGTTGATGACTATAATCTTAGTGCAAAAATGCTGAATTTTTAAACAGAAACATCAGAGTAGTAGAGGTTTGAGGCAACCTATCATAAGATAAGGCTATCTTTATATAATCAGAATTTATTATGTGGCTCTTTATTGTCTTAACCCAGCTACTGGCTGTAACAACCAGCGTTATTCTATGGTGGTTGATCCAACCACAACGTCCCGTCAGTAAAACTATTATTGTCCTAAGCGTTTTTATCATCAATAACCTCGCTCTCATTTATGGGCTGAGTGAGTTTTGGCGTGAGCGCTTCTACGTCTATTTAGTGGTCAGTATATTGCAAGGTTTTATGGTGTATGCCGCCTTGATAACCGCTGCTGTCGCCCTATTCTATAGTCAGATTATCAAACGACCCTCTCGCCCCAAGCTTATACGCGCTATTGCCGCCCTGAGTTATATGGGTATCGTTGGTTTAGCGGTATTTAATGCGTACTCTCCAGTGGTTCATCGTCTAACTGTGACCACGGATAAGCCTTTAGATAAACCCATGACTATGGCGTTAGTCTCTGATACACATTTGGGTAGGTGGTTTGGCAATCGACAGTTGGACCAACTGGCCAGTCTCATCGATGCACAAAATCCTGATGTGGTGGTGCTGGCAGGCGATATTATGAATGACAGTACTGCTGCTTATGATAAGACTGATATGCACGCGTACTTATCAAAGCTACAGGCGCCACTGGGGGTCTATGCGGTATTGGGCAATCATGATTATTCAGGTAATCAAGTCGCAATTGCTACAGCGATTACGCGCGCTGGAATCAAGGTGATTGATAATAAGAGTGTGTATTTAGATGATGCCGTATGGTTGGTTGGCCGTTCCGATGCTACCGACCCCAGGCCCCGCAAACTAGCGGCAGATCTGCTAACACCGATTGATACCGATAAGCCGGTGATATTTTTGGAACATGCTCTTTGGTCGATCAATGAGATAAGTGCCTTACCAATAGACTTGCATCTGTCGGGGCATACTCATGGTGGACAAATGTTTCCGTTAACGGAACTGATTCAGATGTTTACGCCATTAGTTTATGGTGCCAAGTCGATTGATGATACGCAATTTTTAGTAACCTCAGGTTATGGGTTTGGTGCTGTACCCTTTAGACTGGGTACTCGCGCTGAAATTTGGCTAATTACGTTACAGTCAACTATATCGTCCCCTTTAAAAAGTTAACGTTATGATAATGAATATATAGTCAATGAAAAGTAATATCGGTACATAACCTACTGCTGGCATAAGTTTTTCTTGCTTGCTGTGCCTACGCAGACAGAGGCTGCAAAAAGCTTATAGCAGCAGTACCCTAGCGTTTTTAAGGTATTTTAACTATAGAGTGGTTGTCATAATAAATATGGAATAATTATAGATAGGACAGAGTATGCGCTACGTATTTTTCACAGTCATTATTGTCTTACTACAGCTGTTTAGTCTGGGTGCGGCGCTAAGCTTACAATGGTGGCTGCAGCCTTGGATGTCATCAACACTGCAAACCATAGTATGGATTACAGTATTTGTCATCACCAATGGCTTATTGCTACTGAGCGTCAGTAAGCTACTTGCTAATAGCTATCGTTGGGTAAGTGGCTGGCTGCTAGTATTGCACTTTATGATGCTCGCTGCTCTAGCAACCTGGTTGTTGTATGGCAGCTATTTATTGATAATGTTTCTGAGTGATATTCCTAACTACTCTGAGACCGTTGCTTTTGGACTACGAGTATTGGCTTTAATAGTATTTGTGGGTCTGTTCGTTTACGCCTTATATAGCGCTTATGTCCCAGTAGTGCGCTATCGAACTATCAATATCAATAAACCCATGCAAGGGCAACTACGTATCGCCGTGGCAAGCGACTTACATCTAGGGCGCCTATTCGGTAGTGGTGCTATTGATAGATTGCGGCATCTTGTTACCCGTCATCAGGCTGATATGCTCTTGATGCCAGGTGATATTATGGATGACAATACCCAGGCGTTCATGGCTTATAATATGACGGAAAATTTAGTCAATTTGGGTGCTGGTCTGCCATATGGTATTTATGCCACGCTAGGCAATCACGACTTATACGGTCATGAACAAAGCATTAGCAACACCCTACGCGACGCGGGTGTGCAGTTATTAAATGATGACGTGCTGCGAATAGAGCATCAAGGCCAAGCGATTTGGTTAGTGGGTCGCTTTGACAACCACAAACACCAGCGGGTGGCGACCACTGAGCTATTAGCACAGGTTAATATCACTGAGCCAGTAATAATGTTAGACCATAGACCTAGCGATATTACTGAGCATAGTAAACTACCGATTGATTTGCAGGTCTCAGGACATACTCATAACGGGCAGGTATTCCCTGCTAACTTTATTGTCAAAGCTATCAATCGTTTGGGCTATGGCTACGAAGCCATTGGTCAAGGACACTTTGTGGTGTCATCCGGTTACGGCTTTTGGGGCATACCGTTTCGCCTAGGATCAAGATCTGAGATTTGGTTATTAACTGTTCAGACCGCGCCGTCGGTTGCCGTACAAAGCTGATGCACAAAGTCGGCAAACTCATCAATAATATAATTTGTCTCGAATCTAAGACCTTGATGAACGCTCATTAAATGAATAAAGCCATGCGGCGCGCCAAGCACAGTATGAGTTTGCACGTTAATGCCCTTATCTTGTAGCTGCTGGGCATAAACTAATGCTTCATCTCGCAAGATATCCAGTTCAGCCGCAACGATATAGCTTGGACACATTTGTGTGTGGTCACCATGAATAACTGACACCAGAGGATGCGATTGAGGTAAGTTACTGTGCTTAATGTAAGCGGTATTAAATACTTCAGCATCTTCGTGATCGAGTAGCAATCCTTGGCCGTAAAGCGCCCAGCTTGAATATTCGGCGTCATAGTCAGTAACAGGATAGAGTGGCAACTGTGCTAGTGGTGTTGGTAAATTCTGAACCAAGGCTCTAAAAGCCTCATCGACCGTCTGATCTTCATCAATATTTTGCCACAGTGCATCAATAGGCTTGATGACTTGCTGTGCGACTAATGCGGCCAAGCAACCACCTGCGCTATCACCTGATAATACAATACGTGATGGCGACGCACCAAGCGTATGGCAATGCTCAGTAAGCCATGCATAAGCTGCGATACAGTCTTTGAGGGCTGTTGGGGCGGTGTGTTCAGGTGCTAATCGATAATCAACACTGACTACCGCCCAGCCGGTTTGGGTACAGACGGTATGGCAAAACTCATGATGGGTATCAAGATCTCCGATACAAAATCCACCACCATGAAAAAACAGCATAACGACTTCATCAAGGTTCTGTTTATGCTTTTGGATAGTGTCAGATCCAGCTTGATAACAGCGAACAGTCATATCACCGCCATCGGCATCAGCAATAGTTTCGTCTTGCCAGCTCACACTACTAATATTTTTACCATTACTTTTTTGCTGCCAGACGTTAGGCGCTTGCAATGAGACTGCGTCAGCACCAAATTTCCTTCTTAACTTAGACAAGTTGTCGAGCGTTAATGGCCGCTTGAGCTTGTTGCTAATAGCCAGTATCAGGCGTAGGTGGGCATCAGCATGAGGATATTGCTCAGCAGCTGATGCTTTTAGATGGTAGTTAAGACGTTCAAGCGCGGGTGTCGGTAGCTTACCCAATCCTTTCAATATATAGTGCATGGCATGCTGTTGATAGGTACGTGCAGGTATCTTAGTTTTGGCAGTCTCAACTGTTTTTGTCACTAAGGTATTGAGTGATGATATCGGTAGAATAGGCATAACATTCCTTGTTTAATCAATATTTAATCAGTTTTAGTACTATTTGATGATACCAGTAGCACGTTGCCATAAACGACTCTTTTTTATTGTGAACTGATTGTATTATTGTCGATGCTAGGGGAGTGCTTACTTAGTTATTAATTGCGTCAGTTGCTATTTATATTTTAAATAGAATAACTATTTCAGCTAAAGTAAAAAATTCATCACCCTTAGGCTTGAAATTTATCCTCATCACCTTTATCAAGCAGCTATTGAGTCCTCTTTAGAAGACGTAAGTATAATAATCATCATAAAACATAAGGAGTTATCATGAGCGAGCAAGCCCCAAACCAAGAATTTGACACCCAAGAGCCAAAAACGGTACAAAGTAACATTGATGGCGAAGAAAGCGTGTTAGCAGAAACTTTAGAAGAGTTTAACCCTGAAAACAACTCAGCTGAGAGCGTGACTATCGACAATGACATTGATCTTCAGGCTTTTGCAGCTCGTATCGCTGAGCTAGAAGGCGAAGTGAAGCAAGCTAAAGAAGGCACGGCGCGTGCCAATGCCGAAGCTTATAATGCGCAAAAACGTATGGAACAAGAAGCGGATAAAAGTAAAAAATTCGCGTTACAGAAGTTTGCCAGAGAGCTGTTAGAAGTAGTCGATAACCTAGAACGTGCGGTTGAGAATGCGGATGCTAATGATCCCATCGCCGAAGGGGTGACACTCACTCACAAAGCACTGCTCAGTGTACTCAATAAAAATGGTGTTGATGTGGTTGATCCACAAGGCGAGAAGTTCAACGCTGATTTTCATGAAGCGGTGGGCATTGATCCAGACGCTGAAGCCGACACCGTCGGTACGGTTTTGCAAAAAGGCTACAGCTTAAATGGCCGCCTACTACGTCCGGCTATGGTACGTGTCGGTCAATAAGCGTCACATTCAGAGCAACAAAACTAACAAACCCTATTAAAAGTAAGGGTATTGACAAAACTTCACATAAAAGAAAATATTTGTAGGGTCATTGACTTGAAAAAACGACCGTGCAAACCGATATAAAGCAGCAAGTGACCCGTTACGGTCTGATATGCCAAGCCAAGTGCAGGCAGTACGCTCTAACAAGCATAGGTAATAAGCTTAGTTAAAGGGGCGTAGATACCTTAGTACGGCTGGCAATACATATAAACATTGAACCATCAAAACAAATTGGAGTAATTAATTATGGGTAAAGTAATAGGTATTGATTTAGGTACAACTAACTCATGTGTGGCAGTGATGGAAGGCGATAAAGTCAAAATCATTGAAAATGCTGAAGGCACACGTACTACCCCCTCAATTGTCGCTTATAAAGACGATGAGATCTTGGTCGGTCAGTCAGCCAAGCGCCAAGCAGTAACCAACCCGAACAAAACCTTATTTGCGATTAAGCGTCTGATTGGTCGTCGTTTTGATGACAAAGTCGTGCAAAAAGATATTGGTATGGTTCCTTATAAAATTGTCAAAGCTGACAATGGTGATGCTTGGGTCGAGATTAATGATAAAAAATTAGCGCCACCACAGGTGTCTGCTGAAATCTTGAAAAAAATGAAAAAGACCGCTGAAGACTATCTGGGCGAAGCCGTTACCGAAGCCGTGGTTACCGTTCCTGCTTACTTTAATGACTCACAGCGTCAAGCGACTAAAGATGCGGGTAAAATTGCCGGTCTTGATGTAAAACGTATTATCAACGAACCAACTGCCGCTGCTCTTGCTTACGGTATGGACAAAAAAGAAGGCGATCGCACCATCGCTGTCTATGACTTAGGTGGTGGTACTTTTGACGTATCAATCATCGAAATCGCTGACGTTGATGGCGAGCAGCAGTTTGAAGTACTGGCAACTAACGGTGATACCTTCCTTGGCGGCGAAGACTTTGATTCAGCATTGATTGATTATTTAGTAAGCGAATTCAAAAAAGATCAAGACGTGAACCTAAAAGGTGACTCGTTAGCGATGCAGCGTCTCAAAGAAGCCGCAGAAAAAGCGAAAATTGAGTTATCAAGTGCCCAAAGCACTGAAGTTAACCTGCCATATATTACCGCTGACAGCAATGGTCCTAAGCATTTGGTCGTAACGATCAGCCGCTCAAAACTAGAAAGCTTAACTGAAGCACTCGTTGAGCGTACCATGGGCCCTTGTAAGATTGCTATTGATGACGCTGGGCTAAAAACCAGTGAAATTGATGATGTTATCTTAGTGGGTGGCCAGACTCGTATGCCACTAGTACAGCAAAAAGTACAAGAATTCTTCGGTCAAGAGCCACGCAAAGACGTGAACCCTGACGAAGCAGTCGCTGCTGGTGCCGCGATTCAAGGTGCCGTATTATCTGGTGAAAAAACGGATGTTCTATTGCTTGATGTGACGCCATTGACCCTTGGTATCGAAACCATGGGTGGGGTGCTAACGCCAATCATTGAGAAGAACACCATGATTCCGACTAAGAAATCACAGGTATTCTCAACGGCTGAAGACAACCAGCCAGCGGTGACTATTCAGGTGTTCCAAGGTGAGCGCAAGATTGCTCAGCAGAATAAACAGCTTGGCCGTTTTGACTTGACTGATATTCCACCAGCACCACGTGGCCTGCCACAAATCGAAGTGACTTTTGATATCAACGCTGATGGCATCATGAATATTTCAGCGACCGATAAAGGTACTGGTAAAGCACAAAGCATCCAGATTAAAGCGGATTCTGGCTTGTCGGACGAAGAAGTCGAACAAATGGTACAAGACGCTGAAGCTAATGCGGCTGAAGATGAAAAATTCGCCAATCTAGCTCAAGTTCGTAACGAAGCGGATGGTCGTATCCATGCGATACAAAAAGCGCTAAAAGATGCGGAAGACAAAGTGTCTGAAGACGAGAAATCAGCAGTAGAGACGGCTATCTCTGAGCTTGAAATGGCTGCCAAAGAAGACGATCATGATGATATCAAAGCCAAGCTCGAAGCATTGGACAATGCCTTCTTGCCGGTCAGCCAAAAGATTTATGGTGATGCCAGCGCGGGTGCTGAAGGTATGGATCCAAGCCAATTCCAAGACGGCGCAGATGCAACAGCTGATGACAATCAAGCTGATGATGACGTGGTTGATGCTGAGTTCACTGAAGTGGACGAAGAAGAGAAGAAGAAGTAGTCTTTTAAAAAAGCTTGTTTTCTAAAAGTTAGTATTTAATAGTTATACATTAAGAATAAAAAAACGCACTTCTCGAGGTGCGTTTTTTTATGGCTGTTTTAAAAAGTGAAATGGTAAGATATATGGTTACGCATGGCAGGTGACATTTTTCTCGTTTGCTGTGTGACCGCGTCATTTTTCGAGCCTGCAAAAATATCTCCCAGCCATACTGACTCTTTCTTAAAGTGGGGCAGCTATGCCTTAATCGCATTAATTATTAGCACTTCATAGGTCAAATTGACGCAAGGCTGACCACTCTCATCTTGTCCCGAAAACTGCTGCCAATAGTCCACTTCAAACTGTTGTAGTCGTGCCCTTGTCCATCTGAACGGCTTGGTATTTTCTGAGGTATTGTTTGCTGAAATACTGCTTGGTGAATGAACTTGCATTGGTGTCAGTGTCTGTACTTGAGTTCGATTGGTCGAAACGCCGGTGAGCTTCATGTGTTTAAGCACATCGTAAGGGCGGGAAAATTGTAAATCAAAGCGTTGGATGGATAATTGGCTATTTTCAAAACCAGCGTTGTCCAATGCCAGTTGCCATGCCTCGTTAGAGGGATATGTTAATCCCTGACCTGTTAGCGCTTTTATTTGCAAAAAGTTATTCGGGGTAAACGTATTAAATAGCAACTGTCCACCAGACTGTAGGCGACTAAATGATTGCTGTATAACCCTCAAAGGGTCATCGAACCACTGCACGGCATTAGCACTAATAATTAAGCTGTGCATATCATTCAACGTACCACCTAAATTCATAGTTTCAGCATCGCCAATCGCTATCTTGGCTGTTGGTAATAGTAACTGTAGGGTCGCTGTTTGCTGAGCAGATAGCTCGTTAATGGTCCATTGCGTGCTCTTTAGGTGGGCCGCTAGTAGGCGGGTCATCTGTCCTGTACCTGCGCCAATCTCTAGCACGCTTTCTTGATTATGGTGGGCAATATTGGCTAATAAAAGCTGACAAACCTTCTGCTGAACATCGGCATGCCGCTCATAATCGTTAGCACGAGCAAAATGATGAGCGATAGTTTGCTTTCTGACACTAAGACCGCACTGTGCGCTTTTATATGACATAGAGTGTGTTTTATCCAAATAAATTTGTTGGGTCAATAACATAAGTCATGTAAATGCTAAGGCGTTTAAACACTGAGGCTTTCAATTGTAGAACACCCAATCGTAGAATACCCAATCGTAGAACACCCAATCGTAGAATACCTAATCACAGAATAGCTAATTATAAATGCTTTATCAGCCGCTGGCAGTCCTCGTCAGTCAGCGCCGCGTTCATCACCAATCGGATGCGTGCAGTATTTGCAGGAACAGTGGGCGGTCTAATGGGCAAGGCATAAAACCCAGCATCTTGTAGCTGTTGAGCCTTGGCTATAGTGCTGGCGTTATCCCCTAATATATAAGGCACGATAGGTGAGTTATAACTCATTTGTTGAATGAATGAGGCGTCGTCGTGTTGCTGATTGACCGCTTGTCTGACATGTTGACTGAGCTGTAATGATAACCTTGCCAAGTGCTGGCGCTGATTATTTAACTGCGGCATTTTTGCCAAAATAAAGCGCGTCCAAGCATGGTTGATGGGTGGTAGCGCGGTACTAAATATAAGCGGACGCATATGGTTAATCAGCCATTGTCTAACCACGTCATCACAAAGAATATAAGCCCCCACTGAGGCAAAAGCTTTACCAAAAGTACCCACTAAATAATCGATATCTATTAGGGTCTGCGTTTCTTCTGCCAACCCTAAGCCTTGATTGCCTAGGACTCCAGTGGCATGTGCCTCATCTACATACAGTTCAATGCGGCTATCTACAGCTTTTAATTGTACTAATTTGTGTAAGTCGGCGCGGTCGCCATCCATACTAAAGATGCTTTCTGTTACGATAATGATCCGTTCAACGGTAACGTCAGCTCGTTCAATCATAAGTGCTAACTGTTGATAATCATTATGTCGATAACGCCGATAGGCACACAACTTGCTTTGGCTGAGGCGTATTCCATCGATGATACTGGCATGTACCAATTTGTCAGCTAAGATGAGCGTTTTGACGGGCAAAGCGGTCAGTGCTGGCAGGATACCAATATTGGCATGATAGCCACTGTTGATTACCAGAGCAGATTTTGAAGGGGGTCTTGAAGGAGGTCTTGAAAGAGACTTATCCTGTAACGGGTCTGCTGCTACCTGATACCACTGCTGTAACTCAACTTCAAGTGCTTGTAATTGCTCATCGTTACCCGTCAGTAGCCGCGAAGAAGTGGCACTCATTTTAGGCATTGGTCGCAGTGATGGCTGTTGTATCTGTGTCAGAAATTCTACCTGCAACTCACTATCGCCACCTAAGCCCAGATAATCATTACTGGCAACATTAAGCAGCTTCTTGCCCTTATCAATAATATAGGGGCCTTGATGCTCAAGGTTAGGTAATTGGCGGTATTGCTGAGAGACCTTGAGAGAATCAAGCGCTTCTTGTAAACGAGTCGTGATTGGATTGGCCATTTTTTGTTGCCCTTCGATATTTTCTCCATTTTCACACATTATGACTATTAAAATATCGTTGAATAGACAGAGATTTATTACATAAATCTAGCGGTTGTAACAAAAGATTTCATATCTAGGCCTTTGTAACTTGAGTGCTGACAAACACTTGCAAAAATTAACTGTCATACCATCAAACACTGACAGAGAGTAAGAAATACTTTGTTACTATGTATACATCGTTAGCAAACAAGGCGATATGGCTATAACAGCCTGTATAAATAAATAACTTGTTTGTCAAAATTGATTTTAAGGAGATGACGATGAAAACTCTACAAAAAACTTTACTCGCCCTAGCAGCTGGTTCTTTATTGAGTGTCAGTGCACAAGCGGCCGTCTCTTATGGTAATGGCTATACGGGTCAACCGTATGTTGGCGTAAAAGTCGGTCAGTTCGATTTAGATGTTAATAATGCAGATGACCCAACTGCTTATGGTGTCTATGCTGGTTACAACTTCGACCCTAACTTCGGTATGGAAGTTGAGTATGTCGGTTCCGATGACGCTGATTACAGAGGTGGTGACATCGATGCTAAAGCTTATGGCGCATATGGTACTTATCGCTATGCCTTCCCAAATACCGCACTATATGCCAAAGGTAAGTTAGGTATTGCCAGAACTGAAGTAGAAGCGCAAAGTACCAACTTTGGTCTTAATAACTTCAAAGACAGCGATACCAGTCTGGCTGGTGGTGTAGGCCTTGGTTATGCAGTTAACTCTGATCTTAGTGTCGAAGCTGAATATGACATGTTAGGTAGCGACTTAGATCTAATGACTATTGGTGCCCATCTAAAATTCTAAGTTTATTAGCATAGATTATCTTATAGGCAATCATATTACTTAATAAATAAGATTTTAGAAACCAAAAAACGATCACTTTAGGTGGTCGTTTTTTTTTGCGTGTATTTTTGAGTATGAACACTTTACAAAATTATTTAATACGCAGTAGGTCAAACTAAACTGGCGATACACGAGTAATATTGACCTAAAAGTCAATATTCGCTGTGAAATTATGCTACATTAAAGCTTGGGTTTGTGAAGAAAAAGGAGACGACAATGATTGATACTATGTGGATTATTGAGCCATGGCATTGGCTGATACTAGGATTCTTATTATTAATTGTTGAGATGTTTATTCTGACCTTTGCTACCCTTTGGTTTGGCGTGGCTGCTGTGATTGTCGCAGCATTGTCATGGCTATTGCCTATTCCTATACTGTGGCAAGTACTTATTTGGCTAGTTTTATCCGTCATATTTATGTTTGCCTGGTTCAAATATATCAAACCATTATCAGTGGACCGTACCAAGGCAGGATTGGGTGGCAGTATCATTATCGGTGAGACCGGAATGATCGTGGTCAAACCGCATTTAGATAAGCTCGGACGGGTGCGTTTTAGTGTACCGATTGTAGGAGCGGATGAATGGTTCTGCCGCACGCATGACGAAGAGGTTGAAGTAGGCGACCGAGTGGTAGTAACGGATATTATCGGTAATGAGCTTATCGTTGCGCCGACTCAACGAACGACACCTATTAAACAGATTGCAGCGCCGGTTACTGCTAATGGTCCAGTTATTAATAAACTTAAAATTAATGATATTGATCATCATGAAATTAAGCACAATAAACTGAGTTTGAATAAAGGAGGTCTTGATAGAGCTCGCCTCGAGAAAAAGTTTACCGACAATTAAGCCAATATACTCTCGTTCAGCATAACCAAGACTTACAGCACTTCAGAATGATAGATATACAACAAACACAACATTGCCGCAGCATACATAGACAGCAATGATTGAGGAGAACATCATGAACAGCATCCTAAGTATCATGAACAGCGTTAATATCGTTATACTGATACTAGTAGCCCTAATTGCCTTGACAGTCTTTAAAGGGGTACGTATTGTCCCACAAGGCTATAAATGGATCGTGCAGCGATTAGGGAAGTACAACGAAACGCTTGAACCAGGCTTAAACTTGATCATTCCTTTCGTTGATAACGTTGCCTATAAAGTAACTACCAAAGATATCGTACTTGATATTCCTTCTCAGGAAGTGATTACTCGTGATAACGTAGTAATAATCGCTAATGCGGTCGCTTACATTAATATTGTTCGCCCTGATAAAGCGGTTTATGGTATCGAAGACTATGAATATGGTATTCGTAATCTAGTACAGACCTCTTTGCGTTCAATCATTGGTGAGATGGATTTGGATAATGCCTTGTCTAGCCGCGATGAAATTAAAGCCAAGCTAAAACACGCCATCTCGGAAGATATTTCTGACTGGGGTATTACGTTAAAAACGGTAGAAATTCAAGACATTAACCCTTCTCCGACCATGCAAATGGCGATGGAAGAGCAAGCAGCCGCTGAACGTCAGCGCCGTGCAACGGTTACTCGTGCCGATGGTCAAAAGCAAGCTGCTATCTTAGAAGCTGATGGTCGTTTAGAAGCATCAAGACGTGATGCTGAAGCTCAAGTCGTACTCGCTAAAGGTTCTGAAGAGTCTATTCGACTCATTACTGGTGCGGTGGGAGAGGAAGATATGCCGATTATTTACTTGCTTGGTGAGCAATATATCAAAGCGATTAAAGATTTGGCTGAGTCTGATAACTCGAAAATGGTGGTCATCCCTGCTGATATCTTAAGTACGGTTAAAGGTATGGTAGGTGATAAGTTAAAAGCATAGAAAATGTTAATTTAACTACATCCTAGCTCGTTAATCTCTAAAATAGTCAGTTAGCATCTCATGCGCTGACTATTTTTTTGTCTATAAATTAACAACAAACTGGTATTTATATTACTTTTTAATGACGATGACTTTTCTATTACTCATAGCATCAAGTTAAATAACTTTAGAAAAACGGTTGCTATGATTTTTCTCAATATATTCATCAAATACCATGGCTACATTACGAGCTAGCAAACGACCCTTGGGTAAAATCCGAATGCCCGCTATATCCATATCGATAAGCTTGTCTTTTTGCATCTCACCGAGCTGTTGAATTTCATCAATAAAGTAAGTAACCGCATCGATACCAAAATTTTGATTGACGTCTTTAAAGTCGATATAGTCATGACACAATAAATTCATGATTACATACTCACGTAAGCGATCCTTGATCGAGGTTTTGATAACCTTGACCGCCGGCATGATAGTAGGATTGTTGTGCGCTGCGTTAATATTATCTTGATACACCTGTAAATCAGTAGGGTTCTGTAGAATATAACTGCTATTAGCATTAATGATTTGGCTGATTGCTGACACCCCAAAACCTAATAAATCACAGTCGCCCATGATGGTATAACCCTGAAAATTACGATGGAGATGACCTTCACGCTGTGCTACCGCCAGCTCATCATCAGGCTTAGCAAAGTGATCAATACCAATATATTGATAACCAGATTCGGTCAAGGTGTTGATGGTATTACCGAGCATACTGAGCTTGGCTGCTGGGTCCGGTAGGTCTGCATCTTTTATCTGACGCTGAGCTTTAAAGCGCTCAGGCAAATGCGCGTAGTTAAACACTGATAAACGATCTGGTGACATTTCAATAATACGTCGTACGGTCTTATCCAAGGTTGCCGGAGTCTGATGTGGCAAACCATAAATCAAGTCGATATTGATAGAATGAAACCCTAAATCGCGGGCTTCATTTAAAATAGTGGCAATCATTTCTGCTGAATGTACCCGATTCACGGCGACTTGTACCGCTTCTTCTAAATCCTGCACACCTAAGCTAATCCGATTAAAGCCTAAGTCACGTAGAGTTTGTAAGGTTGAGTCACCAAGCTCGCGCGGGTCAATCTCAATAGAGTAATCACCTTCATCTTCTGGCAAAAATTCAAATTGAGTTTGTAAGAATTGCCAAAGCTGTACCAACTCTTCATCACGCAAAAATGTCGGTGTACCGCCACCTAAATGTAGCTGCTTAACCAGCGGTTTTTCATTGTTCTTTAATGTGGGCAATAAGCTACGCTTGTGCTTAATTTCAGCGATAAGATACTGCAGGTAGTCCCCTGAGTCACTATTTTTTTTGGTGATAATTTTATTACAGGCACAGTAATAGCAAAGATGACGGCAAAATGGAATATGAAAATATAGAGACAACGGTGTATGAGTCTCGTGGTTTTGTAGAATTTTTGCTTCTAGTCCGTCTGCTATTGGCGAGAGCTCTAAAGCAGTCGGGTAGGAGGTATAGCGTGGCCCTGAACGATTGTATTTATTAATAATTACTTCATCGAACGTTGGCAGTTGTTTGCTAGCCTGAGCACCGCGAAGGCTGGCATAAGGGCTAGTCTGCTGCACAACGGGGCGCACAGTAGTGGCCTGCTCGTGAGGCTGCGTGTTTGCATTGCTAGGTGGCTGCTGGGTGTTTTGATACTCTGAGTCTTCTGACATGCGACTTTCCTCGTTTTGATCCTATTTATTACTGTTTTTCATGTTGTTAGTGCATCATTATTCAAAAATTGTTCGTAGTCTGGCTAAACGGTACTAATGATAGATTTTATTAGCGATAGCTAAGTAAATTAAAGCCATGCATTTACTATAACTTTTATTGTGATAGTGATGGTTAAATAAATAATGATTATTATAACAAATCCTTTTTATTAGTAGGGCTTTAGGAGGGTTTTTTACATGTGATGTCGTTCGTTTTTCTGTTTAATAAACTCGCCAATAGTAAGATACGAGATTTGCGTGCAGATAGCTGATGCTCTATCATTAATAATTCCCTATATTAGGACGTTCTCATGTCGTTTGCTCAGGTGTCCACTCGTTCGGTCGTTGGTTTGCACGCGCCGCCAGTTATTATTGAGGTCCACCTATCATCAGGTTTGCCGGCCCTGACTATCGTGGGTTTGCCAGCAGCGTCAGTTCGTGAGAGCAAAGATCGAGTACGCTCCGCTATTCTAAATTCCGGCTTTCAGTTTCCTAATCGACGCCTCACTATCAATTTAGCACCTGCTGACTTGCCAAAAGATGGCGCGCGGTTAGATCTACCTATTGCGATTGGTATTTTGGCCGCCAGTGATCAGCTTGATCCAGAAGCGTTGTCAGCGTTTGAGTTTATCGGGGAGTTAGCGCTGAATGGTGAACTGAGACAAGTGACGGGTAGTTTAGCCATAGCGCGGGCGATGAAAGCAGAGTCGCTGACATTAGGAGAGTTGCAAGCGCAGCGACAATTGATTGTGCCAACAGATAATGGTGCTGAGGCCAGTCGAGTTGAAGGAGTGACTGTTTTAGCAGCAAAAAGTCTAAAAGCAGTCTGCGATCATCTAAAGTCGTTAGCAGATCCTAAGGCGACGGATGCACGTTTGGCTGTCGTACCCCTCAGCCGCATCCAAGCCAATGCCGTTTACCAGGTAGACTTAGCAGATGTTAAGGGCCAGCACCATGCACGGCGAGCGTTAGAAATTGCGGCGGCAGGTGGGCATTCGTTATTATTCACTGGACCGCCCGGTTCTGGTAAGACGCTAATGGCATCACGGCTACCGACTATCTTGCCGGATTTGAGCCCAGAAGATGCGTTAGAAGTTGCTAGCACCTATTCGGTCGCAGACAGTGATTACGATTATGGTACGCGCCCTTTTCGACAAGTCCATCACACGATATCTGCCGTCGCACTAGTTGGCGGTGGCTGTCAGTTTCCACAATACTTGTCATATTTTCATAATAGATGTCATATAGTACATAATTTATCTCCTAGGGTTTCACTTTATACCTCTGGAGAAGCTTTATGACTCCAGATTTTTTTGATGGGTTTGCGCGTATCGATAACCCTAATAAAATCGATATCCACAAATATACCGATAAGTTCTTCAATAACTACGAATACGTCGTAATTTGGTTTGGCCGAATATTCAGAGGCTCTAATAAACAGAATGCAGTTAATCTAATTGAAGTAAGATTCCTCAACCTTAGCACCGGCTACACAGTTGAAGTCCACATACCTATTGAGCTAGCCCATAGGTTAACAATAGGGTCTATTTGGGTAAACGGAGTAACGCATCAAAAATTCGATTTTGATGATGCGTTTACTGTGATTAATGAAAAATCAGATAACCTTACTTACTCTAACCATTTTGGCATCAGCAAAGAAGGTGGAACGTACGAATTTGACCTTAATAGCTACCCCGTTGTCGGTTTGGAATCTGATACGAATACATTATTGGTAATAAATCAAGGTTCTTACAAGGTAATTATCCACCCTCTACTTTTCTATATGGCCCATTACGGTGTCTCAAAAGAAGTTAATCGTGTTTTGCTAACTGATTTGTGGGTAGATATTGAGGAGGGTTTAAATCTTAATCATCCTGACCCCGAAATATCTAATACTGTAATTATTCCCGATAAATGCGTTATCGCTGATGCGGTATTTTTGCATCACCTTAAGCATGATAAGCACACTAAAACCGTAACCAAACAACTGAACAAAAGAGTTCTAGATGCTTTTATTAAGAGTCAGAATAATCACGACCGCTCAAGAAAATCTAGGCTTCCCTCTGCGCCTTTGAAAGTAGTTCCTTATCACGAACAGCAAATAGAGATAGGCTTTAGAGGTATTAATATAGAAGATGGCGTCATGCTCTGCACAGAGATAACAGGTATGTCCATGCCTAGAGGTGATGCGATTTCTTATGCGTTCAATGAGTACGAAAAGAAACAAGGTGGTTTAAGCTATTCTGAATCAGCCACACGCTCTTATAGAGCTTTATTTAACAAAATTGATGCCAATAAATTAGTTATAGAAGCTGAAAGTAATGCAGGCAATAGCACTACCGCTGTTGTGTTACAACATATTTATACTATAGGCGAGATTCGTGAATTAGTCAGGGCTGAAAATATTACTATTCAGCAATTTATTCAAAGACAAAGTGGGCAGGTTATTCCTTTAACAGAACCTGTGCCCTCAACCTACGCGATAGGCGAGAAGTCTGGCACTAATAATACCGTTGGTATATTAAAGATTTTTATAAGTTCAGGTGTAGTAGATTATAAAAACCCCTTATTTAAAAAGCTTCTGGGATACGCCCAGTCTTTGAGGGTTAATTCTGAATATCCGCAGTACAATAACATGGTTATTAACTGTTATAGCAATGGTCGTTTGTATGGAGAGAGTGCAGAGCAATTAAATCGATATCATGGACCCACGTACGTTATAGGAGTATATGTGTTGAAACTAGTAGTCAGCCGCAATATTTATTATATTTTTGATTGTGGTATGACGACGTGGATAAATACTAGTGGTATTTGTGTCAAAGTAAATGATGACGATTATTTTACAGATTGTGGGATAGATGATGTACTAGAGCAGCTATTTACTAATAACGGCAGACTCACGGATCAAGAAGAACTGGAGATGCTTTATGGCTCAATAGTTAAGTTTAATCACACAGATTCTGAGAGTAGTAATTGGGTTAGAACCGCTCTTCAAAAGCTTAATAATCCTAGTGCTAAGGAATAATATTAATGCGTTCTTTAGCCATTATTGTAGTCCTATTCTCTGTATCGGCTTGCTCGTATGTCATAGAAGATCACGATGATGGTTATGGATCAGGTTATATCGATATTAGCGACAGTGAATGGGCTACCAAGTAAAACACGCCTCACCGTCCCTTTTGGGAAATCTGTTGTGGACCGAACATAAAGTTTGGTCGTTAGAGTGGCGTTATAAAACCTTGAGTCCTTATCTTTATCGTTAGCGAAGCCATTTATCTATTGATACTTCTTCTCGTCTATTGATTTTTTAAAATTTTTTAGTGAGTCAAACGTACCTCTATTACTCAGCGCATACTCAATAACCTTTCTAGTAATTATTTCCAATTCATGTAAGCTTTGTTCTTCTACAACATTTGTCTTATTTCCATGAGCAATATCACTTCTTAGGTCATAAAGCTTTTTAGACAAATCTCTTAATCTTAAACGACTTACTTGATCCTCACCTAAAATAAAAGCGACTCTATCCGAGATAGATGAACTTGTAGCAACTTTTTCTGAAAGTAAGGCTTCTAAAGATATAGCTAAATAAAGTAATTTATTATCATTCTGCTGTTCAACCCAAAATTGTGAAAACCAATGAATGGATTTTAGAATTGCATCGTAATAATCATTGATTTTTTCTTGTGATATTAGTTCAACTAACCATAATGACTCATCATCACAAATATATTTTTCTACTGCATCTATATTTAAGTCTAATGGGACTACAGAAAAAATATTTTTATGACTGGTGGTAATAGATTCTTTATTTCTCAAAGAAAAATACGTTAGATTAATATTTTTAGGTGACTGCAAAGAAATAATATATTTCATATCAGAGGTAGGCTGTGGAAGTTGTGAAAACTTCCAGTTTAATATATCAATAAACCGGTTAGTTTGGGTTAGAGTGATATCTAATGCTTTTTCGCTATCTGTCTGATAGTTATTAACTAACAATACTTGATTTGGGCTTATAGTCGTATCTAGCATCACTGCTAGATTCAATTCGGGCACTAGTTCAGATATTTCTTCTTTAACTGTTTCAATAGTCTTTAATGAGAAATTTCCAATATTTAGTTCTTTATTATTTAGTTGTATTCCATATAGAGGAATGTAGAACAGTAGGTCGGAGGCGTTTTCTTTTGATTCAGATAAAAATTTATTTAGGTTTTTAGAATTAAAATCTTCATAATTTTCATGAAAGTATTTTCTAAGTTCTTTGTTGATATAGCTTAAAGAAAACTGATCCCTGAAAACTTGGTTTGATATTTGTTGAACTAAAGCTCCCCATTTTTCTAAAGCCTCTGGCGAAAAGTGATATTGCATATCTAAAATAGAGTAACTAAAGCAATAATCATTGCTGTTATATGCTTCTTTTAATTTTTCAAATTCACTTTCGTTAATAACCTGGATTTTTTCTTTACACTCAGAAATTTTTACAATAATATTTTCTATAAGTTTTTCGTGGTACATGTTTAGATATTCCAGCTAGTTAGAGGGTTGATATCATTGACCTACAGTTAAACATTCAAGTGCTCAACATAAAAGATGTTCTAGTTGTTTATTTTATTATAATCCTGCTATTTGATGGGTCCATCCGATACTTTTCTATATCACCTGATATAACGATATTAATGGCCTTGTCTATCTCTGAGAGAGGTATATCAAACCATTCAGTAGCCTTGTAAAACCTATCATCCGAACCCTTTGATGACATTTTTACCCTTTGCTCATAAAAAAAGGCATGTAATACGCTCTCTACTTTACGAGGGTCGGCATCATAAACTTGCCACTCAGCTATGATATTTACAGGTTGTTGTAAAAATGCGGTGTCTCTGATTGAGTGTTTTGTGCGAACATCACCTGTAAGCTTTGAGAATCCTACTTTATAAAGATTTTTATAGTGTTCTAGGTTATCAGGTGTCTCAATAAGTTGGGCGATATAAATAACACCAGTGGGCTGACGATCATCTCCAAAGTTCTTAGCTAGATCATCATTAACCCACTCAGGGTCGGTGATTTGAAGCTGATAACTATTTTCGTACTTGTACTGCGCGGTTGCTAAAGAGTATGTAAGCATATTCGATTCAGTGCCATTAGCAAAGATTAAGCGTAAACGCTCTTGGCTACGAGTATTCTTTCTAGCCTCTGCCTTATAGATATCGGCAACATAACAAACAAACCCATTTAGAACGAAGACACTACCGACAGTGATATTTTTTGTAGAAGAAAAATTTGTCTTAGTAAAATCGCCCGACTCTATGGCTTTGTGAATCCTAGCAAAGGTTGGTTCAAACCTATAAAAGTCTTTACACTCAAAACGACTCGCTATATCTTCATCGTCATATTGGCCCTGTTTAGACCGTTCCTTGTAATGGTTGTCACTGACTACAATATCTGTTTTCACATTATCAAATATACCCAAGTCGTCACTGTTAAAAATGTCTTGCAGGCTATTATATGTAGTTGATTGTTCCGTAGAGGCTGTTTCTTGGCTATCTACGTGTTGAGTTGTGCTGTTTGTAGCCTCATGTTCTTTAATCGCTCTGAAAGCCTCTAAGTGCGCTACATCATCGGTATTTTTATCAACCAATAAACCATGCCTATCCAAATGATTTAGTTGCTCAGATGCTGAGCTATCAGATTTCATAGAGTTTAATTGCCTTGATAACACTTTCTCGCTAAGTGTGTCAGCATCCTTAGCTGGTAGGCGTCCATGATTATCTATAAAAGAATTAATATCAGAGAATTGCTGCTCTAAAACACTATTGCTAGTCTTGTTGTTAGTATTAGATTTGACGTTATCGAATATACCTAAATCGTCGTTGTCAAAAATATCGCTTAATGACTTATACTCACGGCTTTCATAGATATCATCAAGTTTAATCATTGCTCACCACGCTTTCTTTAGCTTTCTGAGTTCTAGCGTAGGCCATAATCTCTGCCATACGTTTCTCAATATCATCAGATGAGTTTAAGCTAGGCTCACGCCCTTTAGTTTTAATAAAATTAACCACTTTTGGCCACATTAGCAGAACCTCTGCATCGGTCACACTAGAGCGATTAGCGTTAACAACGTTATTAATGGTCATTAATACATCTTTATCCACAGTTTTAGAAAGTACCTCATAAGCGTCGTGAAACGGATTAACGGACATCACTAAATCGATTGGGAGGTTGTTGACGTTAATAAACTTGCTCCCAACTTTCACAAAGCTATTACTAGGATTGCTTTCGTTAACGTTGCTGGATTTGGTTTTAGGGTTATATATTTTTGCGCCCGCTGGTAAGTCGCGTTCTCTGATAACATCAGTATCGCTCAACTGCACCTTATCCTTTTCACTTAAGGTGTTGACATCTAAATAGTCATTCCCTTTTTTGATAAAGCGCCGCTCATTTTCTATAACAGCATCCTTAGGGAGGTTGGTGCCGTTAACAATACCACCTTGGCTATTTAGAGCTAAGTGCCGCATGATTCCTTCTTGAATCTGACGTACTTCATCAGGCTCTAAGTTAGGGTATTTGCTTCTGATAATGCTTGGAATAACGGTGTCCGAAACTGCCTGTGCTTCGATGTTATTGTTTTCAGCAGCCATATATTTTTTGATGTTTTTAGGGTTTTGACAAAGGCTAGCTAATATTTCATCCCTGTCTTTATTTAGAATATCCATCACCCTATCGGAAGGCGCGTTTTCAGAATCATCAATGACTACTGTGCCTTGTTCCAAATCACCCTTGCCTAATAAATCTAACTCACTACGTCGCCTAAAGTTAATCTTGGGCTTAAGCACTTGCTCCATAAGTAGCGACAACGTTATAGCTTTCAATAAGTCGTTTACAGAATCCTCTACTTTTAACTTATCGGCTTCGGGTTCTGCAATAAGGTTGGTAAATTGGGCGTGACTTTTGCCTTTACTATCTCTTGTAGCGCGACCAATGATTTGCACTACCTCAGTTAGAGAGCCGCGATAACCAATAGTTAATACGTGCTCGCAATACTCCCAATCAAAACCCTCTTTTGCCATACCAAGAGCGATAATAATGTCCATTTGATCGCGTTCTGTTATTGTAGCTAGGTAAGCTTGTGTTCTAGCTCTTGTATCATCATCAGTCACTAGGTCGGCTAGTAACAACTGCCTGCCGTCATGCGTCCTAATTGTGGTGACACCTGTTTCTTCATCACGCCCCTTAACCTCACCGATAACGTCGATAATTCTACCAACTGTCTCGTATTTATCTGTTTCTGCGGTTTGACTATTCACGTTAGGGATGTGAATAATCGTTTTTTTGGTAGTATCTAAGCATTCAGCCAAAGCACCGAAAAAAGACTTTTTGTAAAAGTGATAACCTAAACCTAGTGATTTTAGGTGCTCGTAACCATTTAGCTGTTCGTAATAGGTATAGGTAACTTTTTCAAATCTACCTTCGTCTTTGTCGGACAAGATAGGGACAGCATCACCTCTAAAATATGATCCTGTCATAGCGATGATATGAGCGGTAGTGTGGGTCATAATACTATCTAATATCATACCAAGGCGGTTTGATTCGCCTGCTGAGACATGATGAAATTCATCTATACCGATAAGTGTATTATTGAAAATCTCAACACCGCCACCTTCTTTTATGATTGCGTCAAAGCCATACCTAAAGCTATGGTGAGTACAAACTAGAATTTGAGGCAAGCCATCGTCTTCTTTATCTTGGTTCATAAACTCAGAAAAAATGGCTGTCTTACGATCATCACTCTGAGCAAGAATTAGGCATAGGTTGTATCGATCAGCTACCTCCCAATCTGCAAAAAAACCAAAATCGCTAAGCCTGGTTGATTTAAAGGATTTACCAATACTCATCTCAGGCACAGTGATAATTACTTTTCTAATGCCTTGATTTTTTAGCTTATCTAAGGCCAAAAACATCATTGCCCGCGATTTACCTGACGCGGGTGGTGACTTAATAAGTAGGTATTGGCTATTACGCTTCTCAAATGCGCGGGCTTGCATTTCCCTCATACCCATAGCGTTATTTTGCTTGCTTTGACCTGTTTGTGCGTATGATTGGTTTAAGATGTTCACGGGCTTAGACATATAGATATTCGCTCTAAAATATAGTGTGCATAAGGTTGTTTTGTCGTTAGTTTCTCTCTTTAGACTTGCTTGTCTTTTTAACATCAACAATTTTTTCATAGCGAGACAGAAGGTGTGCTAATCTTTCTTCTGTAGTATTAAAGCCTTGTGATCTATATAGTTTGTCCACCGCATCATCAAGGTTTTCGTGAGCTAGTCTTAAGTCTTTTGGCATTTTTTCAGGATCATAAAGCTCAGCCATGGTCATGCCGACATTATCAGCGCGAACAAGGAGTATTTCTTCTGCAAGGTTCTCGATATTCTGCTTTTGCTTATCGTTAACATCAGGAAATGGGAGTGTGTTATAAACGACGGTGTTTGTATAGCTGTAATCACTTTTTAATCGACCTGCCGTCAAGCGCATCCAATCGTTGTGAATAATGGATGTTAGGATGGCAAAATCATAGAGCGTTCCATTTGGGATTATGAAATTACGATCCGTGGTGATAATTTCAGAGCTAAAAAAACCGATAGGAATGTATTGGCGACGCTCTGATGATACTCTTGGCACTAAGATGTAATTGCCTGTTTTTGGTTGTGAATTAAACCAAAATAAATGCGGGTGCTTAGCCATAGCTCTTGTTGATTTCAGCTTACTATTCTGCCTAAATTCCTGAATTGCACTAAGCCTTTGTTTTATTAAAGGATATTGATAAAGCTCACTTAAATCTGCACCATCAAACCACAAACACCATCTTTTCTCCTGATGTAAAAATTCCCGCGCCCCTAAAACTTGTCTGATGTACTGCTCTGCTTTCGGTTCATGGCTGACAAGGTGTTCTTTTTCAGCATCCGTTAATAGTAAGTTACCCGCGTCTGTTGGCATATTACCTCTAACCATTTTTCTACCGTTATGAATAGGTTTGCTTCGCGTTTCAATCACTATGTCTGTTCCAGCTACCAAATAAGGGCTTATGTTAGCTACATCCTCGCTATGCCACTCTTTATTAATGCGTTTGAAAAGGGTTTTATTCTTACTTGGTTTCGCTGATAAGCCAACAATCACCACATGCACTCCAGCATTGTGTTTAGCGTTATTGCTCCAAGGGAAGCTTTGATAAGCAAAATTAATATTAATACCTAATTTAAAAATAGGAGGGAACAGTGGGGCAACTTGTGTACCTTGAACTATAGAGTTAGTTGATACCAAAGCAAGTTTTGCATTGCTATTGGCAATGTATTGCGCTCCCTTATAGAACCATGAGGTGACATAATCAAGCGATTTAAATGTTTTAAACCCTTTAAATATAATCTCCATATCTTTGGACTGCTCGCCAGTACGGTTTAAGGTGCCTCCAAAAGGCGGATTACCAATTATATAAATCTCATCACTACCGTTATTAGGACACACATCATTCCAATCAATACGCAGACTATTGCCATGAATAATATGACCACCATCTTTTAAGGGCAGCATCGGTTGTGAATGCCCAAGTTCCTTCTCAAAGGCTACATTCATTTGATGTTCGGCTAGCCATAATGATAAACGCGCAATTTGACTAGCGAAGTCGTCATATTCAATGCCATAAAAGCTATTTAGACTGACTATGCTGTCAAAAGACAGTCCTAATAGATTGTCTTTAGCGCCTTTTATTAAATCCCGCTGCGCTTTTAATATATCGATCTCTAAGCGGCGTAATTCCTTATAAGCAATAATTAAAAAATTCCCGCTACCGCACGTCGGATCAATCGCCGAAATATTAGATATTCGCTCAAGTAGGGCGTTAAGCCGCGCTTCCTTATTATTTTTATGGCGGTTGTCGTTACTAAGCGCCATTACCGTATCTAACTCTTCGCGTAGCTCGTCTAAAAATAGAGGTTGTATGACCTTCATGATGTTGCTGACACTAGTGTAGTGTTGTCCTAAGCTGCCACGTTGTTCGGGATCAATTACCGCTTGGAACATTGATCCAAAGATGTCAGGGTTAATTTCAGCCCAATTCAAACGAGCGCACTCTAATAAAATACGACGTGTACGGGCATTAAACTCAGGGATGGCAAACTGATACTTGAACAAACTACCGTTTACATAAGGGAAAGCCGCAAGGTGTGTGGGCTGATTGCCGCGCTCGGCACTAGACATCGGAAGGTCGAGAGTATCAAACAAGTCAAATAATACGCTATGAACGTCACTGCCATCTATATTAGTAGCGCCATCAATAACATCGTGGAACTGATTAGGCTTGAATATACCTGTATCTTCGGCATACAAGCAAAATAAAAGTCGAGTTAAGAATATGTTTAGTGCATGTATGTCGTCAGCATTATCAAACTCATTATGCTTACGAATATGATCAAACAAACGGCCCATTTTTTCAGAGGCTTGCACATCCGCAGGATGCTCGGAATATTCGCGAGCACGCTCTAACCCTGCAAGTGGTAGCAAGAAGTGGTAGTTTTTATAAAGGTCGGCAAATTCGCAATCAAGCGTTTCATCGAATTTAGTGTCATTGACTAGAACAGTATTAAAGTCTGTCACCATAATCATGCGTATTTTGTGTTGCGTGATAATATGACTGTCTTTCAACTCATTCAATACTTTAGAGAGGTCTTGATCGGGGCTTGCAGGCTTGAAGTATATACGATGCTTATTCGCTACCTCACCAAGCTCAGGGTTTGCAGCTACGTTGTAACGTCCGTCACTCTTTTTTAGAGAGGTAATGGTCGATTTTGAGACATCTAAGAGGCTAAGAAAATCGTATATAAAGTCGTCTTTTTTATTCTTATCGATTACTTTGGTGGTTAGTTTCTCTAGGTTCTCAAAAAACTGTGTTTGATTAAAGGCCATGATGCTCTCAATATTTTAAAGGTTTATGTTGTGGTTAAATTTTTGTAGAAGGCAGAGAAATCTATATCAAAAAATACCTTATTAGCTTTATCAGATTTTTGGCAGCCAATACTCTTTTTCGTTAAAAACTATCATAGACATATCTTCATTGCCTGGTCGAACACTTAGTGTTTTTAGAGTGCTCAATGTAACATTCACCTGATGAAAGTAAGCCATAGCTAGTTGTAGCCATATCAATCCATCTTTCGATGATAAAGGTTTAGCCTTGTTATAAAGCCTCATTATCTCTTGCTCAGTCTCTTTGCTTTTAAGTTTCCATACATCTTCTTTGCTTGGTTTGTTGCAGACCATAACCAGCTCATAACTCTTATTTAAGAAAGTTACGAAACCATATAGCGAACTGTACTGCCCTTGCTTCAATAGTAGATACCCATCTATATGCTCTTGTGTTGGCTTATTTAGCCTCTTAATTTCATATTCTATGCAAAGGTCTACAGCAGGCTGCAAAGCTAATCTGAGTGATTTTAGAGAGGTCTTACGCTCAAGCATTCTCTGATTGAGATATTTATGGTAATCGCTTATACATTTAGGCACTTGATCCTCAAATTTTGCTAAAAGATTAGCAATACGCTCTTGTTCAGCAATCAGAGCTTTTGAGCTTGCATCTACAGTTATCTGGTCAGTTATAATCAGCCATCGCAGCACTGTTAGATTCTCACGCAACCCGTTTGGCTTAAACTCTTGAACCAAACCCTCATAGTTCGGTATGCAACCCCAAATTTCATCACAACGAGTGAAAAAGTTAATAAAGTTATGGTGTTTCAAAGCTGCTGTTTTACTGCTTTTCTCAGCCTCAAACCATCTGATAAAATCAGAGTAGGCTTTTTTTATGCTTTGAGATGCTAATAGATAGGCGCTTAACTTAGCCTCTTTCTCTAATCTTTGCGACCAATAGCACGTCTCACAATTTTTACCCATACCTGCAGGCATTAATTTGTCGCAAGACTGACAAGGGATTTCTCCATACTCATGACATTTCTTGCAAATCATCCCTTGTTCAGTTTCTACTAGCTCTCGATAACGACGACATAAGGAGCAGGTTTGTCTTACATGGCTTTGATAACAAGTGATGCACACCTCATAATCATGATCTAGTTGAGAGTAGCTACTAATATTTCGCTTAAGCTCACCGCACTCAAAACAAGCCTTCTTACTCTTAAAGTGGCCTTGATAGCAAATCTGACATACTCGTCCATATTGCGTATTAGCACCGTTTTTAATAGCGTCATCACCACAACGAATACAAGGCTCTTTAATACGGCAATCGGTACAGACACCAAACTCTTCTTTTTTATGTAAGCGACTTAAATTGCCGCATCTGCCACAAGGTTTTTTGATAAACCATATCCGATAGCAGTTAGCACAATACGTTTCATCCTTATAGCGTCTTTGGATTTTAACGTTTTTATTGGCACATTGATCACATCTGCTTTTAGTCTTTTTTGAGGTGATTGTCATAATATTTCAGCATAGTCATTTTACGTTTTAATCTATTCCAAGAGGCCTTTACTGCCTCTGGGGAAGCAGGTTGCAGCTCTTCTGATTGTGCCACATATCTCCGTGTCGGAGTTTTGGGCAGCTGGTTATAGACTCGATAGAATGCTTTGGGTATCACAGTACGCCTTGACCATTGAAAGCTATTTTGAGTAATGTCTAACTCTTGGCAACATCGCAACCAATCTTCATAAGTCATTTCAAGGACATAGAAAGCGTACTTAAGTAGTAAGGCTCTCTCCTCTATAGGAAGGTAGTCAAACCTTAAAGCGGTTCTAGGCACTGATAAACTACTAACATCAACCCCAAATTCCAAAAGCAATTTTGCAAACATATAATTAGGGTTTCTTAGTGCCATTCTTACTATATTGATTGAGAATATTAAGTAATCAAACCAATCATTCATGCTGACGATTTCACCTAAAACAGCACCTTGCTTATCGTGAAAAACGTTATCTATTTTCAATTGGAATTGGTGGTTTTCTTTCGTCGGTATTGAGTTTTCATTTGCTTTCCCAAGCTCACTGCGACAAAAGTGACAATGGTTTATAAACCTCTGTTCGGCATGGATTAATTGCGGCTAATAAGGGTTGTCACAGTAAGGGCATTCCGTCTGCAAAAGCCTTTTATGTTGGGTGCAGCAAATCGACCATGTATAACGCCACTGTAGCTTCAAATAAGCACTTTTACCGTCTTTTATACAATCAGGACAGTGAGGATAGCCAATTCTTGAGTAGCGATTTCTTTTAGATAAAGGTTGCGTCCAAGGCACAGGAGTCCTGCTACTTATATGGTCGCTTAATGGTTGTGAGAAATACATTAAATTCTGACTATTAAAATCATCCATGACCGTTCTTGCTAATACAGCCATATCTGTATGAATATTAGGGTTTATATGCTTAAACCCCTTATCAACATCGCAAGTCCAGATGCGATAACCTGGCCAAAAGTAATAAGTTAGCGTTTGAGGATCGCAACCCTGATTAAGTGCGGCTCTTACTAGCCATGATGTTATGCTCTCATCTTTGTGTAAAGGAGTCGCGATTGTCAGTGGTTTTATCCGATAATTTTGCGTAACCCTTTTGTCGGTCTTAGCCATGACTTATCCTCAATCATTTTCTTTGTGATCTGTTCGTCACCCGATTTAATCGCTTCAATAGCGCATTCATTTATCAGTCTTTTTACATTGCCAATATTGCCGCCACTAATACTGTAAATTAGGTTCAGTATTGAGGTTTCAGTCAAGTTTGATACTTTCTTTAAGGGTAATATTCGCTCGAAACTTCCTACAAGTTTTTTGAAATCCCTATCGTTTTGCCATAGAGGTAGCTCAGCTACGTCAAATCGACTAACGTGCTGCGGGTCCGTGTGTAAAATCCTAACAGCATCTTTAGTGCCGCTAAGCACAATAGGCAACTGCAGAGCATTACAAAGGTACTTAATAGCATTCATTATTAATCGCTGTTGCCTGGCTGTTCCTGTCAGCATTGAGTGAACTTCGTCAATAATGAGTATCTTTACATGAGTTTCGCGTAGGATGTGAACGACCTGAGCACGTAACACACCTGCTGAATCACTCGATTTATATGGCAGTGCGAAATAATCAATTAAGCTAATGTATAAGTCTTTTTCATTCGCTGATGGTGGCGCTTGTATCAAGCAAACAGGTACGATTAGCTCTTCATCAGCGTAGCTCTGGCCAAACCTTTTAGCAAAATCTTGAATAATGGTTGTTTTACCATTATTTGAGTCGCCAATTAGTAAGAGGTTAGGCATTCGGTGCTGCTTTACTTTATTCATTAAGCCTTGCATGACATCTAAGACTTCATTTGCTCGGCTGTAGCCAATCCATCTTGGGGAGTCAATAAACTCAATCCGCTCGTTGTCTGGCAACAAAACAATAGGCCTGAATTTTTCATGAACATGGCTGTAATCTGTGCTTGTCATTACCTGATGTCCTCAAAGAAGTCTAAATCATCACCATCATCATTTTCTGAATATGTAGTATCAGCAGCTACCGTAGTTTGTCTGCTATTAATTTCATCTTTTACAGGCTGATGTATCTCTTGCGATTTAGCGTGAAATTTTCTACGTTGCCCATCCCTACGAAGCGTCAGAGTACTTTCCTCTGATGTCTCTACTAATGCTTGCATGTCTTCCCATGCTTGATAAATTAGTGCTTCATTAACTGTTCCAGACTGCTGTTTGACCTGTTTGTAGATTTGTCTGTATTCCCATAAGCTCATAGCTGGGAGTGCTTGATTTGCTAAAGGTATATCAAAGTAAGTCTTTAAAATAGGGTCATAAAACCAAATGATACTAATATCTCTTGGGTCTTGCCGAAAAATGAATTTCTCCTTTTTCTTAGTGGCTTTATCGGTCTGATTAATAAAATTGTTTAAGCTAGGATCGTAGTAGTTTAAACCTCCAATATTTACTCCATTACGCTGTATGGTGCGTTCAATACCTGGCATAAAATCAAGCAATAATGTTTTATGGCTAGAAGGTAGAGCGGGTATACCAATACCTTCATTGAAATTGTCACCAAATATCCCAAGTTGCCATTGCTCTGTTGGTGTTTTGCCAATAGAGCGATGAACTGACTTATGATAAACCTTAGTGATATAAGTTAAAAACCACGTTTCAAACTCGTCGAGCGTTAGAGCAGCGCTCTTTTCAGAATCATAATTATCTTTTTGCTTAATATTTGAAAAAGTAGTGCCTGGAAGCTCATGTACTGTCTTCATTAAAGTGCCAATTAAACGCTCAATATGACCGCCAAACTCAGGACGGGCTACAGGTCTAAACTCAAGGTCTATGCCATGAAAAGCACAAGATTTCTGTAAGCTCATAGCCCTAAAATCCGATCCATTATCGACATGGATTTTTCTTGGCATACCAAACACATCCCAGGTAGCATCACCTAATCCAAACTCTAACAATAGGTCTGTCTTTGGTAAAACACTTCGTGAAATACACATACCTACCGAAGTCACTGAGGGTGCATCGAGTGATATGTAATACCCCGTAATCATGCGGCTATAAACATCAATAGCCACAGTAAGAAACGGCCTTCCAATAGGCTTCCTGTATTTATCATCAACTAAGATAATGTCTACTGGGGTGTGATCGATTTGAATAACGCTAAGCGGGTATTCTGCGTTAGGGAAGAACCCTGCTTTTGGTGTGAATTTGTCTTTGGCTTTCTCACGATATCCACGGCCCCGCAGGAAGTCGCGCTCGCTAATACTGTTGATTCGCCTTCGTACTGTGCTCTCACTAGGCTTAACATAGCCTAGTCTATAACAACGCTTATAAACCTCACGAATAGTGGCCTCAACTGATGGGCGTTGCTTACATAGATAATGCTCATTTATGACATCATCGATCAGTTTTTCTAAGTCTTTAGATATTCTGTTTTTCCCACTTTTCCAGCCACGTTTTTTGTCAAGTAACGATGCGACAGAGTTTGTTGACTGATAGGACTTAACCCATCGTTTTAAAGTCCTTGCAGACACCTCTGTTTCATCAGCACGTCTCTCATAACCACGCTCACCGATGTATTCATCATAAGCGCCACTTATCAATGGTTTAATAGCTAAATACTTCTTCTGTGCTTTCTGCCAGTCATCATCGCTAATCTCGTTCAAATCTACCTGTATCGAAACATTATTCTTATTGGTGATGTTTTCAAAATCATGGACACTTAGTACTTCGTTTCTCAAACTAGATAGTTTTTTAAATACAGCTTGGTTTATGTCTTCAAGATACTCTATCAACTGATATTCTTCGTTGTTAGACCTCCTTATATACACTCCGCCAAGCGACATTTGAATATAATTCCGCTCAATATTGTCATAGTGATGATCGACTTGTACGCCAATATTCTTATTGATCACTTCATAATCATTGTCGTTAATACTCATGCCATATCTCCAGTTTCTCACTTCGGATATCACTCCAAATATTAAATCCGATCATTTTATTTGCCATCAAGTACCACAAAAGATGTTTGCCTTGGTTATGATAAAGATGGGATTTAAAGTAACGTTCTAACACGTACTCAACTGTCGTATTGCCTCTTAATTCAATGTCTCGAAGTACTGCCTTTACCTCTTCTGACACAACAGTAGTATTCTTATAGCGCATTAGAAAATTAATATTCTCTAGTGCTAAATGATGGATTCTATCTTCATCGTAAATGACAAACCTGAACTCACGCTCCCTGCAAAACTTAATAGTTGCCTTCCATTTGTCTGACCAATCTCGCCAGTTTGTTTGCCATTCTGTTTTTGGCTTAACTTCAACTATAAGAGACTTGCTGGTATCAGGTTTCATCTGAACAAAGAAATCAGGCGTATATTCGTAGTTTCTACCGTTTTTAACAAAAGGTATGGCTATAGGTTGCGAGACTATATCAATCACATCATCTCTAAAAGAATGATAAATGATAAAGTCACGCTCTAACGAAGACTCAAACGCAATTGAGTCGCCTTTGAAGGCAACGTGGCCTGATATGCTTCTACGGGTCGGCTTTATTTTTCTGACTTGTTTCATAAATAATATGACATCTATTTAGGTAAAATATAAGAATATGACAGCTATTTAGACAATTCCATGACATCTATTGTGATAATTATGGCATGAAAAGCCTATGAATGCGTTATGTTTATGACATTAATTGTGAGAACTGACAGTGGCTCAAAGCCAAAACCTGGAGAGATTACTTTAGCTAATAAAGGTGTATTGTTCTTAGACGAGTTACCTGAGTTCGATCGCAGTGTGTTGGAGGTACTGCGTCAGCCGTTAGAAGCCAAGCAAATTACTATCAGCCGTGCCAATTCGCAAATAACTTTTCCGGCAAACTTTCAGTTGATCGCAGCGATGAATCCTTGTCCCTGTGGCTATCATGGCGATACGTCAGAGCGTTGTCGCTGTCGTCCTGAACAGATTAAGCGCTATCAAGATAAGCTATCAGGACCGCTACTTGATCGGATCGATTTACACATTACTGTGCCTGCATTACCGATTGTTGATTTGCAAAATAGTAGCGCTGGTGAAACCTCCGAGCAAGTACGTGCTCGCGTTTCAGTTGCTCATAAGCGTCAATTGGCGCGGCAACAAAAGGTCAATAATGAGCTAAGTCCTAGTGATCTTGATAAACACGTAACACTAGGCGAGGGCGAGCAGCAATTATTACAGATGGCACAGCAGCGCCTTAATCTATCGGCCCGTGGCTATCACCGGGTATTGCGAGTAGCCCGTACGATTGCTGATCTGGCAGATAGTTTAGATATTACTAGCGCTCATGTGTCAGAAGCGCTTAGCTATCGGAGTAAATAGTATTGATTTTCTTTGCAGACAGTGTCGTCTAGAACAGTCCAGTAATATTGCCAGCGTCGTCCACATCAATGCGTTCGGCTGAAGGACGTTTGGGTAGACCTGGCATTTTCATGATAGGCCCGCAGATAACCACAATAAATCCTGCACCGGATGAGATGTTAATGTCACGCACATGGATATCAAAGCCAGTAGGCCGTCCGAGTAGCTTGGCATCATCGCTTAGTGAATATTGAGTCTTGGCGATACAGATAGGCATTTTATCTAGATTGAGCGTTTCTAATTGGCGAATTTTAGACTGTGCAAGTCTACTGATATCAATATCCTTGGCGCCATAAATACGTTGCGCAACCGTACGAATTTTATGCTCAATGCTATTGTCACTGTCATAAGCCAAACGGAATTGGCTGGGTTGGTTCTCTTTATCTTTGAGTAGCTTAAGCAGTGCATTCGCTAACACTTCCCCGCCAGCACCGCCTTTTTCCCACACTTGAGTTAAAGCAACTTCCACACCTTTTTCCCGGCACGCTTGTCGTACCATTTCTATTTCGGCATCGGTATCGCTGACAAACTGGTTAATGGCGACTACTACTGATAAGCCGTATACCTCTTGCATATTCTCGATGTGTTTGAATAAGTTGGGTAGACCTTGTGCAAGCGCTGGCAAGTTTTCAGCGGTCAGCTCATTTTTAGCAACGCCACCATTATACTTTAGTGCTCGAATGGTGGCCACGATAACGGCAGCATCTGGCGTGAGACCTGATAGTCTGCATTTAATATCACAAAACTTCTGCGCACCAAGGTCAGCGCCAAAGCCAGCTTCAGTGAGAGTGTAATCTGCCAAATGCATGGCAACGCGGGTAGCAATCACCGAATTACAGCCATGAGCGATATTCGCAAAAGGACCGCCATGAACAATGGCTGGCGTGCCCTCAATGGTTTGCACCAAGTTGGGCTTGAGCGCCTCTTTTAGTAAGGCGGTCATAGCACCATGGGCATTGAGGTCTCTGGCATAAACGGGCTGTTTGTCTTTGTTGTACGCAACTAAAATATTACCCAAGCGCTGCTTTAAATCGGCCAAATCCGTCGCTAAGCAAAAAATAGCCATGACCTCAGAGGCAACAGTGATATCAAAGCCATCTTCACGCATGACGCCATCGGTGGTTTTGCCCAGACCACTAATAATATTGCGCAGCTGGCGGTCGTTCATATCCATTGCCCGCCGCCAAAATACCTGTTTGGGGTCAATATCTAGCTCATTACCTTGATAAATGTGATTATCTAGCATTGCGGCCAGTAAGTTATTTGCCGCACTAACAGCATGAAAATCACCGGTAAAATGTAGATTAATATCTTCCATTGGTAACACTTGCGCATAACCACCACCAGCCGCACCACCTTTCATACCAAACACTGGGCCTAATGAAGGCTCACGTAAGGCAACCATCGTTAGCTCAGCAGAGTTTTGCTGTTGATGCACGCGGTTTAAAGCATCAGCTAGACCAATCGTTACTGTAGTTTTACCTTCACCGGCAGGCGTCGGATTAATGGCAGTAACTAATATTAATTTGCTGCGTTTGGCTTTAGCAGGTTTGGCAAATACATCATTGGGGTTTATCTTCGCCTTGTAGTGGCCGTAAGGTTCTATATTATTGGTGGATAGGCCGATTTTTTCGGCAATGCTATTGATTGATTGTAAAGTTGCGCTCTGGGCGATGGCAATATCGCTAGGTACGGTCATGTTAAAGGTCTCTTTAGTAGTTATATCACTTTAATACTATTTTATATTGGGCCCAAAAAAACAACCTCAGCAAACTCGCTATGTTAATCTTTGGGAGCGGTATGATATGGGCATGTCGTCGAGACTTTTGGCGTTCATATTTTTAATTAGAGCACCAAAAGCTAGACACTAAAAACTAGACACTAAAAACTAGGACGCGACAAGTTTATTTGTTTATAAGATAAGCAAGCAAATCTGCGAAATTATCAAATGCCTGATTTGGCTCACTGTCACGGATATCTTTGCCGTAATTATAACCATAAGACAATCCGATAGTATCGATGCCTGCATTCTTGCCAGCTGAGATATCATTGATAGAATCACCAATCATAAATGCTTGGTTTGGGTCAAATTTAAGGGTCTCGCAGACATGCAGTAGCGGGGCAGGATCAGGTTTTTTAACCGGTAAGCTATCACCACCTAACACTATATCAAATAGTGGCGTCCAGCCTAAGCCCTCCAAAATCTTAGGGACAAAGCGAATGGGCTTATTAGTGACTAATGCTAAGGTAAAGCCCGCCTCTTTTAATTGTCTCAAACCTTGGTCAACATTAGGATAAGCAGTGGTTTTGCTAGAGTCATGGGCACCATATGCCGCAAAGAATAAGCGTTCAGCGGCTTCCACTTCTGCTACAGATAAGCTTATATCAACTTCAATACTACCTGATAGAGCGCGTTCAACCAGTGATCGTGCACCATTACCTACCCATTCTTTTATGGTATCAATCGGATAAGTCGGTTTGCCCAATTGTGTGAGCATAATATTAGTGGCATCAGCCAAGTCAGGGACGCTATCAATTAAGGTGCCATCAAAATCAAAAATCAAAAGTTTTTTAGTCATTATTTAATCTCATTGTAGCTTGTAGTATGAAAGGGTGGCGTAACGTGTTGTTCTAAGCGTATTGGTTCTTACCTTAGCACAGCGGGCTATTGAGTCTAAAATTATTATAGTTTATTTTGTGACTTGCCGTCGTTATTCAACCTCTTGATAGCGTTGTCGATGCTCAGCTTTCATAGCAAGATAATCTTTGTTTTTTCGGCAACAATCCCATTTTTGTTCAAAGATACGTGCGGACTCAGTCTTAATGGGATCTTCTGGTTGGCATGGCAGCTCTTCACGGCCATGTGCGCCACTTTGGCCCTTCTTTATCGTCAGGTATAGCGCCTTTATACTTCTTGCCACCTCTATGATTGGCATAACGCCGCGCCCGTGTATAACCTATTTGGAGGAACTTACGTGCCATATCTGCACCGACAAAGTCATCAGCGGCTAGATACAAACAACAGCCCAATAGTGTTATACAAGCGTATCGTAGGTTTTTAAGCAATAATCTATAAGCATAAAAAAGACCCCCAAACGTGAACGTTTAGGGGTCTTTTATTTAATATTTTCTAGAATCTAGTAACGAATGGTGGCTCGAGGCAGGTTCGAACTGCCGACACACGGATTTTCAATCCGTTGCTCTACCGACTGAGCTATCGAGCCGTCTTCGTTGAGGCGCTATTAAACTAAATATAGGCGTTACTGTCAAGCTGTTTTTGCTTTATTTGCTATAAAAGATAAGAAACAGCCTGCTAATTCAAAATATTTTACCTTATTCTACAAAATAATCGCTTTTAGTTTTTGATACTTAGCAGATCGTATTCACTCATGATGTGGTGGATATCGCTATCAACGGGCACGAACTGGCGGACACCTTTTTTGACTTCGGCATCATAGACCAACTTGATAAACTTTGCATCAATCGCACGATTACGGTTTTCTGGATGCACTGTTAAATATTGCAGGCGTTTGGCATCAGTCTGCCCATCATCAAAGCAGCCTACCGCAGCGATAGGTTTGTCATTGAACATGCCAACATATAGATACTGCCCACGTTTAAACCCTTGTTCTACAATCCCCAAAACTTCTGCGCCATTGGGATGTTTATCATCAGTATCATACAGGGCCTGCAAGCGCTCGGCTAACTCATGTTCGCGAGCTGGCTTTTGAATAAGGGGCGCATCTAAGCTATTGATAGCAATGGCTTCTAAAGGCATCGTTAGTTCCTATTATCTAGTAGGGCGTATCATCAACTTGCTAGAGCGTAACATCAAATGGTAAGCGTGCGGCAATGATTGATAAAACTTAATCCACTATTTTAGCAGAATTGTGCGAATTTACGTGTGGTTTACTGCTTGGTCGTGGCAGTAAATCTTAGGGTTTGCTATGATGAGGTTAGATAACGCTCGGTCTGTCTTAATTCTAGTGTTTCTAGATAAATTAGGATAGATTTTAGCCAACTCATACCTATTAAAACTTTAGTGTTCTCATGTTGAGGACATGTTGGGTTAATTTTTTAGCCCCATCTCTATTGAATGTTTTTATACTTAACAGAGGATAGCCATGACAGCCAATTCTACTTCACAAGCTCAAGATCAAGATCAAAGCACCGCTTCATCATCAGGCCACAACCTACATGGTCGTGCCGCACGTATCGCAACCGTTGAGCGTATTACTGCTGAGACCCAAGTAACCTGTACAGTCAATCTTGATGGTACGGGTCAAGGTACTGTAGACACCGGTGTGCCATTCTTAGACCACATGATCGATCAAATTAAGCGTCACGGTCTTTTCGATTTGGAGATTAAGTGCACTGGCGATACTTTCCTTGACGATCACCATAGTGTTGAAGATACGGGTATTACTCTTGGCCAAGCCTTTGCTAAAGCGCTAGGCGATAAGAAAGGTATTCGTCGTTATGGACACTTTTATGCGCCATTAGACGAAGCCTTAAGCCGTGCGGTCGTCGATCTCTCTGGCCGTCCAGGACTACATATGGATGTTCCATTTACTCGCTCGCATGTGGGTAGATTTGATGTCGACCTATTTAGTGAGTTTTTCTATGGATTTGTCAATCATTCGTGGATGACTGTGCATTTGGACAACCTAAAAGGTAAAAATAGCCATCACCAAATTGAGAGTACCTTTAAAGCCTT
This sequence comes from Psychrobacter sp. PL15, assembly GCF_035984995.1. Taxonomy (NCBI): domain Bacteria; kingdom Pseudomonadati; phylum Pseudomonadota; class Gammaproteobacteria; order Moraxellales; family Moraxellaceae; genus Psychrobacter; species Psychrobacter sp. PL15. The sequence goes on from NZ_JAXCIB010000003.1 coordinate 333,513, forward strand.
TGCCCGTGCGCTACGTATGGCTTGCGAGTATGATGAGCGCGCGCTAAACACCTTGCCATCAACCAAAGAGGCGTTCTAAATGGGCAGAGCGACAAAGATTGCGTTATTAGATTATGGTATGGGTAATTTACACTCAGCCAGTAAAGCACTGTCAGCCGTCGGCGCTGAAGTTTCTATCACCAATGACCCCAAAGTCGTCGCTGCTGCCGATAAGATTTTCTTTCCGGGTGTTGGTGCGATGCGTGCTTGTATTGCCGGCATGCACGAGGCAGGTATTGATGATGTGATACGCCATGCGGTATTCAATAAGCCGGTGATGGCTATCTGTGTGGGTATGCAAGCATTATTTACTGAGTCTGCCGAAAATGATGGTACGCCTTGTCTGGATATTTTAGACGGACAAGTAAAAGCCTTTGATCCAGCATGGACCGATGAAAAAGATGCGCTGATTAAAGTGCCGCATATGGGCTGGAATACTATAAACAGTATGGATTTTGAGCACCCACTATGGCATGGCATTGCTGACAATTCGCACTTTTACTTTGTGCACAGCTATTATTGCGAACCAGCAGACAGTACGCAAGTCGCTGCTGTTTGTGATTATGGTCAGCCGTTTTGTGCCAGTATCTTGCAAGATAACTTATTTGCCACTCAGTTTCATCCAGAAAAAAGCCATAGTGCAGGCTTGCAGCTATTAAAGAACTTTGTAGAGTGGGATATTTAGACAAACGTGGATTAACTATTTACTTCAGCAATAGGGTAAGCAAACTCTCTTTTATTTTTAGTTATTTTCTACTCTCTGACACGCGGAAAAAACAGTGGATTTTTATATCTTGAAGATCGGCATTATGAATGCCACAGGACTAGAAAAAGATGCCCTACACATGTATGTGGGCATCAGCGTTTATCTATTGAGTTTAATCCTGCTGCGTCCAATTTTTAGAAAATATAGTATCAGGTCATTTATCGCTTTAATCATGGTGACCTGTATTGCCATACTAGGCGAGTATTTAGACAATCGCCATACTATTACAGAGTTAGGTATCTCTGGCATACGAAGCGTAGAGCTAAAGGCTAGCATCCATGATCTTATCAATACTTGTCTGCTCTCTTATGTGCTCTATGCGCTCACAATGTGGACAAAGGTTTTTCAATCAGTTACCAAACCAACCAGATTGTTAAAATAACGACCTTAGACTGGGTTAGTCTTAGTCTATTTTGAAACGAGCTTAAGTAGGGTAGCCCCGAATTGGTGCTAGCCTACTTTTTATCATACAACTCACGTATCACTTCACCAATGACTTATCATATAACTCGCGTACCACGTCCCCAATCACCTTAATACCATCAATCAGGGTCTGCTCATCAGCAGCAATACTCATGCGAATACATTCATGCGCATGTTTATAGTTATCGACATCGATACCGGGGAAGAAGTATTGGCTCGGCACAATCAACGTGCCTTTTTCCTTAAGAATCTCGTATAGCTCAAGGGTAGTAACAGGCAAGTCTTTAAACCACAACCACAAGAATATCGCCCCTTCTGGCTTATGAATGGATAAGGGATAATCACCTAAGGCTTCTTTTAATAAACGTACCGCGGTATTGGCTTGCTGCTGATAAAATGGCTTAATAGCCTCATCAGATAATTGCTTAATACGATCATCTTTCACTAGAGGTGTAGCAAGCGCGGCACCAAAGCGGGTAGGGGCCAGATTGACTACGGCATTCATTGAGCTTACTGCAGAGATGACTTCAGGAGCAGCCACGATGATACCAGTACGCACGCCTGGCAAACCGATTTTAGACAAGCTAAAGCATAAAATGGTATTGGTATCCCAGTTCAGGTGCGCGTCAGAATAAATAATATTAGGAAACGGCATACCATAGGCGTTATCAATAATCAGCGGCACCTCATAGCGTTTGGCAATATCAGCTAAACGGCTCATTTCTTCATCGGTCAACACATTACCTGTTGGATTGGTTGGGCGTGAGCAGCAAATCGCGCCGATACGACCTTCAACCAGGGCGGGCAGGTTTTCAAGTGCCTCAAAGTCCACTCGATATTTAAAGAACCCTGCCTCACCGTCATGAGTAACCTCATCAATATGCGGTAATACCGCCGCAAAATGCTGACCATCGACATGCACATCACTGTAGCCAATATATTCAGGTGCTAATGGCAGCAGAATTGATTTATCTATCGATTGGTTCTGCTCATCTGTAAACGCGCCACCAAACAGATTGAATAAGTAAAAAAAGGCATTTTGTGAGCCATTGGTCAGGGCAATATTATCAGCGCTTAAGTTCCAATCATAATGACGATTAAAGAATGCTACTAGGGCGTCAATAAAGGTGGCATCACCTTGTGGGTTAGAGTAGTTACTCATACTAGTGATGGCGGTGCTTGCTATTCCACCAGCGGCCTCTTTATCAGAACCCTTCTTATCAAAGCTGCCATCATTACCAAGCGCTTGATAGGTTTGCAAAAACATCTCATTGACCGCTTCAATACGGGCAGGATTACCACCACCTAGCATATTAACCGGTTGATCGCTTTTTAAGGCATCGCCCAAATCATCCATTAACTGAGAAATACCGGTTGGCTGGGTAAATTTTTGACCAAATTTTGAGAAATTCATAAGGTTACTCTAGGGTTATAAAGTGATATAAAATAAATCATTTAGAGGTTAGTATAGCAAATGGTTGCTATGAAATGAGCAAACCGCATTACTGATATCTGTTTATATGCCTATACGCCTATATGTCGAGTGAATCAAAAAACGCCCTCTAAATAAATAGAAGGCGCTTTGAATGTTTGGGGTCTTGAGGTTTTGTAGCTGATCCTTGAGAAGCGTTAAGAAATTACACTGTAATTTTAGCTTTGCAAGTAAAAATTTCTTAAAGGGGATTTTTTGTTACGCTTGTAGTTGATAGCTTATGGCGCTTACAGCACCTAAGCACAGTAGCATTGCTGTTACCTCGACACTATTCCTGTGCAAGGTGCTGTAAGCGCCACACTCTACCAAGCTATCGCTGTAATCAGGGCTAAAAATCCTTATAATACGATGGTCAATAGCAGCATAAAATCCTGTTAATGAAGTTAATATAGTAAGTTATAAGTCTCTAATTATCTCATAAATTTCAGGTGTAGTAACACCACTATCTAAAAACTGAAACAATATGACTTGTAGCTCAGGGTTTATTTCAAACTCCTCCTGATTAAGCTTGGAGTTTCTATTAGTTTGAATAATACCACTACTAAGCATACGATCAACTAAGTACCCCCCTTTCTTTTTTCTAATTTCTACTGACTTTCTGGGCTTAAAATTACCATTGCTATGAAATAGTTTAATAAGACTCTTAAGTGATTTCATACTTATATCATCACTTATATGTGAAGGGTTATCGATAGAGTCTATGATTTCTGAGGTATTATCTAGTAAAAGTATTTTTTTCGAAAGATGGGTCTTTTTTAATTGAGAATTGGTTTTCTTAGAGGGAGATATTTTAATAACCCCACTTTCAAAAAGGGTTTCTTCGTTAAAAATGCAGTTTACAAGCCCATAGTAATCATAAATATAGCAATCCTTAATCGTTAAATCGCTGAAATCAAATATTAGTTTAGGGTTTATTTTCAATTCCCTAATGTTATATAGATAAAGTTTAGCAATCCCCCCTTTATTATTTGAAAAAATATCTACTAAAGCTTTATCAAGATCTTTTTGTATATTTAAGTTGTTCTTAGATTTAAGTATTCCTAAATATAGTATAAAGAGATTAGAGGTATATTCATAATATTTGTTTCTTACTGAAACTTCATTACTAATATTTATTAAATCGTTAATATTTTCGCTATTAAGTAAAGTCGAGACAACTATATCTTCAATATCAGTTTTATAAAGTCGCTTACCAATATCTAAGGAGAAGTTATTTAAATAGCTAACCCTAGATACTAACAAATCTAATAACTGGACATTGGCAATAGTTTGATTAGAGAACATCTGTGCTATGGATATCTTCAGGAAAAAATCTTTTAAGAAGTCATATCTAATATTAATCAATTTATCAGTAGCGTAATCGATAAAAGCATGGTTCAGAAGGAGAGAAATAGTAGTATCGTTAGTTTCAGTTATGAACTCTTGGACGATCAAAGTAAAGTCAGTCTTATTTATTGTTTTATTAATTGTACTCAGTTTGCAAAGTATTTTCATCTGTTCAATAAAGCTGATACCGATTTTTTTAACTTCACGTTTACATACGGCATATATTAAATAATCTAACATATTGTTTTTTATTAGCCCTAATTCTTTCGCTTCCTCATTTTTAATATCAAAAATATTTTCTATATCTTCGTTTTTAGTTTCGTTAGATACTAAATTACTTATAGTATCTAACATGAAAGGGCTATAATAATTTTCATTCGACTGATCAATAAGTTTCTGGACAAGGCTCATTGATTTTTTTTGTAAGCTTATATTGTTCTTGAATCGACTTTTAAAAAACTGCTCAGTTTGATTTTTATTAAAAGGCTGTATTTCTACATTTTCTATACGAAACTCTTCATTTATTTGATTGAAAGCTTCCTCCCAGATATAATCTCGACAAGTAATAATTATTTTTGTTTTAACAAGGTTAAAACAATAACTATCGAAAATATTTTTTAAGAAACTTTGTAGTTGAAATTCAATGTTTACACCCGAAATTATTTCATCTAAACCATCTAGTATTATTACAAAGCTACCGTTATCTACGGAAAGTTTAAATAACTCTTCAGTAAACAAACCCGTATCTGAAATGCTAGCTTTATAAAGATCGTAAATTGTTGAAACCCTATCTGTTTTTAGCTGATCTAAAAGTACCGAAGAATCCAAAAATAATACGTATTGATCCTCACTCATTTTTAAATTAGTATTTAGAAAGTTTCTTACAATAGTAGTTTTCCCTACTCCTCCAGGCCCAGTTAGAACTATTAAAGGACTATTATCTGAATTAAACCATCTTTTCACAAGTCTGGAAGCGACAATTTGCTTTTCATTACTACCAACTTTAGAAGAATAGTTCTCAATAAAAAATTCTGTATTTTGATAATACTGACTAAATAACATTGGTTGTAGATATTCTTGATACAAATATTTTTTTCCAAAGTCGTCAATAAATTCTATATTACCATCACTTTTAAAAATACCTCTATAAGTACTTTTTACATAACCAATACGTCGTTCGGGTGAAGAGTCAGAAGGTTTATTTATGAGTAATAGTAGTTTTGTAGAAGCTTTGGTTTTTTGTAAAAACGTAGCATATAGATTTTCTAAAGAACCTTTAAGATTAATATTGCCTATAAACGCAATATATATTTTGTCACCATTCATGAAATTTTCTAGTTCATATAATTCAAAATATTTTCTACTATCATCACTTAATATTGGAAATTCTTTACTCATAGTGAATGTTTTGTTTTTATCTAAGTATGACGATACAGTATTATAAATAGTCGTAGGCTTGTGTGTTTCAATAGAAGTAAAGTTTGAACCGTATTTTTTCTGTATTTTGTTTTCTAGTTCTTTTATTTGTGGCTGTGGCATAACTCCTACATTTTCATTACACCCAGTAGAATTCCCATCATCACCCCTATATAGAACAGTATTTTTTCTATAATTAACTGTATTAGTTTGAATATCTGTATTTAAATAGTATAGTCTATAGGGTTGTTCTATCTTAAATATTAATATATTCTTATTTTCAATGATTTCTAATTCTATACTATATTTAATTTCTGAAAAATCTGTTATGGCGTTAGTTAGTTTTGCATTAATATCTTTTTTTAAAGATTTTAAATCGTACTCACTTATATTCGAATCTTCAAATAATTTTGTACTTTCATTAAAACCTATAACCATGTAACGAATCTCATCAAAGCAATCTAAATTAGCATTGGTTAGGGCAAGAAAATCTTTTATAAACTCTCCCCATAAACGCGTTTTATCGATACTTTTGGTTTGTGGATCATTACAATCCCAGTACCAAGAGCTTTTATACTCTATATTGCTGCATTCAGATTTCTTACATAAATCCTTTATGTCCATTTTTATGATCACTTTTGAGTGTAGTTGATATTATTAATTATTTACGTTTGCTTTATTATATTGATCTTATTTAGTATTAATTTATAATATGTATTATCTATTAATATAATATCCTTTAACCTATAATGGACAAAATAGTGATAATGCTATTTATAAGTCTTATATGAGATGAGAATATATAAAATCTAATAACAGCATACCTTTCTTTTAGACTGAAAGATAATAGGTTTTCAAGTCTCCGCTATAACCCCTAAACCATCGCTCGTACCCGTGCCATAATTCCGCGGCCAATAACCAAGCGCACGTAGATAATCGAAATGCTAAATAACAAGGCAACTAATACTAGGCTGCCAATACCTATACTGGCCCACGGCATACTAAACTGTAAATCAAACCAGTAAGTAATAACTGCCCAAGCACCAAGACTAGCGATAGTCACCGCAAATGCCGCAGCACTAATACCTAATAATCCAAGCTCTAAAATATTGAGCATATACAAGTCGCGCTTTTGCATCCCTAACAGACGGAACGAGGCGCTTTCTTGCATGCGATCTTGTGAGGTAGATAGTAATGAGCTGATTAATACCATAACCCCAGTCAACAGCGCAAGTAGGGTAAAGATATACACCAAACGGCTCATCTGCATGACTAGACTTTGTATTTGTTGGGCAATCGCCGTACCATCAATAGTGGTAATCGCAGGAAAGCGCCGCACAATTTTGCTTTGTAGCTCTGGGATTTCATCGGCTATAACGTGAGCTGTAGCAAACTGAATTTGCGGGGCCGAAGACAATACTGATGACTCAAATAAGAAGTAAAAATAGGGACTTGGGCCGCGCTCATAGCGCGAACGAATACTGGTAATCTGGCCAATAATCTCGATGCCTTGAATATTAAAGCGTATCTGATCGCCCATCTCAACATTGAGCATACCTGCTGCCGTATCTAAGATAGAGAGCGGATGCACTTGCTGTGCGGGTTGTTGACTTGATTGCTGTTCTATCTTTTGATTTTTCTGTAGAGTCGGATTAGTAATAGGCGCATAAAGGGCACCATCTTGTACTGCAGAAGTGATAAATTCAGTCTTCATGACCGTATCTGCATAGCTTAAGTTAAATACCCGCGTTGGGTCATCAAAACCATCGGCAGGCTCAATGTCCTGTGCTAGGACCTCGTTAGCGGTCACAACGCGTGCCCGAATGACAGGATAATAACTGACCGGTGCCTCAATCATGGAGTCAATGTCATCATGTTGATCGCTTTGGATATCTAATAGAAAAATATTGGGCGCGTCTTCAGGATAGGCATTCACAAACTGTGCATTGATACTATGATTTAGCGTAGTGATTAGGGTCAGTACGGCTACCGAAAGCGATAAGGTAACGAAGAATAATGCAGATTGATTGCCCTTGCGGGCAAGGTTATGGATGGCAATACGCGGCATCCAGCCTATTTTTGAGAGCATGGCAATGCGCGAGAGTAACCACAACCAACCGCGTGCCAATGCCCAAAATATGGCAATGAATACTATTAAGCCGATAAGCAACTGCGCGCTCAATTTCCATGACTGTACTTCGTAAGCAAAAAATCCATACAGTCCAGCCAGCAGTAGTCCATACCACAATATCGGTAGGCGCTTATACCAGGTTAGGCGCTGTGATTGTTGACTGGCCCCTTGGTTGAGTAAAGTAGCAGGCTTGGTATGGTTGAGCGCACTAAGGCCGCGCTGTGTAATTAATGCCGTTAGTACTAACGCAATCACAACGGTTTTAACCGCGCTGATAGGTTTAATGATCAAGCCAATATCTGCTGGTAAAATAGCAACAAGATAGGGTTGACCAATCTTCAGTAGCGCAAAGCTAAGCAATACTGCCGCGATGCAAGCGATTATAGCCGTTCCCATCAGCAGTTGATAATAGCTACGCTTAAGTGATCCAATAGGCTCACCTACGGCCAAACGAATGGCATTATTAGACTGCTGCTTGGTGACAAAGGCGGTAATAACACCATACATCGCCACGGCTGATAACAGCAATACTGCAATGACCAGCAGCTTTAAAAACATCAATACATTGTCGGAGATTTGCGAGACCGAGGTATCTGCTGACTCGGCATCAGACAGCTCAATATCGGGATAGTTCGCAATTATTGTGGTCAATTGCTCGCGCTGAGTCGCCATCAGCTCAGGGTCACCTGCCAGCTCAATACGATAGCTCACTCGGCTGCGTTGCCCTAATAGATTGGTTGCTGCCAGCGCGTCTTGTTGCATCAGTACCCGACCACCAAAACCAAACGCGGTCAATGGACGGTCGGGCTCTTTAATCAGCTCATCTGCAATGGTAAATTGAGCCTCACCAATCGTAATACGGTCCCCAACGCGGACGTTTAAGCTGGTCAGCACCTCAGGGGCTACTATGACGCTGTCAGGCGTCAGCTGTTGCGCTAATGGTTGTCCAGACGCCAGCTCTACCTCACCGTATAAGGGGTAAGCAGCTGATATTGCCTTCACCCGGGCCAGCACAGTCTGCTCATCTGTGACCACCATTACATTGAACTGATAGTCATAGACCGACTGCGAGTCTGTCATTGTTTCAACTTGGCTCACAACCTCTGCTGGCCAGTCCTGATTACTGGTCAATACCAAATCGCCACCAACTAGTGCCCGTTGATTGTCGTTGATATAGGTATTCACTGACTGTTGAATGGAGTCGAGGGTTAGATAAGTGGCCAGCGATAACGTTAAAGTCAGTAAGAACAATACGGGATATACCCAGCGTCGCCACCAACTACGACTTAGCGCTTTGGTGCCTAGGTTACGGCCAAAAATTTGACTCATAATGCCTTGAGATTGCTTGGTTAATAGCTTTGAAGGTTGCTTATCCATTGACTCATTATCCATTAGGCTAGAATCTGCCCATCATGCATAGTTATAACGCGATCGGCCATCTTGGCCAAGGTCGCATCATGGGTTACTACTACTAATGCGGAGCCAACTTGCTCCCTTAGATCTAACAGTAGCTGCATAACTTGCGCCGCGTTTTGTTCATCCAAATTGCCAGTAGGCTCATCGGCAAATACAATTTTTGGACGTGATACTAGCGCCCGCGCTACGGCGGTACGTTGCTGCTCACCACCTGATAGTTGACTGGGCAAGCTATTACGCCTATCACCCAGTCCAACTGCTTCAATCAGTTCAGTCACTCTTAATTTATCAGGACGACGAGCAATATCGAGCGGGAAAGCGATATTTTCAGCGACTGTTAAGGTTGGTAGCAGGTGAAACGACTGAAACACAAAGCCCATATCACGCTGACGGATAACCGCTAGCGCATCCTCATCTAAGGTATTCAATGCTTGATCGGCTAAGGTCACTGATCCGCTATCGGGATAATCTAAAGCCGCTAACAATCCCAGCAAGGTAGATTTTCCTGAGCCTGATTTACCCATAATCACTACGAACTCGCCAGCATTCACATGAATGTTTACGTCTTTAATGATGGACAGTGTTTGTTCACCAACATGGACGGTTTTGTTTAATTGTACGGCAGTAAGTAATGCATCATTGCTAGATGCTGACGTTAAGGCTGCTTCTGATGAAGCGGGTGAGTCTAGTAAGGTCATTGCGTAGTCTCAGTTGGCGTGGCTATTTTTGTATTTGCTGATGTATTTGCTGGCCCTGATAAATCTTGTTGATTCGCTTTTATCTGCTCAAGCTCAGGTTTTAATATCGGTAAGATATTATTATTAACAATGATGGTATAGCCCTCGCTAGTAGGGTGGATAGCGTCAGCTTGATTAAGCTTTGGATCTGCGGCTACCCCTTCTAATATAAACGGGATAAGCGTGACGTTCATATCTTCGGCTATTTTTGGATACATGGCGGCAAAGGCCTGCACATAATCAGAGCCTAGGTTGTCATAAATCTGCATACCACCTAGGATCACCTGGCTGCCGTTATCTTGTAAGCGCTTAACTGCTGTGCGAATATTGGCGTCAACGGTGGCCACATCGATACCGCGAATGGCATCATTGGCACCAACTGTTAAAATAGTAATGTCAGGTTTAGTCTGTAATACCCAGTCCAAGCGATTGACCAAACCAGTACTGGTTTCACCGCTCAAACCGGAGTTGATAACCTTGGCATTCTTATAGCCCAGTTCTTGTAGGCGTGCTTGCAACTGAGCCGGATAATTTTCATCACTTGCCACCCCAAGACCTTCAGTAAGTGAGTCGCCTAGCGCCAATATCGTCAGTGATTCACTATTTTGTTGCTGGCCGGCCTGCGTCGAGGTCTCAGTCGTGGTTTGATTGGTCGCAACTTGAGTATTAGTCGCTTGAGTATCAGCTGATTCAGGCTCTTTTTGGCAACCACTTAGTACCATTGTTACCAGTAGCAGCACAGCTGCTACACAATGATAAGAGCCTTGTGTTGCCGAGCGTAGAATTGAACTAAAAGAGAAGCTCGTCATGATTATCTTGTCCTATATACTAGCAGTCCAGTGTAGCAAATAATAAGGCGCGTTAAACATTCAACAAAGGCTATTTGTGAATATTTAACGCGCCTTATTTAACAAACTTTGGGGTAACATATAATGTGCAATCAAAGTGCAATCTTAGCGAATATTGATGCCCAATAGTACAGGTAAACAGTTAGTCTATTGCAACCAATATAAGCCTATCTGTCACAAGTCTACATGCCTTATATTTGTTTACCGTCAACCATCACTGGACGACTGACCATCCAGGCAATGATAACGTTACCAATCATTAAAATTAACATGATTAATAAAGGTAAGTCCCAAGTGCCAGTCGCTTGGTGTAGCCAGCCAGTACCGAGTGGACCAAAAAATGCAATGATATAACCGACTGCTTGCGCCATACCCGATAGCTCACTGGCCTGATTGGCAGTGTAAGTTCGCAGAGAAAACAGCATCATACTCAAGGTGAAAATCGCCGAACAACCAACCCCCATGATTCCTGACCACAACCAAGCTAAGTCAGTAGACAGATAACTGAGGCCTAGTAAACCAATAACGTTCAATACTGCTGCAAATACTGCCAAGGCCTGAATCGGGCGTCCGCGGTTGATTAGCCAAGTTAAACTCAAAATGGATACTGGCGCCATAAACTGGAATACCGAGCCCATCTGTCCTGCTGTCACTGCTGACAAGCCTTTGCTCACCAAAATAGAGGGCAAAAAACTAGCCACTGTATAAAACAGCAAGGACTGGACACCCATAAAGATCGCAATATGCCAAGCAAATGGCGTTCGCCACATAGAAATATTAGACGATCCAGATGACGCAACAGCAACGGCTTGATTGGTAGATGAGCCCAAACGCAAACGTAAAAATATCCAAATAACAATCGCAAAGAGACCTAAAAATGACCAACCACCCAGTGCCCATTGCCAGCCGATACTCTCCGACAATGGTAGTACCACTCCGGCAACGATGCCTGCGGTCACGGTCATGGTCAGGCTGAATAAACCCGTCACGAGTGGGATATGGTCGGGCGTACGCTGTTTAATCACTGGCGCTGCCAAAGTATTGGCAAACCCGATTGCTAAGGTAAGAATCAGTGTGCCACTCAAAAACCCAATCCAGGTCGGAATGATGGTACGAATAATCATACCAATGGTCAAAAAGACAATCATTGCAATGAGGGTGTTTTCCAGACCAAAACGCTTGCCAATCGCTGGCGCAATAAGTGCACCAACTGCAAAGGTTAGCATTGGCACCGCGCCCAGCCAACCGATCTGGGTCTCAGATATATTGAGTGCTGCTTGCACCACGGGTGCAATAGAGCCAAGCGCGACAATGGGCGCACGCATGTTGGTGCCTAGTAAAATCATGGCACATAATACGAGCCAAAAAGTAAATCTAGAAGAAGGAAGGTTAAACGGTTGCGCCGAATCCGAGCTGGGCTTGGACGGTAAATCAGAAGGGGTGGACATAGCAGCACGACTATCAGAATGAGAAAAAATACATATCATTAGAGAGCGCTGGTGAACCACCACTCATAAAATAACACCCAAAAAATTTCACCAAGACGGTGATTTTGATACATTAAATTAGAATTAGAAAAAAACGCATATCACTGGTAGGAAGCAGATAATAAAATATTGAACAAGGCAGTTGAATAAAGCTGTTTATCAAGGTTAACTAATAAAGATAAGGCATCAAAATATATAGTAAGCATGAGTATCGCAGAAAGCGACTGAGATTATCTAGTCTAAATAGAGTTTGAATAAGATTTAACACTATTATGAGGTCAGTAGCAGACAATGACTACTAGCGTATGGTAACCATTGGCCGTCGTGGCGAGCTAAGCAACATTATGAAAAGATAGCATAGCGTGTTACTTAGCGCTGGTTACTTGTGTCTAGCAGGTCGATAAACGTTGAATAATAAAACAAGTTATAGTGCAGAACTGCCCAACTGAGCTGCTTTAACAGAATCTATCTGCTGATTATCATTTATAGAGTCGCATTTATTGGGATCATCACCACAATACGAGCATTTTTCATTGCCCATTAATTTGGCAACACCACCGCAAGAACCTCTAAGTGGTTGTTTTTTGAACATATAACCAACACCCATAAAGATAAAAAACAGTACAAATACGGTAAAGGTGATGGCTAGCATGGGAAGTAATTGGCTAAGCATGGGGCAACCTCGTGTTTAAAAAATGAACCAGTCATTTATAACAATGACTGCTACCAGTATAGCAAAAATTTGCCCTGCCTGTTTGCGATCAAAAGTTTATTGTTAACGCTTAGGGCTTTTTGTCAGCGCGTAGTTGTTGCATAGCTGGGGTTTGGATTATTTGCCAATCATCAATAGTGTCAGCTGTCGACCCGGCTTGGACCCCATCGGCCAGTATTACAAATAATGCCGCAATATCTTGTTCTTTGGCGGTCGCTAAGGCTTTAGCATAAGGCATGGCTGTCAATGCAGTGGCCCAAGCATCAGCGAGTGCGACTGAGTCGGCAGCAACCGTTACCGAGGGCACACCACCAACGATAGGCTCACCAGTAGTGGGATCAATCGTATGACTATAATGCTTGCCTGCGAACACGATAGAGTTGCGATAGTTGCCAGAGGTCGCCAAGTGCATTTTATTGCCGTTATTCATAGGTTGACGAATAGCAGCAATCGTTTGGCGCGCGCTAACAGTACTATCTTCAATAGGGGCATCAATAGCGATTTGCCATGGCTGTTGCTGACTGCTAACTCCTGATGTTGCAACTTCTCCACCAATCTCAACCATATAGTTGCGAATTTGATAGCGGTCTTTGAGGACATCAGCAATCACATCGACGCCATAGCCTTTAGCGACTGCCGAAAAATCAAGACCGATACCGTCTTTGGTTTTATGAATACTCTGATCTTTTTGTACCACACCTTCAAAATCTACTAGGGCAAGCGCTTGCGCTATTTCACTAGCGCTGGGTGGGCTCTGCAAACGCTCAACGGTCATAGTGCTGCCAAAACCCCAGGTATCAACAAGTGGCATTACTGTGGGGTCAAAGGCACCTCCGGACTGCTCGTAGACTTGACGCGAGACCTTAAGCACACGACTAAAGTCAGCATCAATGATTATCGGCGTCTCTTTTTTTAACTGATTGAATTTTGAGATGGTCGAGTCATCTTGATAGGTAGACATACTGTCATTGATTTGTTGTAGGCGTTCATCAATGGCAGTTTGAATGTCTGCTTCATCTGTATTTTCAGGTAATTGATAACTGATATGATAGCTAGTACCCATGGTTTCGCCACTCAGATAGTTGTAATCAGGCGTCTGCTGACAAGCGCTGAGGCTCAAAAGACTGGCAACACCAAGCGCGCCAAAGATAGTTTTATTACTAACGGCGCTATTGAGTATAGGAGAGGGGGAGAACTGCGTTAAATTTGGCATAAGTATCACAAATAAGAGTAAGGAATGAGTGGGATTGCAAATGCATTCTATCCATTTTACACCCCTTAACTCTACTAAACACAATAAACGAAAGGCAAATTTTGTGTTTCTATTATTTTGCTTAATTATTTAACTCAGTTGTTCAAGGTAGTTATTTAAGTTGGCTATTTAACTTGAGACTCACGGATCAGTTTATAAAGCTTGGGTGGCGATAATCGATTGACTCTCATTGCCAGTTTTTCTTTTTGACCCGCGATAACAATATATTCCTCGCCTTTAATTAATGCTTTGCTGGCTTGCTTAGCAAATTCTTTGGCGGTTAAGCCCTTATTGGTAGCGTCATCCATAGTACCTTGCGCTGTACCATCGCCAGTTAAGGCATTGATAGAGACATTGGTTTGGATGAACCCTGGGAAGATATTCGCCACTTCTATCCCTTGATGGTGCAATTCAGCCCGCAGACTGTCTGCCCACATGTGAATAGCGGCTTTGGCTGCCCCATATCCTCCGCGGTATTGGGTACCGATCAGGCCGGCTATACTGGATACCATCACCACTTTGCCTTGTCCTTGAGCAATCATATCTGGCAACACCAATCTTGTCAGACGAGTTTGCGCAAAGTAATCAATCTCCATTAATTGACGCTCAACTTCCTCGGTTGTTTCCATAATTAACGAGCGTTGACTGACGCCAGCATTATTAATCAGCCAATCAATATGTGTTGCTTGTTCTTTTGCAGAGTAATAGGCTTGTTTTGTTTGATCGACGTCACTGATATCAAAAGGGATTACGATATGTTTTTTTGACTGTTTGCAGCGTTTTTTGACCGCTTCTAGTTTTTCACTGTTACGACCGCTGAGAATAATTCTTGCACCTCGTCCGGCAAGTTCCACCGCTAGGGCTTCACCAATACCGCTTGAGGCACCCGTTATCCAAATGGTCAAGTTTTTATATTTTACTTTCATAAGAGTCCTTCCTTAAGGTAATAGATCATTCATAGTATAAGAGAGGGCAATCAACTTACTATTTAGATTTGTAATATCAAAATTCAAAGCTATAGTCAATGAAAAGTAATATCGATATATAACCTACTGCTGGCATACGTTTTTCTTGCTTGCTGTGCCTACGCAGACAGAGGCTACAAAAATCTTATACCAGCAGTACCGTCGCGTTTTTAAGGTATTTTAACTATAGATTTAAATCAGAGACACAAAAAAAGAGCCTCAATTGAGACTCTTGATTGGATAACTATTCATAAGCGTATGGTGTCATAAGCGTATGGTGTCATAAGTGTATGGTGTCATAAGCATATGGTGTCATAAGCATATGGTGTTTGTCTAACCACCAAAGTCATCTAGCGCGATATTCTCGTCTTCCACACCCATGCTGTGCAACATGTCGATTACTGCCGCATTCATCATTGGCGGCCCACACATGTAATATTCACAGTCTTCTGGATTTGGATGATCTTTTAGATACTCTTCCAACAAGACATTATGGATAAAGCCAGTATAGCCATCCCAGTTGTCTTCTGGTAGTGGATCAGACAAGGCCACATGCCATTTGAAGTTAGAGAATTTTTCTTGCAGCTGGTCATAATCTTCCACGTAGAACATCTCGCGAATAGAACGTGCACCGTACCAAAAAGTAATTTTACGATCTGTGTTTAAGCGTTTAAGTTGATCGAAAATGTGCGAGCGCATGGGGGCCATACCGGCACCACCACCCACAAAGATCATCTCAGCTTCAGTCTCTTTAGCGAAGAACTCACCATAAGGACCAGATACCGTCACTTTATCACCAGGTTTTAAGCTAAACGTCCACGAAGACATTTTACCTGGTGGAATACCATCAGGGCCACGTGGTGGCGGACTAGCAATACGAATATTAAACTTAATTAAGCCGCGTTCGTCTGGATAATTGGCCATTGAATAGGCACGAATGACCGGCTCATCAACTTTTGAGACGTAATTAAAGATGCCGAATTTTTCCCAATCCTCTTTATACTCTTCATCAATATCAAAGTCTTTGTAATGTACCTCATGCGGTGGCGCTTCTAACTGTACGTAGCCACCCGCGCGAAATTTCACTTCTTCGCCTTCTGGAATCTTAAGTATCAATTCTTTAATAAAGGTCGCTACGTTATCGTTAGAGACAACCTCACATTCCCATTTTTGTACATCAAAGAATTCAGGATCAATCTCAATCTGCATGTCTTGCTTAACAGCGACCTGACAAGCGAGGCGCATATGATTGCGAATCTCACCTTGAGTAAAGTAGCCTTCTTCTGTGGGTAAAATAGACCCACCACCTTCTATGACACGGCAGCGACATTGCGCACACGTACCACCACCACCACAGGCTGAAGATAAAAATATACCTTCACCAGCAAGAGTTTGGAGTAGTTTACCGCCTGCTGGCGTCACTACGTCATTGTCGGGGTTCTCATTGATATGAATGGTAACATCGCCTGAACTGACCAGTCTTGAGCGCGCCGCCAAAATAATGGCAACCAAGCCCATGATGATCAAGGTAAACATAGCAACGCCACCAATCGCCGTAGCATAATCCATGATATGTATCCTTAATCTATGGGGTAGGGATGAGGGGATAGGCAACAATGCTTGTCCCCGAACCGCTACCTAATAAATGAATTAAATAGGTCAAATACCTAAGTATGGTTTTAAGCACAATGTCTTAAATTGTCATGCCACCGAAAGACATAAAGCCCAGTGACATGAGACCAACCGTAATAAAGGTAATACCAAGACCTCGCAGCGGCGCTGGAATGTCTGAGTACTTGAGTTTTTCACGAATACCCGCTAAAACGGTAATGGCAAGTGCCCAACCAAAGCCAGCACCAACACCATACACCACGGATTCACTAAAGTTATAGTCGCGCTCAACCATAAATAGCACACCACCTAAAATGGCACAGTTGACCGTAATCAGTGGCAAGAATACCCCAAGCGCGTTGTACAGACTTGGGACAAACTTGTCGAGGAACATCTCTAGAATCTGCACTACAGCAGCGATAAGACCGATATAACTGAGCAAGCCTAAAAAGCTCAAATTGATATCAGGGAAACCTGCCCATGCTAATGCGCCATCCTTGAGGATGAACTGAAACAATAGGTTGTTCAGCGGTACGGTGAGCGCCATAACAAAAATGACTGCCACACCAAGACCGATAGCAGTGGAAACTTTTTTCGATACCGCCAAAAAGGTACACATGCCTAAGAAATAGGCCAATGCCATATTTTCGATAAAGACCGAGGTTATAAATAAACTAACATAATGTCCCATTAGTGACCGCCTCCTTGTGCCATGCCTCTAGACTGCGGCTTCATTACGAACTCCGCATCTTCCACCTGTTCCGGCTTCCAAATACGCACAATGACGATAAATAAGGAAATAATAAAGAACGCTGACGGTGGCAATAATAATAAGCCATTGGGTACATACCAGCCGCCATCAGTAGTCGTTTGTAATAATGTAAAGCCAAACCAGCTGCCTGAGCCTAATATTTCACGAATAGTGGCCACAAATAATAATACGGCAGAGTAGCCTAAACCGTTACCAATGCCATCTAAAAAGCTGGGTACCGGTGGGTTGCTCATCGCAAACGCTTCTGCACGACCCATCACGATACAGTTAGTGATAATCAAGCCTACGAATACCGACAGTCCCTTACTGACATCATAAGCGACGGCTTTTAATACCTGATCGACTAAGATAACCAAGGAGGCAATAATAGTCATCTGTACGATAATACGGATGCTTGATGGAATTTGTTTACGGATAATCGAGATAAAGAAGCTTGAAAATGCGGTTACTAAGGTCAACGCCACACTCATAACCATCGCATTAGCGACGGTAGTAGTCACGGCCAGTGCCGAACAAATACCTAATATTTGCAAGCCAATCGGGTTGTTATCAAAAATAGGGGAAACTAAAATACTTTTTGTATCAGCCACGTTAAGCCTCCTTGCCGTGTACTACTGGTGCTATTGATGCCAGCTCGGTTACGGGGTGCGTCTGTTGTTGAGCTAGGTGTGGAGTTGGATTTTGACCTAGCTTTTTGTAAGAGACTGGCTTTGCTCGTGCGTTAGTATTGTCAATGGTCTGACCGGTTTCTTCACGCACTTGATCTAAATAAGGCTTGTAACCTTGCTCACCTAACCAAAACTGAATCATGTTGCTGACACCGCGGCTGGTTAGCGTTGCACCACTAATTCCATCGACCCAGTTTTCTTTTGAACCTGAAGTAGACACACCTGTGGCAACCTCGCCACTCTCATCATAAGAATGGATACCCGTCCACATTGCACGCCATTTAGGCTCTTCTATACGAGCCCCTAAGCCTGGGGTTTCTTTATGCTCATAAAAGCTAATACCTTTGATGGTGTTCATATCGCCTTCAAGGGTCAAGAAACCATAGATAGTACCCCACAGGCCGTAACCTTGGATTGGCAGTACCACCATTTCAGGTTTACCGGCATCGTCGTTTTTTACATAGACTTTAGCGTATTTAGGCTTGCGACCAATACTGGCAGGGTCGTTATCCCCTAAATCTTCGCTTAGGGCCTGATTTTTAGTTGCTTGACTGATGTCATAAGTATTACGATCGGCAATACCAACAGCCTCCAAGGCCTCATCATCTAAGTAATTGCCTTTGTTTAAGTTAACAATTTTGATATCGAAGTCTTTAAAACGCTCAGCGACATCTTCATTGGTATCAGAAGCCGAGTCAAACATACCAGCAGCGACCAAGATATTCTTATTGCGATCCAACCGAGCATTCTCGACTTGCGACGGTTTTAGACCGACGGCTGCTGCTGAAACCAATACTGAACACACCAAGCATAGCGTTAACGCCACGCTGATAGTTTTCTTGTTATTACTTTTGGGCTTCGACATAACGAACCCTCCGTGCAGTTTGGCGTTTGATATTTGCTTGGGTCACAAAGTAGTCAAACAGTGGGGCAAATAAGTTGGCAAAAAGAATAGCGAGCATGATGCCTTCTGGAAATGCTGGGTTGATTACCCGAATCAATACGGTCATAAAGCCAATCAAAATACCATAGGCCCAGCGGCCTTTATTGGTATGTGCGGCTGACACAGGGTCGGTTGCCATAAATACGGCACCGAAGGCAAAACCACCAATAACTAAGTGCCAGTAGAAGGGCATATTCATCATTGAATTGGTTTCAGAGCCAATCATATTAAAGATAGATGAGGTGGCAATAAGACCAATCACGCAGCCTGATATGATTCGCCATGAGGCAATACGCATTGAAAGTAGAACGACAGCGCCAAGTAGAATGGCCAGCGTTGATACTTCACCAATACTTCCTTGGATATTGCCTAAAAAAGCATCGCCCCAAGTGATGGCGTTACCATACACATTTATGAATTTTTCTGGAGTGACCCCAATCGCTGCTAGGCCAAGAGGTGTGGCCCCTGAAAAGCCGTCGACTGCGGTCCATACTGAATCGCCTGACATATAAGCTGGATAGGCAAAATATAAGAATGCACGACCCGATAGCGCAGGGTTGAGGAAGTTCTTGCCTGTACCGCCGAATACTTCTTTAGCAACGACTACCCCAAAGATAATACCCAAGGCGACTTGCCATAATGGAATATCTGGTGGCATGATCAGTGCATAGAGTACTGAAGTGACAAAGAAACCTTCGTTTACCTCATGGCCACGAACCACAGCAAATATAATCTCACAAGTGATACCGACCACAAAGGTGACGATATAAATCGGTAAAAATTGCATCGCGCCATAGACAAAGCAGGCCCAGATATTTTCTGGGTTATAGCCTACCATGCTAGTAATAACAGTACGCCAGCTATCAGGTTGTAGCCCAAGTCGTTCCACTGCTGTCAGTGCTTGATGACCAACGTTGTACATGCCCCAGAACATCGCTGGGAAAGTGCACATCCATACGGTAATCATAATACGCTTAAGGTCAATACCATCGCGTACGTGTGACGAAGTAAAAGTGGTTGAGCTTGGTTGACGCAAAAAAGTATCGAACATCTCAAAGATAGCATAATACTTTTCGTGCTTGCCACCCTTAGTGAAGGACGGCTCCATACGATCGAACATGTTGTGGAAAAATTTCATCGTGGTTAGCCCTCCAATTCAATGCGCGTTAAGTTATCACGCAAAATATCACTGTATTCATACTTGCCAGGAGAAACGAAAGTGCATAGTGCTAAATCTTCTTCATCCAATTCAAGGACCCCTAAATCAACCGCAGTGATAATGTCTTCGATGATCAGTGCGCGTAGTAATTGCGTAGGCAGATAGTCTTGCGGCATAATATTTTCATAAACCCCAATCGGCACCATCGCGCGCGGCGAGCCATTAGTTGTGGTAGTAAAAGCGTATTTTTTCTTACGAAAGAAATGCGAAATATAAATTGGTAATTGAGAAAAACGGTTTTTGCCTGCGCGTAAGAAATGGAATGCAGGACGCTCATGACCTTCAGTTAATACGCTGATCTGGTCATGAAAGCGGCCAAGATATGAGATATTGGGAAACAGTTTACGACCAGAGAGCACAGAGCCTGAGATAATACGGTTATCGCCATTGACCAGCTGACCTTTGGTCAAAGCGGTCACATCAGCACCGCGTTCGGTGGCGATAAGGTGTGGGTCTTTGACCGCAGGACCTGCTAAGCTCAGCAAACGACGAGTATACAAACGACCGGTGGTAAATAGCTTGCCGATAGCAATCACGTCTTGATAGCCAATTGTCCAGACGCTCACACCGCGAGCAATAGGATGCAAAAAGTGAATATGCGTGCCAGCAAGGCCCGCTGGATGCTTACCAGAAAAGCTATGATATTCAGTAGTGTTATTAGCAGCCGTTTTTGGCGCTGGCGTCAGCTGAGCATCGCCATGATGGCAGACAAAGGTTTTTGGGCTGAGGGTCGACAATACTGATATTCCGTCATTGAACGCTTGAAACTGTTCAGTAATCAGCAGCATAGGGTCAAATGCTAATGGGTTGGTATCCATAGCAGTGACAAAAATGGCATGCGGACGGGCACCGATATCAGGAGAGCGGCTAAAAGGACGCGTGCGAAACGCCGTCCACTCGCCAGAGGCAAGTAGTTGGGTTTCAACGATTTTAGAATCTAAGTCAGCAAGCTGCCGGGAGTCATAGCTCTGAAATTCTATTTCTTCACCGTTGGGATCAACCTGAATCACAAGACTTTCAAACACCCGACGTTCGCCGCGGTTGAGAGCGACGACCTTGCCAGCAGCAGGAGCCGTGTAAATAACTCCGGCTCGTTTTTTATCTTCAAAAACGGGCTGACCCTTTGCTACGATGTCACCTTCTTTGACGTTCATAGTAGGCTTCATGCCTACATAATCGTAAGCAACCAGTGCCACACGTGCAGGTCTGTGCTCAGATATCTCGCGTGAGGGTTCACCAGTGATGGGCAAATCCAAACCTTTCTTGATGGTAATCATAAGCGAAAACTTAGTCCATAGTCTGAAACGATACCAGACGTCCTGTTTGGCACATCGGCAGTATAGATATTGGCATTATAAGAACCTTTAACCAGCCATTCCTTATAACAGGGAACTGGTAAAGACCTTTAAAAATAACGCTTATCATAACTGCAAGTAAGAGTATTAACGCTGACCTTAGACTCCTTAACAACACGTTAATGTCTTATTCGAATGACCAAAGTGGCGACTGGCTACCAAGGTGTATATTAAATCTATCAAACTTAAGAGAACCCTTGAAGCTAGTCGCTAAAAGTGATTGCTATTAAGTAATAGACAGTTTTATATACGTTTGTTAAAATTTTAAAACTTGTAAGACCAAGGTTTATCATTCAATGACAAACTGGTCAAAAGATAACCTAGTGAAGTGACTGACGCAAACCTTGCTAACCAATCTGTTAATTATCTAGGGGTGGACGACTTGGTGATACCTTATGAAAAGGTATCTAACCTGCATTTAATAACCTATGATAGCGTTTTAAACGTTGCATATTGAAATCGTTAATTGGGCCATTTACTAAAGTGACTGTCAATATCGCCAATATTACGTAACATCATGACTGACTGTGCCTCATTTTATTGCGTTATTCTGGCTGCGCACAAAGTAGTACGCGTCACTAAAGTATCTATTGCTCGATGTAAAACATTTATATTATGAGTAGATACCAAGGAGTAGATGCCAGGCTTTTTTTAAACAGAAACAAATGTAAATTTGCCTAGGATTATACGCTAAATTAACCTAAAATTGCCAGTTAGTAATTGAATATTGCTTAATATTAGCGCTGATTGTCGATGTCAAAACTTACAGTCATGAGTATCTTATTTTACAATCGTCAGTATTTTATTCTAGGTAATATTTAAATCTATTATTTATCTACTTTTATTCTCTAAATCATTTTTTGAGTGGTGTTTTTCAATTATTGTTTTATTTTTGATGTTATTTTTGATGTCACGTTTTATAAGGAGCGCTATATGTGTGCTGTGCCTGTAATTATTCCTGCTATTGATCTAAAAGATGGTAAATGTGTCCGCTTAAAACAAGGTCGTATGGAAGACGACACGGTGTTTTCTGATGACCCAGTAGCCATAGCGGCGCGTTGGGTAAAAGAAGGGGCAAGGCGCTTACACTTGGTCGATTTAAATGGCGCTTTTGATGGCGTACCAGTACATAAGCGCGTGGTTCATGATATTGCTAAAGCCTTTCCTAAATTACCCATTCAGCTTGGCGGTGGCGTTCGTAACTTGCATACTATTGAGCAGTATATCACTGCTGGTCTGACTTATATTATCATCGGCACCAAGGCGGTCGAGGATCCTGAGTTTGTTGCTGAAGCTTGCCGCGAATTCGCTGGGCATATTATTGTTGGCATTGATGCCAAAGATGGCATGGTTGCTACTCACGGCTGGGCGAATGTTACCGATACTAAAGCGACAGAGTTAGCCAAGCGCTTTGCCGATGTGGGTGTATCTTCAATTGTCTATACTGACATCGCTCGTGATGGCATGATGCAAGGTGTTAATGTTGAGCAAACGGTCAATTTGGCACGTGAAGGTGGTTTACCGGTTATTGCTTCTGGTGGTGTAACTGATATGCAAGATATTAAATTACTTAAGCCTTATGGCGACTGTATCGAAGGTATCATCACTGGTCGTGCTATCTATGAAGGCACACTAGACTTGGGCGAGGCGCAGACCTACTTGGACAGTAAAAAGCCTTAAACAATCTATCGGTAACATTCTCTACGTTTATAGTATGAATAGATCACCATAAAGGACACTTATGGCCGCTTATCTTGATTGCTACTCTATACGCAGAAGTCTGCTAGTATGGGGTCAGCTGTTGCTATTAAGCATCACGTGCATTTTACCTGTCTATGCTGCTGATGACAACGAGGCAGTCGAAACTAGGGTCTCAGATATTAGCAGTCTTGAAGCAATGGCTGAGTCCATCACGCCGCCTAACACTGCTAACAGTTCTGCTGAAAATACCACTGCTGACTATTCTAATAGCAACTCTGCTACTAACAGTGTTTCAGACAGCAGTGCGTTACCAGCAACCCCTGCGCCAATTGCGCCGCCACCTAGTATCGGTGGTGAGAGCACCAATAATGCCCGAATTGAAACCACACCTAAACTGCTAAAAGACAATGATATTCGTCAACGTATCAGTGGTATTTTTTCTGAAATTGAAGGTCTGCAAGCTGTTAATGTTAGCGTCACTCAAGGTGTTGTTACTTTAACGGGTGAAACCCCTAACGAAAAAAAAGCCCAGCAGGCTATTAATTTAACTAACCGTCTAACTGATGTGGTGACGGTAGAAGATAAAATCAACCGCACTCTAGACGTGCAAGACAACGTCACGACCGTATATCAAGGCCTCAAAAATCAAAGTAAAACCTTGATTAAAGCGTTGCCATTGCTAGTGGTGGGCATTGTGATTTTTGGTATCATCACTTGGTTTGGTACCTGGCTGTCCAATCGGCAAAAGATGTGGCAACGCCTGACGCCTAATCCATTCGTTGCTGAGCTGTTATCGCAAACCGTCAAGGTTATTTTTATTATCTTTGGTTTGATATTAGCCTTAAGCCTAGTGGGGGCAGAGACCATACTAGGAACGCTGCTCGGTGGTGCAGGGGTGATTGGTATAGCCGTCGGTTTTGCGGTAAAAGACACGATTGAAAACTACATTGCGTCATTGATGTTGAGTATTCGTCAGCCATTTCGTGCTCGTGACCAAATAGTCATTAATGGTAAAGAAGGAATCGTGGTGCGCCTTACTTCGCGGGCGACCATCTTGATGACTCTAGATGGTAATCAGCTACGTATTCCTAACGCTGAAGTTTTTAAAAGTACCATCCTAAACTATACTAAAAACCCTGAACGCCGTTTTACCTTTGAGCTGGGCGTTGATGCTAACGATGATCCGCTTGCCGCCATTAAGGTTGGGATTGATGCTATATGTACCTTAGACTTTGTATTGGTTAAGCCTAAAGCCATTGCCATTATTACCGAGGTTGGTGATTCTAATATTCTTCTTGAGTTTCAAGTATGGGTCAACCAATCAGCAACCGACTTTTTAAAAGCCCGTAGTATTGCTATCCGCGAAACTAAGCATGCTCTAGAGAATGAAGGTTTTAGCTTACCTGAACCCATTTATCGGCTACGTTTTAATCATAAATTAGAAGAAGCACTTGAGCACATGCAAAATGCTAACAATAGGGGTAAGGCTGACCCTGAAATTACCGTCACGTCTGCACAGACAGATGATATACCTGGTAATGAGAACACAGTTGATGATAGAGATAAAAAACAGGCTAAAGCACGTGCTAAATATATCTTGCAAGGACATGATGCTGATGATGTGCTCAGCGCTCGTCCTGATAAGAAACTGATGGAAAAAGTAGAACAAGAAATTGCTGAAAGTTCTGATGAGACTGATTTATTAGATAAAAATAGCCCACAAGAATAGCCGTCTTATGGAATGAAAATAGTTTTTTTATATAAGTAGGCACGAAAAATGTAGCATAGAGCTTGGTATCCAAGCGTAATCTTGGAAGTGATAGTCTCAAATATTAGAGAGAATCAACTATTATGGAGAGTTACCTATAGTCAATGAAAAGTAATATCGATACATAACCTACTGCTGGTATAAGTTTTTCTTGCTTGCTGTGCCTACGCAGACAGAGGCTGCAAAAAGCTTATACCAGCAGTACCCTAGCGTTTTTAAGGTATTTTAACTATATTACAGAGAGTTACCTATTAGAGAATACCCCTTGTTAAAGAGAAGGCAAACAGGTAACTTTGAGAGTCTATGAACGATGAAGTCTCGCGTTGTTTACAATATGATTGTGCAGACTATTATAAAGTTAAAGGCATAAAAAAGGCTAACGATAACGTTAGCCTTTTTTATAAGTATCTATTATGCAAATGGCATTAGTCTTTTTTGCTATTACCGTTGCTATTACTACGACGCCGTTTTTTCTTAGCTGGGCTCGCTTCGGTTTGGTTCATCTGGCTCGCTTGTAGCTTAGCTTTCAAATCAAAGTCGATCTGTAGCAAGTCCATATTGACTCCAGCAACTTTTACTCGTACCGCATCACCAAGCCCAAACAATGTGCCTTTGTCTTTACCAATAAGCTGTTGCTGCTTTTCGTCATAAACAAAGAAATCATCACCAACGTTAGAAATATGCACCAGACCATCAATATATAAGTCTTTTAGGGTCACGAACAGCCCAAAGTTAGTCACAGAAGTAACCACACCATCGAACTCTTCGCCGACGTGATCTTTCATGTAATGACACTTGAGCCAAGACTCTACAAAACGAGAGGCTTTTTCAGCGCGGCGCTCTGTGTCTGACGTTTGCGTTCCAGCGCCTTCAAGAGAGAACTCCATCTCTGGCTGTTTGCTGTTAGTGACCTTGGCTTTGAGTGCACGGTGTAACATCAAGTCAGGATAACGGCGAATCGGCGAGGTAAAGTGACTGTACTCGTCATAGGCTAGGCCAAAGTGACCGATGTTGTCAGGCGCGTAATTAGCCTGCATCATTGAGCGTAGCAGCATACTATGCACGCTAATCGCATCAGGACGGTCTTTAGTTGCTTCAATAATACGCTGATAATCTGCTTGCGTTGGGTTTTCTTCTGGGAAGCTTAAGCCAAAGTTTTTTGCATATTCATGAATACGCATCGACTTTTCGCCATCAGGTTTATCATGGTTACGATACAACACGGGCAGTTCATTTTTTAGCGCAAAATTGGCCGCACAGGTATTGGCGAGTAGCATACACTCTTCGATAAGTTTATGCGCATCGCCACGAGTACGCGGTAAGATGGCCGCAATACCACCTTTTTCGTTGAATTGGATATAAGTCTCAACGGTCTCAAACTCCATCGCATGACGCTCTTCACGCTTTTTGAGGAGTAGGTCATATAGTTGATGCAAAGTATCGACAGACTTCTTAACCGCTTTATTTTCTGTTAACGACTTAGGAATACTGTCATCTTCTGGATCAGCAAAATAAGTATTCACTTGATCATAGGTCAGACGCGCTTGTGAATGCATAACCCCTGGATAGAATTCATAACCGGTGACCTTGCCTGCACGCGATACTTTGATATCCGCTACCATACATAGACGGTCAACCTCTGGGTTCAGTGAACACAGACCGTTCGACAGCACTTCAGGTAACATTGGAATCACGCGATGCGGGAAGTATACTGACGTACCACGTTCATAAGCATCTAGATCAAGTGGCGAGTTCGGTGTGACATAATAGCTAACATCTGCAATAGCAACCAATACGCGATAGTTGCCACCACTGCGCTTTTCGGCGAATACCGCATCATCAAAGTCACGTGCATCCGCACCATCGATAGTAACTAGCGGTAACTCACGTAAATCGGTACGACCTTTTAAGTCTTTTTTGCTAGGCTCGCGATAGTCACTGGCTTGTTTAAGTGCGGCTGCGCTAAACTCAGAAGGAATATCGTAGTTGAGTAAAGTAGTCTCAATGATAAGCTCACGATCGTTTTCATCAGAGAGTACTTCAGTGATTTTACCAGTGGCAAATTCGTGTTGATTTGGCCAGTCAATCACATCTACTTTAACAGGAGAGCCTTGCTTAGCACCAAGGGCTTGTACATTGTCCTCAGTAACCGTAATCGGCTGATGATTGTTCGGACTACTAAGCTCGACACAATAACCGTCTTCGTCTTTAGCAAGCGTGCCAATAAAATGGTTCTGATGACGCTCAGTGACATCGACAATACGCCCTTCAGTACGTCCACGGTTGTCGGTAGACGTGCCAATAGCATCGACTTTATCGCCATTAAATACCCAGCGCATTTGTTTCTCATGCAAGAATAAATCAGGCATATCACTTAACAATACAAAGCCAAAACCTTTAGGGTGAGCGGACACGGTACCGTTAACGATATCGTGCTGGGTCACTGTGCGATAGCGATAAGGACGCCCATCGCGGTTGATCTGACCGTCACGGACCATGGCTTTAAGGCGATTGCCTAAAGCATCAAATTGATCAGGGTCATCGATGTTAAAAGCTTTTGCTAGCTGCTGATGCGTGAGTTCACCTTGCTCGGTAATCGTGCTCAATATCAGCGCACGACTAGGGATAGGATTGTCATATTTTTGGGCTTCAGCCGAGGCGTTTGGATCATTCCAACTCATAAAGTACCGTATCTGTTTTTTAAAATTATTAATGGGGACTATCTTAACACGAACAACGTGGCTTGACACCAATGCCGCAGCAATATCTTGCATCAATGGACTCATAGGTATCCGCTAGCATCTGGCACTATTGTTCAATCAGTCACTGCTGTTAAGGTACTCTAAATATCAACATTACTAGAATCAGAGTTATCTGTTATCTTCTTACTGTCCAATTCTTTTGACACTTCAAGCACGGTAGTCTGATTCGATTTGTCTAAATATTTTTGCGCTTTATCTACTTCTGTGGTTAAGGTATTAACCGTTTGTTTCATGTTCTCTAGTGCTTCAACTTTATAATTACTAATCATATCCATGGTGTCATAAACATTATTAAAGGCGTTTTGTAATTTATCAAGCTCGATAGTACTACTGGTTGCTTGCTCATGAATCTCACCTGACTGGCGCTTAAGCATGGCAGAGGTAGACTCAATCAAACTACTGGTGGTTTTATTTAACGCTGTAATTTGGTCAAGCACTAGCTTTTGGTTGGTCATTGCTTGAGCAACGATTACCGCAGTACGTAATGCTGAGACCGTAGTAGTAGTGGCACGATCTACTCCCTTGATCAGCTCTAAGTTATTTTTTCGAATGGTATCAAGTGCTAAATAACCCTGTACATTCACTGCCAACTGAGTCAAGAAATCAGTGTTTTTTTGGCGTACATAGAACAGCATCTCTTCTTTAATAATACGCGCTTTTTCCGGATCAGTGGCTTCAATCGCGTAGATTTTTTGCTCTAACTGCTCATCGATTTTTTTGCCAACATAAACGTATTGACGAATAGACTGCATCAAGTCCCACATGTTTATTTTTTCTTGCTCAATCATCGCATTGTCTTTGAGCAGCTCATCTTTACCATTATATAGACTGGTTACTACTGCATTGATATGTGATTGTGCTGATTCGTATTGGCGGAAATAATCTTGTACTTTATTGCCAAAAGGAATTAAACCAAACAGTTTGCGTGAGCTAGTCAGCTCTTTTTTACTGGGGTCCAAATCTTCGACAATGCCACGCAGCTCTGTTAACGACTTAGCAATGGGTGAGTTATCGAATAAGCTGTCATTCAGGCTTTTTGCAGGTAGCTCTAGCATCCGGTTAGAAACTTGTGCAGATTCACGAATTTCTTTATTACCTAAGTTATGAATAGATTCGACGTTCTGTTTAAATTCAGGGCTGTGTACAGAGTTACTAATCACATGATCGACGAAAGCATCGACTTTGGCATCAAGCTCTGGAATTTGGCTTTCATCCAACGTGACCATCTGATCCGCCTCACTCTTTTGTACTTCTTTAACTGCTGAAGGGGGTGTTAATGAAATGCCTGGGACATTAGCGTTATTTGGTGGGGTCAACTCTTGCATAAAGTTTCCTATAATTAACGATGGTCAGGGAAAATATGTTTTTAGGTAGCGGCCTTAACCTTATCCAGTGATAACCTTATATGGTGACCTGAACTATAGTTATATATAGCTTAGATACACTACAGCTGTTTTATTTTAATTATTATAGTTAATACATCGTAACCAAGCGTTAAGATTACCGCGTTCTTAAGTGCGAATGAAGATTGGTTTTGTAAAGTAGTGCCAGACCAAAGCTATTTAGTGGTAAAAAGTGATCAAAAACCCTAAGTACATGCCAAATAGCAAAAAACCATCAATATCCCGCAGCATATTGATGGCTAAAAAATATAAACACGTTATTCCGGCATCTAAAGCTGAGCATCTTCCTATTTTTTCTTCGTAGGCCCTAACAGCATACCCATTTGTCGACCTTCCATTTTTGGGTATTGTTCGACGTTTGAGATATCAGCAGTATCTTCGATAATACGATCGAGTTGTTTACGACCGATATCTTGGTGTGCCATCTCGCGACCACGGAAACGGATGCTGATTTTAACCTTGTCTTGGTCTTCTAGGAAACTAACGATTTTCTTCAGTTTAACCTGATAATCGGCTTCTTCAGTACTAGGACGTAGTTTCATCTCTTTGAGCTGAGTTTGCTTTTGGTTCTTCTTAGCTTCTTTAGCCTTTTGCTTTTGATCATAGAGGAAATGTTTATAATCCATGATTTTACATACTGGTGGCTTGGCATCAGGGACTAGCTCAACTAAATCTAGATTGTCCTCACGTGCCGTTTTCATCGCGGTATCAATATCGACCACACCCATCTGCTCGCCGTCTTCTTTAACTAGACGGACTTCTTTAACGTTGATATCTTCGTTGATGTTCAAACGGTTTGACTGTTTAATAGGTATTACTCCTGATCTGTTTTTGGGTTCTGTCGGCCTTTTTCGGCGACAGCTGTCTGTACTAATGTAATAAATTCAGCAGCACTCATCACGCCTAGGTTTTCACCTTCGCGGGTTCGGACGTTGACGGTGCCTGATTCAACTTCTTTATCCCCTAATACTAGCATATAGGGAATACGTTCTAGTGTTTTCTCTCGTATCTTAAATCCAATTTTTTCGTTACGCAAGTCACTAATGGCGCGTAGACCTGCATTTTTCAACTCTTTAACCACATTTTCGCAGCTTTCGGCTTGTTTATCAGTGATATTCATCACCACTACCTGTTGCGGCGCCAACCAAACTGGCATCCAACCTGCATAATGTTCGATAAGCATACCAATAAAGCGCTCAAATGAGCCTAGAATGGCGCGGTGTAACATAATCGGTACTTCACGCTCGCCATGTTCGTTGACAAATTCGGCATCAAGGCGCTCAGGCATATTAGGATCGACCTGAATAGTACCGCACTGCCAAACACGGCCTAAGCAATCTTTTAGACTGAATTCAATTTTAGGACCATAAAAGGCACCTTCGCCAGGTAAATATTCCCAGTCCAGACCTGAATTATCAAGGGCCTCAGCCAACGCTTTTTCGGCAAAATCCCACGCTTCTTCACTACCAACGCGCTTCTCTGGACGAGTAGATAGCTTCATAATGATGTCTTTAAAACCAAAATCATCATAGACATCCAGCGTCAGCTGAATAAAGTCTGCCACTTCCTGCTGAATTTGCGCTTGGGTACAAAAGATATGGGCATCATCTTGAGTAAAACCACGTACCCGCATCAAGCCATGCAATGAGCCTGACGGTTCGTTACGATGACATGAGCCAAATTCAGCCATGCGGAGTGGCAGATCCCGATAAGATTTTAAACCTTGGTTAAATACCTGTACGTGACAAGGGCAGTTCATTGGCTTCACCGCATAATCACGGCTTTCGCTAGAAGTGGTGAACATATTGGTCGCATAGTTACCCCAGTGACCAGAACGTTCCCACAAGCTACGATCAACAATTTGCGGCGTTTTAATTTCTTCATAGCCATTATCATTTTGTACTTTACGCATATACTGCTCAAGTACTTGATAAATGGTCCAGCCGTTTGGATGCCAGAACACCATTCCTGGCGCCTGCTCTTGCATATGGAATAGGTTTAACGCTTTGCCGATTTTACGGTGATCACGCTTTTCGGCTTCTTCAATACGTTGGATATAAGCCTTTAGCTGTTTTTTATCTGCCCAAGCTGTGCCGTAAATACGTTGCAGCTGCTCATTTTTAGCATCGCCACGCCAATAAGCACCGCTCATTTTAGTTAATTTAAAGACTTTCAAAAAACGAGTGTTAGGAACGTGCGGGCCACGGCACATATCAACGTATTCTTGATGATGATATAAGCCAAAAGCATCTTCGCCTGGCATATCATTAATAAGTTTGAGCTTATAATCTTCGCCGCGTGCTTTGAATATCTCAATCACTTCATCGCGTGGGGTCATTTTCTTAATAACATCATAGTCCTGCTTAATCAGTTCCATCATGCGTTTTTCAATTTTTTCCATGTGCTCAGGTGTAAACGGTGTTTCACTAAAGATATCATAGTAAAAACCATCATCAATCACTGGCCCGATGACCATTTTTACATCAGGATACAGCTGCTTGACTGCATGACCGAGTAAATGCGCGCAGGAGTGACGAATAATATCGACCCCATCCTCATCTTTTGCAGTAACGATTTCGACCTTAGCATCGGCAATGATAGGATCATAAGCATCAACCAGCTGACCATTTACACGCCCAGCAACCGTCGCTTTAGCAAGACCTGCCCCAATGCTTTGCGCCACTTCCATAACAGAGGTGTTGCCTTCAAAGTTTTTTACGCTACCATCGGGTAAAGTAATCGCTACCATAATCTGTTCACCTGTTTTGAGTCTGTTGGCAGTGATGATTGCAACCATCAATCATATGACCGTAAGACTACATAAGTTATAACCACTCATTGCGGCATGTTGTGACTTAATAGCATGCATTAAGGTTGCTTAACTAATATCGTTAATCACTTGTCTCAACTATGAACCATTATCATAGTATCAGACACGACAGTTTGCCCTTTAAATACAGTTAACTGACAGCGTCGGTAAGTCATGCTATAAAAGCAGACATTATAGCAAATACTGTCTACAAACACTAGATAGTAAGGGGAGACCTTATCCAAAGTGGAGAACTGGGACAGGAGAAGGCGAGAGTTAATGTTGATAAGACATTAATTATATAATAAGTGAGTTAAATAACGCTTGAGTTAACCGTGCCATTATATTCCGCTACCTAATAAAGGCCTGTAGAGGCCTGTGTGGTGAGTAGTAGTCGTATAGGCGAAAAAATAATACTATGTCTTTTATATTAGCCAGATTTTGTATATTATGTAGAGATAGATAGATAGATAGATAGATAGATAGATAGATAGATAGTTGGACGAATTAGTGAAAAACTATGGTGTGGAGTATAATCATAAGCAAGCTGTTAGATTGACTAAAGCTAGCAAATAATTTAATATTATCATCTCTATATACAAGTGTGTGTAAGCTTTATAAGTAACCTTATGCAGGGTCATTATATAAGGTCATTAGCAACTAAATACAAATAATTTAAAATAACTTCTTGACACCACATTAAAAGTGTCTATAATACGCCCCTCAGCAAGGGAAGCTAGCAAGTTTAAGAGTAATTCATTACTTAATAACTACCAAGCTAACCTACTGAAACGAATTAAAACAAAGGCTTGACAGGTTATTTCAACATGATATACTAGTCAGCTCGCTAAACGAGATAAGCTAAATAGCTTACCTTAATTAGAGAAAACATTAT